>NZ_JBZFUN010000001.1:0-403959 GCF_058314555.1 Streptococcus sp. ALY_211 | reverse complement strand
TATTCCACCACAATCCCATCCGTGGAAACTTGCATCTTTCAAGCAATACCTTCATAAAATCGGAAAATCTTATGAAGAATTCAAACATGAGAGGAATACCTCTCAACCACTATTATAACCAATTTTCACTTATCTGACCGATTTTTTCAAGACATTATCAATTTCGATTGACAGTTTTTTTCTTGACACCATTTTATTTTCTATCAATAGAAAAAACAGTCATTAATCCTATCAATATCGAAAAATTCAATAAAGATAATCATTGGCTTTATCATTAGACTAAGGGACTGAGCAATTTACCTTAACAAAACAATGTCTAATGCTATATATAACAACAGCTGGGCTAAATGACTAGTAAATGAACTTTATATTGCTTGTGTCGTGAAACTACGACTTTCTAGCACACGAACCATAGCATCTGCGGTATCTAATGCTGTAAAGAGAGGGACACCTGCTTCTATAGCGGCACTGCGTATAGTCTGTCCATCTTCATCAGCAGTACGCTTAGTCCCAACAGTATTGACAATCGCCTGTACAAGACCCTTGCGAAGAAGGGCTGGAATATCATTAGCATCATCTTCTCCTAACTTATTAACTAGGATCGGGTTGAGTCCATTAGCCTCAAAATACTCGGCAGTTCCAGAAGTAGCGTAGATACCATAACCAATAGCATCAAAACGCATAGCCAAATCAAGAGCTTCTTCCTTAGTGTCATCATGGATAGTAAAAATGACATTTCCAAAGGTAGGAAGATGTAGATAACTAGCCTCAAATGCCTTATAAAGTGCCTTTTCAAGCGTCCTATCTGATCCCATGACTTCACCAGTAGATTTCATTTCAGGTCCTAAAAGGCTATCAACCTTAGCTAACTTGGTGAAGGAGAAGACAGGAGCTTTAACGTGGACATTTGAACTTGCTGGATAAAGACCATCCTTATAACCCAGATCAGCTAGACTCTGACCTAGAATCAACTGGGTCGCCACCTGCGCCATCGGAATATCCGTAACCTTAGATAGGAATGGTACCGTACGACTAGCGCGTGGGTTGACCTCAATGACATAAACCTTTTCATCATGGATAACAAACTGAATATTCATCATACCAATACAATTAAGCCCAATCGCTAAACGCTTGGTATAGTCCGCAATCGTATCAATAATATCTTGCGAGAAGGTTTGGGGTGGGTAAACCGCCATGGAATCTCCGGAATGCACTCCTGCCCGCTCAATATGCTCCATAATACCTGGAATCAGTACATCTTTACCATCAGAGATAGCATCAACTTCACATTCTCTTCCTACTAAATAAGAATCTACAAGTACAGGATGGTCTGGACTGGCTTTAACAGCTGTGCGCATATAAGAACGTAGATCCTCTTCGTTTTCCACGATTTCCATAGCACGGCCACCAAGAACGTATGATGGACGAACCAAGACAGGAAAACCAATCTCACGGGCGGCTTCTATGGCTTCTGCTTCATTTGTTGCCGTATGTCCAGGAGGTTGTGGAATATCCAAATCCTTAAGAGCTTGTTCAAAAAGATCACGATCTTCAGCACGATCCAAATCTTGAACCTGAGTACCAAGGATCTCAACACCTGCTTGAGAAAGAGGTTCAGCCAAATTGATAGCAGTTTGCCCCCCAAATTGAACGATAACCCCCTTAGGTTGCTCCAAATCTATGACATTCATCACATCCTCAAAGGTTAGAGGCTCAAAATACAACTTATCAGAAACAGAGAAATCTGTAGAGACAGTTTCTGGATTTGAATTCATAATAATAGCTTCATAGCCAGCTCTTTGAAGGGCCTTAACTGAGTGAACGGTTGCATAGTCAAACTCAACCCCTTGACCGATACGGATAGGGCCAGAACCAAGTACAATGACAGACTCCTTTTCGGTCCTGATAGACTCATTTTCAAAAGCATAAGTTGAATAAAAATAGGGTGTAGAGGATTCAAATTCTGCAGCACAGGTATCCACCATCTTATACACCGGAACAATGCCATTATTCAAGCGCAACTCACGAATGTCTGCTTCGGTGATATTCCATAATTCGGCAATCTTACGATCCCCAAAACCAAAACGCTTAGCCTCTTTGAGAGCATCGATATTATTGATGGAAGTCTTTAACAGATCTTCAATCTCAGAGATATGCAGCAACTTATCCAAGAATAAGAGATCAATCTTAGTCAATTCTGCAATTTCCTCAATCGTAAATCCTCTTCGGATTGCCTCAGAAATATAGAATAGACGATCATCTTGAGCTTTAACAATTTTTTCTAAGAGAGCATCATCAGTAACATGAGCCAACTCAGGGATCTCATTATGATGCACACCGATTTCAAGAGAACGACAAGCTTTGAGCAGACTCTCTTCAATATTACGCCCAATAGCCATAACCTCTCCAGTAGCCTTCATCTGAGTGCCTAAAAGTCTCTCACCATTTTCAAATTTATCAAATGGAAAGCGTGGAAGTTTAGCAACAACATAGTCCAAAGCTGGTTCAAACATGGCATAAGTTGATCCTGTAACTGGATTAATCATCTCATCCAATGTCAAACCAACGGCAATCTTCGCTGCTAGCTTAGCAATAGGATAACCCGTAGCTTTGGAAGCTAAAGCCGATGAACGAGACACACGTGGATTAACCTCAATAACATAATATTTGAAGCTATTAGGATCCAAGGCTAACTGAACGTTGCATCCTCCCTCGATATTAAGAGCACGAATAATTTTTAGACTAGCGTCGCGCAACATCTGATTTTCAATATCAGAGAGCGTTTGCGTTGGAGCAAAAACGATAGAATCACCTGTATGAATTCCAACTGGGTCAAAGTTCTCCATGTTACAAACTACTAAGGCATTATCAGCACTATCCCTCATCACTTCATATTCAATTTCCTTGAAACCAGCAATCGAACGCTCAATCAGACATTGGGTAACAGGGGAGAGTTTCAATCCATTCTCAGCTATTTCACGCAGCTCTTCTTCATTGGCACACATCCCTCCACCAGTACCGCCAAGCGTAAAAGCTGGACGAACAATAACAGGATAACCAATTTTATCTGCAAAATCGAGAGCCTCATCCACCGTATTAACAATCTCAGATTCTGGAATTGGTTGGTCTAATTCTTCCATTAATTGCTTAAAGAGGTCACGATCCTCAGCCTGATCAATAGCCGATAGTTTAGTCCCCAATAGCTCGACACCAAGCTCATCCAAAATACCAGAATTAGAAAGCTCCATCGCCATGTTTAACCCAGTTTGGCCACCAAGTGTTGGCAGCAAAGCATCTGGGCGCTCCTTACGCAAGATGCGCGTAACAAACTCTACCGTAATAGGCTCGATATAAACACGATCAGCAAATTCTTTGTCGGTCATAATGGTCGCTGGATTAGAGTTGACCAAAACAACTTCATAACCCTCCTCACGTAGAGCCAGACAGGCTTGAGTTCCAGCATAGTCAAACTCTGCAGCCTGACCGATAACAATAGGACCAGAACCAATAACCATAATTTTCTTAATATCTAAACGTTTTGACATAACTTATGATACAAATTCCCTAGAATCTTTGATAATCACCTAAACATTGATCCATCTGGAATGCTTTAGAGGATAACCTAGCAAAAATCTGGAATGCGCTCGACCTAAGTCGAACACCTTGTATCTTCTCCTTTCTATCATTTGTGTCTCTCAGGACAGCATTAAATATTAGCGACTAGCTTGCTCTAATTTAAAAGCATCTATCAATTCAAGGAATTCATCAAAGAGATAGCTGGCATCATGTGGACCCGGCGCCGCATCTGGATGGTACTGAACTGAAAAAGCTGGATAATCCCTGTGACGCACACCTTCGACCGACTTATCATTGATTTCTTCATGAGTTACCATTAGACAATCCGGCAGTGTCTCACGATCAACAGCATAGCCATGATTTTGACTAGTAAAATCAACACGACCAGTAGCAATCTCACGCACCGCATGGTTGAAACCACGGTGACCAAACTTCATCTTATAAGTTTGCGCACCATTAGCTAAACTAAAGAGTTGATGACCCATACAGATACCAAAAATAGGTATTTTACCCTGAATACCACGAATCATCTCCAATGCTTCTGGTACATCCTCCGGATTTCCAGGACCATTGGAAAGCATAACACCGTCTGGATTTAATTGCAAAATTTCTTGAGCTGTCGTGCTATAAGGAACGACTGTTACGCTACAATGGCGTTTAGAAAATTCTTGTAAAATGGAGTGTTTAAGTCCAAAGTCTACTAAGACAATATTTTTGCCTACCCCAGGGGCTGGATAAGCTGTTTTGGTAGAAACTTGCTCGATATTGTTAGTTGGAAGTACTGTCGCACGTAATTGATCCTGAAGGTGATCGAGGCTATCACCATCATTAGCAATAGTCGCTTTCATCGTACCATGCTGACGAATAATTTTAGTCAATGCACGCGTATCAATACCTGAAATTCCAGGAATATTTTTTGATTTGAAAAACTCATCCAAAGACATTTGGTTGCGCCAATTACTGGCTAAACGAGCATGCTCAGATACCACAACTCCCTTACAAGTCGGTGTAATAGACTCATAGTCGTCACGGTTAATCCCGTAGTTACCTACCAAGGGATAAGTGAAAGTCAAAATTTGTCCATTGTAAGACTGGTCTGTAATAGATTCCTGATAACCAGTCATCCCAGTATTAAAAACAATCTCACCTGTAACATCTATACCAGCACCAAAAGCCTGACCTTCAAAAATAGTGCCGTCTTCTAAAATAAGTAATCTCTTTACCATATAATTTCCTTTCACTCTATCTCAACTACCTACAGGCGTATATGAAGCTAAGTTTTACCATTCAAAATAGCTTCAATGATCGCCATACGAACATATACACCATTTTGCATTTGGGCCACAATCCTTGATTTTGGAGCTTCAACTAATTGATCTGCAATCTCAACATCACGATTGACAGGTGCCGGATGCATAATGATAGCACTGTCTTTCATGCGCTTGTAGCGATCCTCTGTCAGACCAAACTGCTGATGATAAGTCTTCTTCGAAAAACTATTAGCCCCATCATGACGCTCATGCTGAACCCTTAGAAGCATGAGAACATCTACCTTATCAACAATAGCGTCGATAGCCTCAAATTGCCCATAAACATCAAAATCACTAGAATACCACTCTTTGGGACCGCAGAAGTAAAGCTGGGCTCCTAAGCGCTTGAGAATTTGCATGTTGGACTTAGCAACCCTCGAATGCGTTAAATCACCAGCAATAGCAACAGATAAACGATCAAAATGTCCAAATTCCTGATAAATAGTCATCAAATCCAATAGACTCTGACTAGGATGTTGACCCGATCCATCACCACCGTTAATGATAGACGCCTGAATACTCCGACTATCAATCAAATCTTTATAATAATCGTCCTGATTATGTCGAACTACGCAGATATCCACTCCCAGGGCTGACATAGTTAAGATAGTATCATAGAGAGTCTCACCCTTATTGATAGAGCTAGTTTTGGCATCGAAGTCAATGACATCCAATCCTAACTTTTTTTCAGCAACCTCAAAAGACTTATGCGTCCTAGTCGAATTTTCAAAAAAGAGATTGGCTGCCATATACTGTCGATCTAACTGTATTTGAGCTTGACCAGATTTAAAGGCAATTCCTCGTTTAATCAATCCTAGGACTTCTTCGTTCGTCAAAGTTTCCATTGTGACCAGATGCTTTAGAGAGACACCTTCATTTATAACAACCATGCTATCATTCCTTTTCTGGTAAAATTTGGTACAGAATAATTCCTAGTAATGTTGAAAATGCCACACTAGTGATTTCAAGACCTGCAATTTTCAAGGTCAAACCGCCAATACCTGAAACCAAGATAACACTAGCAATAAAAAGATTTTTCTTATTATCCAGATCGATCTTATTCTCGATCAAAATTTTCAGTCCACTGGCGGCAATAACACCAAAGAGAGCGATAGAAACACCACCTAAAACGGCCGATGGGATTGACTGCAAGAGGGCTGAAACCTTACCAACAAAACTCATGATTATAGCCAGAATTGCCGCCCCTGCGATCACATAAACGGAGAAAATTTTATTAAGGGCCATAACACCGATATTTTCACCATAAGAAGTTACAGGCGGTGCCCCAAAAATCCCAGCAACAATCTGCGCCAGACCATCTCCTGTCAGAGTACGCTCCAAACCAGGATCTTTAAAGAAATCTCGTCCCGTCAAGCTATTTAACACCATAATATGTCCAAAATGTTCTGTCATAGTTACAAAGGCAATCGGTGCCATGGTTAAAACAGCACTGGGGTAAAACTTAAAATGACCCTTTGTCAAGAAAATATGGAAATCAGGTAGATCAAGCCAGGATGCCTGAGCTACGCCTGAGAAATCAACTAAGGGGTGGCCACTAACTGCTCCTACCACAATAGCAAAGCCGTAACCAACAATAAGCCCTAGCAATATGGGAACAACAGCCACAATCTTTTTACCATAAAGGTTAAATGCAATAACAGAAAGCAGGGTGACCATGGCAACAAGCAAGCTGATACCGCTGTAATTACCATCTTTTGTCATAGCATCATTGACGGCTGATGTTGCTAGGCTAAGCCCAATAACCATGATAATAGGTCCAACAACAATCGGTGGCAAAACTTTATCAATCCAATTCTTACCAGCAAACTTGACAATAATAGCTACGATTAAGTAGACTAAGCCACCAGCTATCGCCCCTTGAGCGACAGCTGGCATGCCATCAGTCTTCATCAATGTCTGCATAGTCGCTATGTAGGCAAAGCTAGAGCCCATATAAGCCGGGATCTTGTACTTAGTAACTGATAAGTGAACAAGAGTACCTAAACCGCTTGAAAATAAAGCTATAGCTGGATCAATCCCGACTAAAATAGGAACCAAGACAGTTGCTCCAAACATAGCAAATAAATGTTGCAGTGATAGTCCAAGAAGCAACCCTGCTTTAGGCCTATCAGATATATCATAAGCAAGCTTATTCATAGTATCCCCTTTTTCTATTTCGATTCACTGATAAAGACACAGTCCCTGCCATCGACCTCAGTCATCTCCACCGTAATCTCCTCGGTAGACCTAGTCGGAATGTTTTTTCCAACATAATCCGCTCGGATTGGTAATTCACGATGGCCTCGATCAACCAAGACTGCTAAACTAACCCGGGCTGGACGCCCCAGACTGACTAGATTATCAATGGCTGCTCGGATAGTGCGTCCAGTATAAAGGACATCATCTACTAGAATCACATCACGTCCTGTAATATCCACAGGCATCGTTGTCGTATCTTCCTCAGCCCTAATATCATCACGAAAATGCTTAATATCAAGCTCTCCAGCAGGGACATCAACATTTTCAAGCTGTTTAAGGCGCTCCTGTATGCGACGAGCAATATAGACCCCTCGAGTCTTGATGCCTGCCAGAACGACATTCTCTAGACTTTTATTCCGCTCAATAATCTCATAGGTGATACGTGTAATAGCACGCTTCATTGTCACATCATCTACAATTTCTTTTACTTTCATACGACAGCTTCCTCTTCAATAAATTATGAAAAAATCTCCTTGCTTTCACAAGGAGATTACACAAAACCAAGGTCAGAGTACAACTCACCCTTACCTCATTAATATCGTGACTCCTTGCCTGTCTCTCTGGACCGGATTAAAGGATCATATTCATTTAACACATTGTAACAGATAATGACTATCAAATCAAGCTTAGATCAGACTTTTCTTAATCTTTCTAGAGTTTCTTGAAAAATGCTTGGCGGTTCCGCAGAAAATTCCAACTCCTCACCGGTAGATGGATGGGTGAAACCAAGCGTCTTGGCATGAAGAAACTGCCCTTGCCCCTTCAGAGTCTTTTTGGGACCGTACAAAGGATCTCCTGCAATAGGATGACCAATATAAGACATATGAACCCTGATCTGATGCGTACGTCCTGTTTCCAATCGTAACTCAACCAAAGTATAGTCGCCAAATCGCTCTAAAACCTTAAAATGGGTTACAGCAGGTTTTCCCTTGGCATTTACAGCCTGCTTCTTACGATCTTTTTCTGAGCGACCAATAGGAGCTTCAATCACCCCCCTATCATTTGGTAAATTACCGTGAACTATAGCAACATACTTACGTAAGGATTTCTTCTGCTTCAATTCTTCAGCTAATCTCTGATGAGCCTGATCATTTTTAGCAATCATCAACAGACCCGACGTGTCCTTGTCAATACGATGAACAATACCAGGACGAACCACACCGTTGATGGATGAAAGATCTTTGATATGAAACATCAGCGCATTAACTAAGGTACCAGAACTATGCCCAGCTGAAGGGTGAACCACCATTCCCTGAGGCTTATTGATAATAGCAACATCATCATCTTGATAGATAATATCTAGAGGGATATCTTGTGCTGAATATTCCAAAACAACCTCTTGAGGTGCTTCATAGGTAATAATATCTCCTAGCTTAACAGCATACTTAGCCTTTTTAGCCTGACCATTGACCAAGACAGTCCCTGCCTTGATAGCATCATTAGCCTGAGAACGCGATAGCTCCGTCAAATCTGCCAGTGCTTTATCAAGGCGAACACCTTCAAACTCATTAACTGTTACTTGCATGGTCACCTTCCTTCCATAGGGCAATCAGCATCACCACTACACCAATACTTAAAAAACTATCAGCCAGATTGAAAATAGCAAAGTCTATAAAATCTAATTCAATCATATCGACCACGTAGCCAAGACGTAAACGATCGATAAAATTTCCTAAACCACCCGCTATAATCAAAATCAGACTAGAAACTATCCAAAGAGAACCATCTTTGTGGTACCAGAGGTAGACAACAGCTGCACCGATCACCAAAAGCGTCATTAGTGCAAAAAACCACTGCTGGTTCTGTAAAATAGAAAAAGCTGCGCCATAATTTCGAACATAGGTCAAATGAAACACGAAAGGTAAAAAGGGACGCTCACCCTGCAAGGCTATCCTATCGACAACCCAATACTTGGACCATTGATCTAGTGCGATCAAAAAGAGAACGACTATAGGTATAAGTTGATGTCGTAATTTCACAGGAATCCCCCTCATGGTCTATAAGTATCAAAGTAAATACGCATCTCTTTTATAAATTGAAGCGCATACGCTGACAAGGCTGTATCTACACGTTTGACATAGACCATCTTATTGTCCAGATCATCTTCCATAGGAATGACAGCTATACCATTCACACTTCTACTATCTAAAAAGCCTGATCCAGTCGCATAAGCATCTGTACGTTCTAAAATACCATTTAAAGTGGCACGATCCGTCACATTAAATAACAAGGAACTGTCAGACGTATCTATAAAGTTCTCAGAATAGTAGGGATATTCATCTTTTTCTTGAGTAAAACGTACAGTCGGTAAATTGCTTAGATCATCTACAGTTAAAACAGACTTTTTAGTGAGAGGATGATCCTTACGCAGATAGATATGTGTTTTAAAGGGAATCAACTCAACGAGTTCCAACCCCAACTTATCCAATTTTTGCTGAATACCTTTGCTATTTCGCCGATTCATATAAATAATCCCAATCTCACTATGTCCCTGACTGACCTCATCTAAAATTTGTACAGTCGTCGACTCAAAAATCCTCAACTCTCTATACTCAGGATATTTTTGCGAGAAGGTGGTCATTAAAGGAGGCAAAAAATCATAGTGCTGACTGGCTATCGAAAATTGAGGGGTCCCCATATCAGGATTGGTGTATTGTTTTTCAAAACTATCAAAACTTTTAACCACATCCAAAGCTTTCTCATAAAAAACCATACCCTGACTGGTCAAAACAGCACCTGTAGTCGTACGTGTAAAAATCTGAAATCCCAACTCTGTTTCCAAATCTTTTACAGCAACAGACAAGCTTGGCTGACTGACAAAAAGTTTGGAAGCAGCCTCACGGAATGTCCCGCTATTGGCAATAGAAACTACATAACGTAATTGTTGGATATTCATTAGTCATCCCTTCATAATATCATTGGCTTTATTATAGCAAAAATTGATCTATTAGAACATCTCAACTCTTCCCTTCTTTGAAGGTTGTCTCAAAATCAAAAAACAGCACTAGTATTTTAAGTCACTATTTCTATCAACGTTATCTTCATTGCTGTTTATTATTTAATATTTCGTTAAGATTACAATATCTAATCATTTCAGAGACCATAAACATTTCTTAACATATTATGTTACAATGAACAGGTCTTACGACAATTGCATAGGGAGGTAATAAGAATGCAAGGAAAGACAACTTATAAACTACACAAATCCAAAAAGCACTGGGTAACGATAGCTGGAACACTGACAGCGCTGTCAGTATCCCTACTTGCGTCCAGCAATCCAGCTAAAGCTGATGAGCAAAAAGCTCAGAGTACTCCTGCTGATTCTGGTGCTATCATTGCAAAACCAGGAAGTGGTTTAGAATCACAAGCTACTGTACAACAACCAGCATCAGTAGCTCCTGCTGCAACTTCAGAATCTACAGCTGCTACTCAAACACAAGAAGCTAATCAAGCGCAACAAAGCTGGCAGCCTGTTCAAACTGATAAGGAAACTTCTTCTACTGTTGAGACTGCAGCCAAGGCTGTGACACAAACGACACCAGCATCTACTGCGACTGTTGAAGAAAATACTCAATCAACTAGCTCTAGCACAGGTAGCCATTGGTATACTGTTCCTGATACAAGATACAGTTATTACTATGGCAATGATGGCAAGATTGTAACAGGCTACCAAACGATTGATGGTAAGCAATACTACTTCTCAGAACAAAATGGTCAACAGCTGAAAGGTATTGGTACAGACAGTACTGGTAAAGCTATCCGCACTGATTATGATACTGGTGAAATCCTAGACGCTAACCTTAAGCGTAATACTTTCCATAGAGAAAACGGTGTGAACACTTGGTACTACGTTGATGCAGAAGGTCATCTAGCAACTGGTTGGCAAAACATCAATGGTCAAACACTATACTTCAACCAAGATGGTAAGCAAGTCAAAGGACATACTGCTCAAATTGGAGATAGCCTTTACTACTTCGATCCAGATTCTGGAGAAATGATAACCAATCGCTTCGTCTTAGTACCACATCACTATACACGCGGCTATCCTTCAGGTGCTGTCGGTGATAAAGCTTGGATCTACCTCAAAGAAGATGGTAAGGCTGCCTATGGTAACTTCGAGCTAAATGGTAAGCTCTACTACTTTAATTCCGATCACTTCCAAGTCAAGGGAGAAGCCATTGAAGCTGGAAAAGATGCAAACGGTGAGCAACTCTACCGCTTCTATGATTATAACTCTGGAGAAGCTGTAAAAAACAGAACTGTTAAAGCTCGTACAGGTACATTTGAAATCGGAGCTGATGGTTTAGGTAAACGCATTAGCTACTAATCATCAATATATATTTAAAACCAGACGGGCTTAGCCTGTCTGGTTTTATGATCCACGATATGACAAAAGTCGTTTGGGAATTATTCCCAAACGACTTTTGCAATTATAATAGACAATCTCTATTGATAACACTTATTAACGACCAAAGAAGAAACGATCACGGGCAATCCCGTCTTCTCCAATGACGTAGTAACGATCACCAACTTTAACAGTTCTATTAAAGACTTGATCTCCTGAATCAGCATCATAGTAACGTAAACGACGATCTGCTCCACGTACAAGATTACCCTTAACTTGCTGACCATTAGCTGTAAAGTAGAGACGTTGACCATTAATCACACGAGCACCTGTTACAGCAACGCCATCCTCACCAAGGTAGAACCAGTGTCCTTCATTATCTTGAACAAAACGATTGGTCCACATCTCACCTGAATCGGCATCGTAATAGCGAACTTGGCCATTATCATGACGGAAGCCACCTTTAACTTGCTGACCATTAGAGCCGAAGTAAAGTTTTTGGCCATTAATCGTTTGAGCACCTGTTACAGCTGTTCCATCAGCTCCAAGGTAGAACCAGTGTCCAGCAGCATCAGATACGAAACGGTTGGTCCACATTTCACCTGAATCAGCGTCGAAATAGCGAAGCTTACCATCTTGAGAAGTTGCAAACTCACCTTTGACTTGTTGACCATTAGATTCAAAGTAAAGATTTTGACCGTTGATCTTTTGGAGACCAGTAACAGCCTTACCATCTCGACCTAGGTAATACCAGTGTCCAGCATTGTCTTGCATAAAGGCATTTTGTACAGCATTACCACTATGAAGGTCAAAGTAGTAAACATCACCATTAACTGTAACAAACTCACCCTTAGTTTGGATACCATCTTTATCAAAGTATTGAAGATTGCCATCAACAGCATCTACCCCTACAGACATCACACCATTGCGGAAATAACGCCAATCGTTACCAAATTGGAAGTAGCCATTTTCATAACGTTTACCATCATTAGCAAAGTAATAGGATTTACCATCTGCATCTTTATAGATACTGTTACGTAGAGCAACACCATTATCAAGGAAATAATAGTTAGCACCATCGATAGACTGCATACCAGTTACCATGTAACCATTTTCTCCGAAGTAATAGAGATTACCACCCTCATTGATGAAGGCCTTCTTCACTTGAGCTCCAGTAGTACTTGACTTGTAGATATATCCAGTACCATCAAACTGAATACCACTTTCAACCACTTCTCCAAGAAGTGCACTTGGTAAGAATACATTTTCTTTATTGACAGTGAAATATTGATTAGATACTTGATCATTTAGAACATAGTCAGAACCACGTCCAAGAATATTAGAACCATTAAAGTACTTAGCAGACCATACTTTGATTTTCTCTGATGGATCAATCGGTTGACCTGTAGAAATTTGGAGACGCTCGAAAATTTCTGGATACTTGGCTTGCAACTCATCAAGGAATTCCCCACCATACTTAGCTTGATAGTCATTTCCGCTACCTTTAGTGTCTGTAACATAAAGCGTTCCCTTGATATCACTACCTGCAGTAGGGACACCAAATTTATCTGTACGTGTTACCGTTACGACTTCTTTTTCTGGGAAAGTGTACATTTGGTCTGGAACCCAGTCAGCCATAACTTTCATACCAGCTTTATGAAGGGCTTTAATAGCTGCTACTAACTGATCAGCTGTACCATATTTATTTGGCTTAGAAATACCCAAGTCATAACGGTCTGTAAAGGCATAACCATTCTGAATAACAGAGTCAAGGAACTGACCGTCAGTTGATGACAAGTATTGAGGTGCCATCTCAAAGTCAGTGATTCCCCATGATTTGAAGGTATCCACATTTTTAGCGATGACTACATTCGTATATTCATCTTCAGTTCTTGCAAAGGCTTGGAAGTTTGAGAAGCCTTCATACATCACACGAGAATCTAAAGCTGCATCTTGATGCAATGAACGTCCATCAGTACTTGCTGCATCTGAGGCTGCTACACGGATATCCTGATCATCAGAAGCTCCTACAGGTACCCAGACTTGAAGGAAACCAGAAATTTGTGGGTTAGCTACTCCCTTGAGATCATCATTCAAGAAGTAAAGGTAACCATTTTCATCAGTACGCTTGACTAGTCCAGCTCCTTGCGCCTCAGCATCAGAATTGTAGATAGCTACACCCGTTTCAGTAGAAACCAACATAGCACGATATTCTTGGTTGGCATGAGCAGCACCCATGTTAAGCGCTACAACATTTCCTTGTAAATCAAATCCAGGTTGATTACCCATAACAACACCTACACCTGATGTACGTGTTGTTGCATCACCCTTATCGCTCTCTTTAAGCGCACCCTTACCATAACGAACAGAAGTAAGGATCTCACCATTACCGATATTATAGTTTTGCATGCGCTGTCCACCAGACACATACTTAATACGAGCTTTAAGAAGTGATTCAATCGCATCGTAGTTTACAGTCTTATTAGCCATATAATGACCATCATCTGTAAACATATCCCCGTAATAAACACGTGGAATAGAACCTTTATTAGTCAACAGAAGCGTATAAGATAGTGGCACATTGTAGTGTGTGTACTTCTTATCTGTTTTCTTCAAGTCTTCGTTATAAATTTTAAAGGCTTGATCGATTTCTTCTTGAGTAAAGGAATAACCAAAGGAGTTAGGATTGATTTCTGCCTTGATGATATCACGGATCAGATCCTGAACTTCACTGTCATGAGCACGTGCAAAGCTATAGCTTGGAACCTCTTCTACTTCACGGTCATCAACCTCACGGTCAACCACACTGTTGTGAATCAAAGGATTAAGCCCTGAACGAATAGCAGTTGGTTTAGCCAAAGACCAAAGCATAGACAAGCGGAATTTGTTGTCCATATTCATCAAATTGTCGCCTTCATCGTGCAGATATGGAGTGTCGTTATTGCTCCATGCTTCTACAATAGAGACATGGTCGTTGGCATTTTTATTATTTTCATTAATTTTGTATGCTGCTTTCAAGTAATCACTTGAAATTTGAAGCAAGTCAGCATCGACATTATCCACCGCATCAACACGGATAGAGTCAAAGTTAGCTTCTGGGTCATTAGCATAGATGCTTCCAAAATTCATCAAATAGTGTAGCCAGTTCAAGCTTTCTGCCTGAACGACTGGATTGGAATTATCAACATCGTTAGCTAAGAGATATTCATAACCACCCAATGGATCATCAGGGTTGTAAGTATAACGTGAATCTAAAACACCTGTTTGAGCACTCGGTGTACGATTGAGCAAGCGGTAATCAGACTCAGTATCTGGTGTCAACGGTGCGTCATTATCAAAGCGTAAAGCACCATTTTGAAGGTGACTATCATATGGTTTTTCACTTTCACCATTCCATTGAGACTGGGTCTTGACAAAAGCTGAGATGGCCTCACGCAACCAAGCTACATTTTGCTCTGAAGTAATACGCTGCTCAATACGTGCTTGAATTACCTCAGATGCTGCTTGCAAATCACTAACAGATGCATCGTTTGAAAATTCTTTATCGATACCAAGCACATTATTCATGTAATTAACATAATTGCGCTTAGTTTCTGTGTCTGGCCACCAAGCCATCAACAAAGGACGAAAATCCTCTGATGTTGACTCTGTCCACTTTTGACCATCTTTTAAGATGTATTTTGGACGGTACCAAGAATCAGCTGTCAAATAACCATCGATAGCTTCAAAACTATCAGCTGATGTGTCATAAGCACGATTGTTGGAAACAAAGGTAGTTGTCTCAGCACTGGTAGCTGAAGATGCTTGATTAGCATTAGCACGAGCCGATGTATTCTTCAAAGCCCCTGTCGCATCGAAGTAATAAACTTTTCCTTCATGACTGAAAGCGAAGTTTTTCTTAGCTTCACCATCTTGATCGATATAGTAGTATTTACCATCGATTTCTTTAACATTTGGAACAGAAGCTAACGATTGATCAGCTGTCTGTGTTGTAACAGAAGTCTCTTCATCAGCTTGTACATCTGCTGTAGCAACCCTTTGGACATCATTAGATACAGCTGCTTTTTGAGCTACAGGCGCTTGTACTTCATCAGCTTGTACCGCTTCTTGTCCAGCTTCATTACCTTCTGACGTTGCAGTCGCAGCGACATCAGAAGAAGGAGCTACTTGCTCTTGATCCGATTGTGTCTGCTCTCCAGCAACAATAGGTTGGCTAGCATCATCTACAGGCGCTACATTCGTATCAGCGCTCGCTGCAGATGCTCCAATAGCTGAAGCCAACATTGTCGCAGACGCAACCGAGATAGTTACCCATCTTTTCTTGACCTTATGCATTTTAAAACGTTCTTTCCTCTCCATGAATGGAGTCCTCCCAATTTGAAAAAAGTTATTGCTCAAAAATATAATAATCTTTAAGCTCCGTTTAATTTTAACATTATATTTAATATATTACAAATATTTTGTCATATATCTACAGCTAATTCTTCAATATCACACGTATAATCAGAGTTCTAATCCCTTATCTTCTCTTGTTTTTAATACTTTACTAATTTTTTTGATATTTTCACTTTAAATGTAGTGCCATGTATAATAAGCACCTAGAATTTATAGCTAGAAATAAAAAAACTCAAACGGTCTATCCTATCAGACCGTTTGAGTTTTGGCTATGTATGAGCTTATTTAGCGATTGGGTAAACAGATACTTGTCTCTTATCGCGCCCTTTACGCTCAAAACGAACAACGCCTTCAACCTTAGCAAAAAGCGTATCATCTCCACCACGACCAACATTGGCACCTGGATAGATATGAGTTCCACGTTGACGGTAGAGAATTGATCCACCAGTTACAGTTTGACCATCAGCTGCTTTAGCACCGAGGCGTTTGCTTTCTGAGTCACGTCCGTTTGATGTAGAACCTCCACCTTTTTTGTGGGCGAAGTATTGCAAGTTAGAAAGATTAAGTTTAAGCATAGTATTTTCCTTTCGTTGTAAACATTATTGAATAATAGGCTGGGCAACATACTCACTAGAATTTTCAGCAAGATTCTCAAATCCAATCACTACAGATTGAAATAAGGTTTGCCAAACCTGATTTTGTTTAGAAGTCATCCCAGAAGGTTTAGAAGTTCTGAGATAACCACCACCATCTCTTAATTCCACAATTGGCTCCAGTCCAGTCATTACCTCTACAGAATTAATAAAGTTGAGGGTCAGCATAGAAATGGAAGCACAAATCACATCAAAGCCATACTCACCGCTGCCGGCGTGGCCAGTCACTAACATTTCTGACCAACCGGAAGCGTCTCGTATAAATGTAGCTTCAATCATTATGCAAAATTAAGCATTGATAGCGTTGATAACAACTTTAGTGTAAGGTTGACGGTGACCTTGTTTACGGTGACTACCTTTTTTAGGTTTGTACTTGAAGGTAACAACTTTCTTTTGCTTACCTTGCTTCTCAACAGTCCCAACAACAGTAGCACCTTCCACAACTGGAGTACCAACTTTAGTTGTTTCTCCACCAACAAGAACAACGTGATCAAATGTCACTTCTGCTCCTGCTTCAACATCAAGTTTTTCAACATAGATAGCTTGACCAACTTCAACTTTAACTTGCTTACCACCTGTTTTGATGATTGCGTATGTGCTCATCATGCACCTCCTATAAGATTTGATTGTGAAGGAAATCTCCTTCATGTGAAGACTCGCCTTGTATCGTGAGTACAAAACTGCTTAAAACGATAGTCGTGCGGTTGCACAGGATGTGCATACTAGTCAACAATAGTATTTTAGCATTCTCAATTCATTATGACAAGATAAAAGTTTAAACAGATTCTCAGTAAAGAATTATCCTTCTATTCGTGTGACATCGAAACCTTTATCCCATAAAAAAAACGACAAACCAGGACCTAGTCCCAATTTATCGCTTTATAGTTGATGCTACAAATCAGATCAAGGTATAACAACTAAGTCGCTACTTCCTTGTTACTGATAGATTAATCATTGTTTTTAGACTTTGATTTGAATCCAAAGAAGGTCAGGATACCCATAACGATAGACACAAGACCAAAGCTTGAAACAGCTGTAGACATAGCCTGATCACCAGTTTGTGGAAGCTCTTGCTCTGCTACTGGATCGCCCTGCTCAGGGGTCACATTGACAGAGGCAACCGGCTTATTATTCTTTGGAGCTGGTGTTTTTGGTGTAGCCGTGATATCCAATGGTGGTTTTTCTTCATCCGCTGGTGGTGTAGTGATAACTACTACACGGTTCCTGTGCCATTGAGCTGTAGGAACCTCAAGATCAGGAACACCTGGCTCTGTTGGAGGAACTGGTGCTTCTCCTGGTGGCTGAGGAACTGCGACTACCGAATTAACGGCAAACCAGATCGTTGTCGGCAAGTACTGATCATTTCCACCCACAGTGAAGGTGAAAGGCTCACCCTTATAGGTCATTGCCCCTGCACCATAGTAGGCAGTACCAGAACGTGGGGTACCATCTGCATTGATCGCATCCCAACCAGTATCGCCATCACCATTGAAAGTTGCACCGTTAGACTTGTATTGGTTATCCTTATCAGAATAGATAGAATCCCCATGCAATTTGACAGATGAACCAGGAATTTGGATAAATTCATTATTTCCTAGGCTCACTTTTTCAACGTGGTCACCAAAGTCAGTTGTCCAGTGGTTCAACGATGACAAGCTCATGATCGAGCGGTTGTCAGAGAGATCGATTGGATTGCCGTTTTCATCGTAGAAGGTAATCTGCATCGTGATGGAAATTTCATCCTGACGTCCTTCACGTGAAGTTTGTGCTCCAATAAAGATCGTCTTAGTCGGATCATGGTAGAGTTGAACTAAGGCGTTATTATCGTTATTTGTCGTACTATCAAGTTTATAAGTGGAAACAACCTTAGCAATTTTCTTATCGTTATAGGTTGAGTTTTTGATGTTTTCGTAAGTTACGGTAACCGTATCTCCGACATTCATCTTGAACCAAGTATCTTCATTTGGGGCATAGCCATTCTCAGCAGAAAAATCAGCATCTGTATATTTATCGGTGTTATACTGAGCGAGAATATCATCTGTACTGTGTGCTGCTCTGACATCTTTTTTAAGATAGCTATTGACCCCTTCGATAGTAAAGGTTGCTTCTGGTTCATTAGTAAAGATCAATCCTTGAGCTGTCTCAACACGACCAGCACCAATACCTTGATCCACTAATTTCTTATACTCGTCATAGGCAGCCTTTTTAGCTTCATACTCTTTTAGCTGCTCTTGATAAGCGGCAAGATCTGCCTTGTACTTTTCTTGCTCTTGAGGCAACTTAGCTAGAGCTTCATCGTGAGCTGCTTTAGCCTTATTGTACTCCTCAATCGTTTGTTGAATTTTTTGAGCTTGTTCTTTATTATCCGCATCAGCTGCTTCTACAGACGGTTGTACTTGAGGGTCAGCCTCTTCCAAGGCTACACCAGCATCTTGTGCTGCTTGCTTAGCATCCTCTAACTCTTGTGAAGTCACTTCGGATGTTGTTGTCGTTGTATTACCCTCAACCTTTTTATCAACTTCAGTTACTGTAGGAGCAACTGCTGATGATTCTGGTGTCGCAGCTTCTTGATCAGCAGCAGGGGCCACCTCAGCGCTAGCAGGTGCAGCAGATGACGTCTCATCTGCATAAGCATGATCTGCCAAAGCAGCTCCGGATGCCATAACGAGTACCAAGCTACTTAGCAAGGTAACTCTTGAATACTTCTTATTCGACATATTCTTCTCCCTATATGTTAAAAATATTAAGTTACTTTTCAGTAACCTTCTTGTAATAAGTTATCACAATTAATTTAAAGTATCAAGCTTTTTAACTCAGTCTTAAAATTTTTTCAATCCGACAGTAACGCCTGCTCCCTCTATCACTTCTATCATTTCAGCAAACGCCCCTATTTGGAACGTATCACGATTTACCAAAACTTGATAAATCTCACTATTCTCATAATAGAGATAGTTCGTCATCCGGTAACCATTGGCTTGATAAAATGCGAATCGGCTTGCTCGCTGATCAAGATTTGGTGATTCTTCTCCCAGAGGCTCAATAACTAGGTAAATAGGACGATTATCAGCTTTCTCTGCCACAATTTCAAGAATAGAGCTGCCATAGCCTTGTGAACGCTTAGAGGGAGAAACAGCTAAAAACAGGAGGTAGTAAACCTCATCAGACTGAAGGCTATAGGTGAAACCAACAAACTCCCCACCGTCGTAATAAGCCATAAAATCCGCCTGACCAGATTCGGATTTCTCAAGCAACCACTGCCAGTCTAAGCGCTCTTCCGCTGGAAAAGCAGAAAAATAAAGTTCCTGAACCTTATCTCTTATCGAAAGATTCCATTCGCTCTCTGGCAAGATAGTCAATTTGCTTGATAGATTCATTTGTTGCTTTTCTTTCTGTGAATAAAATGTGAACAGGTTTGCCTGATTTGTTGAATCCAACTATGACCAGTTGATCTTTACCAGTGTTTCTTACTTTGGCAACTTGACTAGAATCGGCATCCGAAACAAATACTGAATAGGTCTTTCCATTAGGATAAATACACAAATATCATAACAGCCATTAAAACTCCCAGATATTGCACACTTATAATCTCCTACAATAAGCCCTCAATCATATCATCTACAGCGTCATTTTGACCTTCCGGTGTGATTTCAGAAACCATAATGCCTTGAACAGCACGATCAATAAGGCCTTCAACATCGAGTCGTGCTTCATATTGTTCAACGTTTTTGATCTTTGGATTAGTCTTAGGACGATCAGGAGCAAAGATTGTACAACAGTCTTCAAAGGGCTGGATAGAGATGTCAAAAGTATCGATCTTTTGAGCAATATCAATGATTTCAAGCTTATCCATAGTCACAACTGGACGGATAACAGGGGTATTTGTTACCGCATTGATAGCCGTCATCGACTCCAGAGTTTGACTCGCTACTTGTCCCAGACTTTCCCCATTAATAATCACTAAACCATGACGTTCTTCACGGATACGATCAGTAATACGCATCATAAACCGGCGTGTCAGAGTCATCAAGTATGCTTCAGGCGCTTTAGCCTTGATTTCTTCCTGAATTTCAGTAAAAGGAACTTCGATAAATTGAATATTGCCACCAAATCTCGTCAATTTACGAGTCAAATCATGGGCTTTTTTGAGCGCACCAGGACTAGTATAAGGAGGGCTGGCAAAGTGGACAGCCTCAATATCGACGCCTCGCTTAAGAGCAAGATAACCAGCGACCGGAGAGTCAATCCCACCTGAGAGCATGAGCATACCTTTGCCTGCTGTACCTACAGGCAGTCCACCTGCTCCTTTCACCTCTTCATGTGAGATATAGATAGCTTCCTGTCTGACCTCAACTTTCAAGTTGACATCAGGCTTTTTCATCTGGGCTGTGATAGCTGGCAAAACATCAAAGACAGAGTTACCAAGATATTGGTTGAGCTCACGACTATCTAACTCAAAGTCGTGATCACTACGCTTGGCAGTGATTTTGAAGGTCATACCATCTTGATAAAGATCTGTCATAATCTCTTGAACAGCTTTTTTGAGGATATCCAGATCTTTCTCAACCTTATAAACAGGGGAAAAAGCTTGAATCCCAAAGATGAGCTTGAGACTCTCCGCCACCGTGTGATAATCTGTCCCATTAAGAAAAACATGGCCACGATCCCGATCGGCACTCACCTTAACATCTGGATACACAGATAAAACATCTTGAATCGTCCGCTTGAGCTTGTTGATAAAGCGCATACGGTTTTTTCCCTTAGTTGACAATTCACCATAGCGAATCATAATTTCTGAATACTGTAACATGTTGTATCTTTTTCCTTTTACTCTTGTTCTATTCATCATTACTAAAAACTATTAATCAGAATAAGCCTAAAAAGTCAAAGGATTACCCAAAATGCAATCACACTCTCATTTTTAGCTGCTGACTATCCCGATTAAAAGTATTTATGCTCTTACTTTTTGTGTTCTGTCATACACTTGCTTAAAAATCGTTAGAAACTGCTCTACTTGACTCATATCATTGTCATCATCCAGGCTGATTCGGACAGCTGTCTGAGCGATTTTTGTTGGGACACCCATGGCAATCAGTGTTCCGGCTGGTTTTCCTGCTTTTGAGGAGCAGGCACTGGTAGTTGAAATATAAATCTCATGTTCTTCAAAAGCGTGGACAATGACTTCACCACGAACTCCTTTGATACCAAGCGTTAGGATGTTAGGAGCAAAGTCATCAGTTGGCTCTGAGAAAATATGGATATCCTGATACTGACTCAAAGCCTTGTAAAGAGTTTCCTTCATTTTCGAAATCCTAGGAAGAGCCAGTCCTTCCTTGTCCATAACAAGACGAAGCGCTTTAGCCATACTAGCAATTCCTGCAACATTTTCAGTCGTTGAGCGCATGTCACTCTCTTGACCGCCTCCAGTTAGTAAAGGACTTATACGCTTGCCTGCCTTCTTATAGAGGAAACCAACCCCTCGCACAGCATGAAATTTATGACCTGAAAACGAGGCCAAATCTACACGATCCGTTAAATATCTAGCCGTTGGAATCTTGCCGATAGCCTGAACCGCATCGACATGGAAGGTAATAGTCGGCTTGTCTGCCAAAAGATCTGAAATAGCTTGAATGGGTTGAATAGCACCGATTTCATTATTGACAGCCATAATAGACACTAAGATCGTATCCGAGCGCAAGAGTTGCGCCAAGCTATCTACCTTGACAAATCCTCGTTCGTCAACCGGTGCAAAATCGACATCAAATCCCTGATGAGCTAACCATTGCGCCGTCTCCTTGACAGCCGGATGCTCAACATCTGACACGATGATATGTTTTCCATAAGCCGCTTTTTCAAAAGCAGTTCCTTTTATGGCCCAATTATCACCCTCAGTCCCACCAGAGGTAAAGAAAATCTCTTCTGAAGAGACTCCAAGTAGGGCTGCAATCTGCTGACGAGAGGCCTCTAAGATACGGGTCGACTTATCCCCTAGATTGTGCAAACTAGAGGGATTGCCAAACATCTTTGTCGCTACTTCTTGGTAGGTATGTAAGGCTTCAGAATAGGGCTGGGTCGTTGCTGAGTTATCAAAATAAATCATAATATATCCTCAAAAAATCAATTAGCTTCATTATAGCACAAAAGCCTATCTAGCCCAATTAATTGGAAATTCATAAAAACATAATCACTTCAAGCTAAGTAAAGTGAAGGAGTTTTTTTCAGCCAAAGCGGTTATTTTTTGGTAAACTAGAAGTAAACAATCTATAAGAGATGAGGAAAGACATGTCTGAATATTCACGTTCTCAAAAAAACAATCCAAAGAAGAAAGTTCCAAAAGCCAAGGCGACCAAGAAAATCGTCCACACTACTAAAAAAGGATTTTCAGCTCTGCGTATTACCTTGACGACTATTGGTACCATCTTAGCCATTATTGTATCTTCAATCACACTTTACAACTATACTCACAAGTCTGACAACAAAGATACCGATTCTTCTAAAACCTCTACAACCACTATTATCCGTGAAGAAAAGGATACAGACCAATCACAAAGTCAGACAGATGCCTCTACTAATCAAGGTCAAACCAACCAATCAACAGCGAAAGAAACAGATCAAGGAGGAGACACCCAAACATCTGAATCTAATACTGATACTGCTGATAGTCAAAATGGCAACGATGCTGGCACAACTGATGATGGCGGTGCCAATACGCAAACGCCGGAAGCTCCTGCAGCTCAAGAATAATTGCATACAGCAGAGTAATGAATGATTAAAAGACTAGTAACCTCTCAGGGCAAATCCTTGAGAGGCTTTTTCTAGTCATCCCTATCAGTTGATATCATGAAAGAGAGAGGGACAAAAATCAATAAATCGTGGTAAATTTAGAATAATGCAAAAGAGCCTGAACTTTGTCTCAGACTCTTTGTTGCTCTTATCTAGCAATGACCTGCTCTGCTTATCTCATGGTCACGAATTCTTCCGCTCCGGTTGGGTGAATAGCAACAGTGCTGTCGAGATCAGCTTTAGTAGCTCCCATCTTGATCGCAACTGCGAAGCCTTGAATCATTTCATCGACACCATAACCGATACCGTGGAGACCGACAACTTTTTCATCATCTCCCATGACTACTAACTTCATGCGAGATACTTGACGATGATCAGCCATAGCTGTGTACATGGACGTAAAGGAAGAGCTGTAAGTCTTAATACGATCTTCACCATACTGCTTGATGGCTTGCTCTTCAGTAAGACCGACCATTCCCATGGCCGGGTGGCTAAAGACTACGGTTGGGACATTGGTATAATCCATCTTAGCTGTTGTTTGACCGTTGAAGAGGCGCTCTGACAGCTGACGTCCTGCCTTGATGGCAACTGGGGTTAGCTCGATCTTACCATTGACATCACCGATGGCGTAAACACCTGAAACATTGGTGTTTTCGTATTCATCAGCTTGGATAAAGCCACGCTCGTTAAGAGCCACTCCGGTGTTTTCCAGTCCGTAGCCCTTGGTATTAGCGACACGCCCAATAGCCCAGATAAGGACATCAGTGGTATGTTCCTCACCATTTTCAAAGCTGAGCGTTAGGGAACCATCAGCATTCTTGACCACTGCTTTGGGTACACAATGTTTATGCAGGGTTGGACCGTCTTTTTCCATTTCTTCCATGAGGGCATCCGTTAGGTAATTGTCCCAGTTGCGAAGGGGACGATCCTTACGAACAAAGAGGTGAGCGTCACTACCAAGCGTATGCAGAACACCAGCAATCTCAACACCGATATAACCCGCTCCGACAATAGCCACGCGCTTAGGAACCTCATCTAACTCAAAGAAGCCATCGGAAGTGATACCATACTCAGCTCCTGGAATATCAGGAATGAGGGCGTGCCCACCTGTCGCAATGAGAATATGGGGTGCTGTATAGGTTTCACCGTTAGCTTCTAGGGTGTGGTCATCAAGGAAGGTGGCATAAGCATTCAGTACCTCTACACCATTTGCTGCAAATCCTCGTTCATAAGAACCGTGGATACGGTCAATGTAGGCTTCACGGTTATTTTTCAGGGTTGTAAAATCAAAAGTTGTCTCTCCCACGGTAAAACCGTATTCACCAGCATACTTATGAATAGCTTCAGCAACCTGAGCCCCGTACCACATGACCTTTTTAGGGACACAACCACGGTTGACACAGGTCCCGCCAGTCTCCGCTGCCTCAATCAAGAGCACTTTGGCACCATGTATAGCAGCTCGGTTAGCCGAAGCAATCCCCCCAGAACCACCTCCAAGGACAATATAATCGTATTCTTTTACCATAAGAATCCCTTTCTAAGTGTTAAAGTAGATTTAGAGTATCATAAATGAAAAGGTCAAGCAATTTTCCGCTACGACTATAAAAGGCTGCTGTCGGGTAAAATAGATTACTTTAAAAATGACTAGTTACTGGTACCTTAAAATTTAGTCTTTCCTAAAAGCTATTAATAACTTAGCTTCACTGTCTGAAATTATTTTTACGGAACTAATATTTTTTACTTTGATTCTTTTGATAGAGAAATATGTTTTGCCTTGCTTTCTAAAATTGAAATCTTGACTAGTATTTTTACTTACTTTTTCAAACTCACTTTCTCCTATTTTAAGATTCAAATCTGATACTTTCTCAATCTCATCTCGACTCGCCATCACATATATTGAGCCCTTAAAAGGCTGCTTTAACTCAAAAGTGTCACCTGTTTTTAATTCTACTAATTGTTGAATTTTCAAATCTTTGAGGTCTTCCTTTGATAAATCATTTTGCAGTTCGCTCTTTATTTCAGTTGATGTATCATTAGTCCACAATGAACAACCAACGAAAAAGAAGAAGGTACTAATAAATAATAATATAGCAAGTAATTTTTTCATAAATATCTCCTCATTTTCTATATTCTAAAATATCACCCGGCTGACAATCTAATTCTCGACAAATGTTCATCAATGTCTCAAAACGGATTCCTTTTGCTTTACCAGTTTTTAAAATCGATAAATTAGCTTCTGTTATATTGATTCTTTTAGCAAGTTCTTTAGATGTCATGTTTCTTGACTTAATAACCTCATCTAAATTTATTTTTATTTCTTCCATTTCATTAGATTATCTCCTCATTTTCTTTCCTCAAAGCAATGCCTTTTTGGAATATCATTATAAAAATGAAATTAATTACTAAAAAAATGATATTGATAAAGTAGTCCTTTATAGTAAAAGTATAGAAGTCACTAATCCTATCAATATTACTGCTATTAAGAATAATATGAACCCCTAATTGTAAAATTGTGAAGCTTATTCCTAATATAAAAACAACTTTTAAAATCTTTAAATTAGATTGGTAAAAATATTTATCAAATTGAAAGTTTAATAATAATTTTCTCAAGCAATAAAGAACTACTGACAAAATGCCAGTCATAATTACTAAAATAGTGAGAACTAAAAAAGGAATAATAACTGGCATTGTAATCGTTGAAGAACCATAATCAAAAACAAAGATACCCTGATGATTTTCCTCACTGAATATTACCCCAAAGATCCCCACTATTAGCAAAATAATCAAAGCAACGACTAGAAATTGGAATAAATACAAGATCAGTCTTAACCATTTAAAAATATTTAATTTCATACATCTCTCCTTTTAAATTATTGCCAGACAATAATAATTTCTCTAAAATTATTGTATCACAATAATTTCAAATAACAATATAAACATTTTTCTAAATACCAAAAAGCGACCACCATAGGGCGGCCGCTTGTCAAACAATTTCAATTTCATATACCACTTCTTATACTCATAAAGGATTAGGTAAGCGGTTTTAATATGCTTATAGAGCTATTTACGTCTTATCTACAACTTCTTCTTGTGTCAGTGCTTCCTTCACTGCCTCTGCGACATTTCTAGGTATGCCACAGTTGACGATATCATCCACATCTGCTTCTTGGATCTTAGTCAGGCTTTTATAATGCTTAAGCAGGAGCTGCTTGCGTTTAGGTCCAAGGCCAGGAATGCCGTCCAATTTGGAGCTAAAGCTATTCTTGCTGCGAACCTGACGGTGGAAGGTAATCGCGAATCTATGGACTTCGTCCTGAATACGCTGTAAGAGAAAGAACTCCTCAGAATTTCTTGGCAGATCAATGACTTCCAGAGGATCACCAAAGAGCAATTCATGGGTTTGGTGCCTATCATTTTTTTGAAGACCTGCAATAGGAATATCTAAGCCTAGACGGTCTTGGATGACCTCTTTGGCAATATTGACCTGACCTTGTCCACCATCAATAACGATTAAATCAGGTGGGGTCAAACCATCTCGCATGACCCGACTATAACGCCGATAAATGACCTCACGCATACTGGCGTAGTCATCTGGACCAACAACCGTCTTGATTTTAAACTTACGATAGTCTTTCTTACTGGGTTTCCCATCAACAAAGACAACCATGGCAGCCACTGGACTAGTCCCTTGGATATTGGAGTTATCAAAAGACTCAATACGGTGCGGAGTCGGAATATTCAGCAACTCGCCAATATTTTCAATAGCTCCTTTTGTCTTTTTGATATCCTTTTCCAGCAGGTCAAATTTTTGCTGAAGGCTGACCCTGGCATTCTTAGTCGCTAGATTGACCAACTGCTTCTTCTCGCCACGCTGAGGTTTGATGACCTTAGTACCCACTACTGCTTTGACGAGATTTTCATCGATGTCCTGAGGAATAAAAACCTCTTTTGGCAAGAAGTGCTTGCTCTCACGATAGAATTGACCGACATAGGTGAGAAAATCCTCTTCAGGCTCATTGTAGTAGGGAAACATATTGACATCCCGCTGGATCAGCTTGCCTTGACGGACAAAGAAGACCTGTACACACATCCAGCCCTTGTCGACATAATAGCCAAAGATATCACGATCCATCATATCTTGATTCATGATACGTTGCTTGGTCCGAAGTTTGCTAATGGCTTCAAGCAGGTCACGATACTCAGCTGCCCGCTCAAACTCCATGAGTTCCGAGGCCTTGAGCATTTTCTCCTTAATCTGGTCAATGATCTTATTATCTTTACCATTGAGAAAGTTTTTAACATCTTCTTTGAGGGTATCCCAATACGCTTGATCTGTTTGACAGACGGTATGGGCATTGCACTGTCCTAGATGATAATAAAAGCAAACCTTATTAGCGGGATTGGTACACTTTTTAAAAGGGAAAATACGATCCAGCAAACGCTTAATCTCGGTCGCTGCTCCTGAGTCGGGATAAGGACCAAAATAAATCCCGTCGTTCTTTCGTACCTGTCTCGTAATCATGAGGCGTGGATAGAGCTCATTGGTAATCTTGATATAAGGATAGGATTTATCATCTTTGAGACGGATATTGTACTTGGGCATATTTTCTTGGATGAGGTTAATTTCCAAGAGCAGCGCCTCAGTATTAGACCCTGTCACTATATACTCAAAATCGGCAATTTCTGAGACCAGCATCTCTGTCTTTGTATCATGGCTCCCGTGGAAATAAGACCGTACCCGATTCTTTAAATTTTTTGCCTTACCGACATAGATAATCTTGCCATTTTTGTCCTTATGAATATAGCAGCCAGGATTAGCTGGCAGTAACTCTAACTTATGTTTTATCAGCTCGTTCATAAGACTATTATAACAAATATAAAGAGACAAGACCGCCCAGAGAAATTAAAGAAAACTGACTCTCTATATACTGGTACAGCATAAAAGCAACTGATCGCTTAAACAGTTGTTCAGACTGTAGACAACCTTATTTTCCCAATAAAATGAGACAAGAAGTTCTGCAAGTTTTTCAATACATTTCCTATTTTTGCGAGCAAGGTGAGCATAATCCAGCCAACTCCGTCGTGCTAAAAGTATTAGAAACGCTATGATATAAACGGTTCTAACACTCGGGAATTTTGAGACCTAAGGCTCAAAATTAAGCTATGAAACTCCGAAGGAGGTTGCTAGCGTCCAACAGCACCTAAGGATAGTGGCAAACAATACGTTTGCTTCAAGCTAAACAACCGATCGCTTGAACAGTTTTTTACATAATTATTGTTATGATTAAAATTATAACCAACTCCGCTCTTGAGCTATTCGGACAGCTTCTGTACGATTATTAGCCTCTAATTTCGTAAAAATACTGACCAGATAGTTACGTACTGTCCCATGGGATAGAAATAACTGCTCAGCAATCATTTTATTTGAAAGCCCTTGGGCGACTAGTCGCAAGATATCCTGCTCACGCTGGCTTAAAGGATTTTCCTGATTCACTATATCTTCCATCAACTCTGGAGAATACTCCCTTCCCCCCGATAAGACCTTACGAATCGTTGCCATAAGCTCTGTTGTAGAGCGATCTTTAAGGACATAGGCGTCTACACCTGCCTTAACTGCTCGCTGGAAATAGCCAAGCCTCTTGAAAGTCGTCACAACCACAACCTTCATCTCTCGGTTAGCACGAATCCACTCTAAAACATCTAGCCCGCTTAGCTCAGACATCTCGATATCCAAAATAGCAACATCAATTTCCTGCTCTTGAATCTGTACGATCGCCTCACGGCCATTACCTGCTTGAAAGACTTCGTCTACATCCTCTTCCATGAGAAGGAGTTGACACATAGCATCTCTTAACATAGCTTGATCTTCTGCTACTAGTAAATTCATTGTTCCTTTTTCCACACTTCCTGTAATATCACACTAACCCTGGTAGGCTGTCTAGGGGAAATGATGGCGACTTGTCCATCTACTAACTGTAAGCGCTCCTGAATAGAGTGCAAGTCCTGAGCGTCTAACACTCCAAATCCTTGACCGTCATCTGTTACTTCAATACAGATTCCTTTTTTACGAAAGATACGGATCTGACAATGATGAGCCTGAGCATGTTTAATAACATTGGTGGTCAGCTCCCGTAAAATCATCGTCATACTGGATTGTAAGACAGGGGAGAATTGATCGGTATCCAATTCATTGATCACCTGCAGGGTCACTTCAGAACCCTCAAACATATCTTGAATTGCTGACAATTCTTCTGCAACAGTTCGAAATTTGAGGTTATTAACCAATTCACGAACTTCCTTCATAGATGCCTGACTGATATTGTGCAAGTCTTCTAGTTCCTTGCGCACTGCTAATAAATTAGCCTTATCCAATTGTTTTAGAGCTAACTCTGTTTTCAAAGTTATCATAGCAAAGGTATGGCCTAATGTATCATGGAGGTCACGCCCAATTCGGTTTCGCTCATTTTCGGCCGCTAAAAGATTAATGGTCTTATGCTGCTGATACAATGCTGCTTCTAGCTCAGATTCCTTGCGACTCTTTGCTTCAAGGTAGTAGACACTGCCGATAAAAGTTGGAATAATGGCTAGCATAATGCGATTTCCTGCGACATCAGTCGTTATAGCACCAATAAATCCAGTTCCTACAAGGGCCGCTAAGAAACTAATAAAATAGTAAGACTTAACAGCAGCATTAAAACGCCAAACCAGAAGATTAGCCGTAAAAAAGAAGAACCACATCATTCCGCCTTCTATAAAGCAAGCCATTCCTATGATGTAAGCAAGATGATAAAACCACAGGACAGCTATGCTTTTCTTATACTGATCCTTTAGATGGACAAGCATTAGATAGGCAAAGACGAATAAACTAGACAATAGTAATGTCCAAACAGGATAGCCAAACAAAATAGGCCCTGCAAAAGGAAAAATAGTAAAGATAAGTCCGATATAATATAGAAAATCGGTTCGTTGAAAGGGACGAAACATTAAGCTACCTCTGTTCTCCGTTTAAGAGCAATAGCTGCTCCAGCAGCTATTATAGCATAGGCTGATATAGCAACAAATGCCTGCCAATCGATACTCCCATCTCGAGCAAAGCTCACGACAAACTGATTAACATGATAGATAGGTGTCCACTTCGATAGTACCTGCATCCAATCTGGAAATAGGGTAATAGGCATCCAAGAGCCACCCAGAATAGCCAGACTGAGAAAAGTGATATTACCAACAATAGACCTGATTTGCTCTGATTTTATTTGTGCAATCAAGAGACCAAAGGCTAAAAATAATAGTCCTGCAATTAGTAGCATAACAGCTGAACCAATCCAGCGTTCTATTGGCATAGTCACTCCCCTGACCCAGGCTCCTATTAAAAAGGTCACTAAGATAGCACAGAGAAAATTAAGCGCAACCCTAGCTACCTTTGAAACATAGTACTGCCAAATCGGGAGTCTGGAATGTTCGATATAGGTCAGCCAATGACCCGTTTGATCTTCTGATAGCATTGAAGGAAAGGTAAAAAAGCCAAAACTGGACATGGAAAATCCGGTCATCGTTAACATGTAAGACTGGATAAAAGCATCTTGCTGGACGGGATCTTTGTACATGATCATTCCAGAATAAAAGAGAAAAAAACCAACCGGCATCCCAATAGCCAAGATAAAGACCGGCCAGGACCTCCACATTTTTATTCCTTCAATTTTTAATAAGGCTCTCATTGGCTTCCTCCTTAGTTTGTTCAAATAAAGTATCTAACAAGGTTTTACGATGAATCTCAATATCCTCTATGGTACAGCCAGCTTCTTGTAAGACCTGCCACACTTGGGCTAGATGTTTCGTTGCAAACCTTAAGCTATCCATTTTTTGTTCCACTCGATAGATATCTTCCAACTGCCATATAAGAGGAGCAAATCGAGCCGGCAAAATCACCTCTTTTTCTTGGTCTTCATTACGCATGGTAAAAGGTGTCGTATCACGAATCAACCTTCCTTGATGCAATACTAAAATCCGATCCGCTGTATGCTCCACTTCCTCAATATAATGACTAGAGTATATAATCGTCCGACCATCAGCTTTTAACTGATCAATAATTTCCCAAAATCTTCTGCGAGTCGACGTATCCATGCCGGCAGTCGGTTCGTCTAAAAATATTAGATCAGGTTGACCAATCAAGCAGAGTACAAACGATAACAACCGCTTCTGCCCACCTGATAATTTTTCTGCCAACTGCTCTTTTTGAGAAGCTGAGAAGCCTAAAAGCTGGTCAATAGCAGGATCTATTAAAGGCTTCTTTGCTATTTTTTGAAAAAAACGGATCAATTCTATAACTTTCAACTGTTCAGGAACTTGATTCCTTTGTGGAAGCACAGCCATCCTAGCTTTAAGGTCAGCATGACGAGCATCCAATCCCTCCACCAAAATAGATCCAGATGACAGCCTGAGGTCTCCTAGCAGACAGCGCATCAAGGTCGTCTTCCCAGCGCCATTAGGACCAATCACGGCAACACAATCACCCTTAGAAACTGAAAATGTGATATCCTCTAAAATTCTATGACCCTTAATAACTTTTCCAAGATGGTCAGCTTGTAGAATACGCTCTGTCATCATGACACCTCCTACTTTTTATTTGATCTAAAGATTTCTTTTAAGATATATCGCCATACACTCCAAGCAACAGCTAGACTAATCCCTAGACCCATGACAGTTCCTTGAATTTCAAAGAAACGATCAAACGAATAATGATCAAACCAATTTGTAAACATACTAATAGCCGCACAAATACTTGCTATAACAGAGTATAGGAACCACGATAGTTTAACTGTTGCTTTTTCTTTCTCTTTCATTTTTGCTTCCTCTCTTTCTATTGTAAGTATAGGTCAAAAGATCTTTTACAATTAGTACACGATGTCATGACCCTATATGACAAATGTCAGCTATGAACGACTCAAGGTTCTGCACAAGCAGCTGTTCATTCTATATATTATTTACATAATTTTATTTTTGCAATAAAAAAGTCCTAAAACGAGAACTAGACATGACCAAAATAGTTCCGAATGGTAACATAGGAGAGTTGTGAATCTAATCCTATCTACTCATTTGTTCAAATGAGTAGATAATTTAAAAAATATGTCATCTATAGTTGACAAGTGTCATATATATGATACACTATATCTGTCAGTTATATGTGACAATCTATCGATAGTTGCCATCGACACTACTATTTTCTTACTTTGGAGCATTTATGATAAATCATGTCAAAACGTTTCGCTTGGATAAAGGCCTGTCTCAGCTAGCCCTAGCTAAAACCATTGGAGTCGCTCGACAGACCATTAACCTAATCGAAAATAACAAATATAATCCATCGCTTGATCTCTGTATTAAGATCGCAGAAACTCTGGATACTGATCTTAATACCTTATTTTGGAATAATCGCCACGACTAAAGAAAGGATAAAACTATGAAAAAGAGTAAATTTTGGACAAACGTTTTGAAGCGATTTTACGGCATTAGAGAAATGGATGAATACATTCTTCAAGAAATCAATCGCATCGGCAACAATGCCTTTGTATTTACTTTTTATTATTTGATTACTTCAACATTAATAGCACTGCTCGTATCTTATATAAATGTTACCCTAGCTATCTGGGGCCTAATGTCCTTAAACATTATTGTATTTTTGGGAATATGCTTATACATCATCATTGCGTCAAAGCGTACCAATCTAACCGCTCATTATGTTGAATCAGACGAAATTAAACCAGAAAGAAAGAAAACTATCCGAAATACGATATTCTCCGGGATAATTTTCACAATCCTCTTTTGGCTATTAACAGGGCTGATGGATGCTTTAGATTATCATGAGCAGCTACTAACAGCACTTTTTAGCCTTCAAAGTATCATTAGAACTGTCTTGGCCGGTATCTTTTGGACAGTCACCATGGTGCTCATTATGTTGCAACGTATCAAAAAAGAATACTCGCTAAATAAACCTCCGGTTCATGGTAGAATCGGAGGTTTATTTAGCGAGTATTGTCGTCAAAAGTTCATTATAGTTTGCTACAGTGTAGGTCGGCTGAGCCTGACTGGTATTCTCCTTACCATCAGGATTGTACCAAACCGTATCAATCCCAGCATTGTTACCGCCTTGAATATCACTGAGAAGTCCATCACCAATCATCAGTGCTTGCTGCTTATCAAAGCCATCAATCCGATGCGCAATGCTATCATAGTATTCCTTCTTAGGCTTTTGATAACCCAGATCATCCGAGATAAACACCTGCTCGAAATAATCCCTGATTCCAGAGCGATCTAAACGACCATTTTGGATAAAGGTCACCCCATTGGTCGCAGCAAAAAGACGAAAGCCATGCAAGGCAAGGCTTTCCAAAAGTTCCTTAGCTCCCTCTAAAACCTGCCCCTGCTGACTGAGAAAATGCTGATAACGCTGGGCATAGTACTGACCATCCACATCTTGACCAAAGTGGGCAAACAACCTTGCAAAACGTGTATCGATCAATTCTTGCTTGCTGATCTTGCCCAAGCTCAAATCGTCCCAAAGTCCACGATTCATGGGGACATAGTAGTCCATATAAGCTGCAATATCCGACACTTGCGCCTCAAACAAAAGCTGGCGCAAGGCAAGACTTTCCGCCGCATCAAAATCTAACAAAGTATGATCAAGATCGAAAAGAAGGTATTTGTAGGGCATGATGGTCCTTTCTATAGAGGAATAAGGGTATTATAGCATAAGTTTGGTCGCAAAAATCAACTGATTAGCTTAACTCAGCGAATCAGTTTTTGGCTCCTATCTCAACACTCGAGTCGATTTTAAGCGGCTCTACTTTAAACCTCATGCGCTTTTTTAGCCATATATTTATAAAGAGCTGCATAGCGGGTAGTATAATTAGGTTTCCAAGGCTTGTCTCGACCAGCAAAGTGCAAAAAGACTGTATTTTCAATAACCCAGTCAATATCCCAATCGCCGCCGCTGCGTGCTTGGTACAAACGACTGTATCTGGCATCGTAATTGTAAATCTCATCAGACACAGCTTGTACTCTGTCTGCATAGAGGCCATTTAAGACATCCTGATCAGGCAAAATCAGCTTGGTCCGATTTTTTTCGATATACTCTAAAATATCCTGACGCTCTACAGTTTGATGAATCATAGGAAGATTCATAAGGAGAACACCTGTATTGAAATAAGAGGACTCCATCTCATAATTCTGAAGGCGCAGCTGATTGATCATATCCATAATTTTACTGTCAGCATTATGACTGGCTGCGGCATAGAGATCTTGCCCCAGATCTTGCTGGTAAAACTCTCTAAAATCATTGAGACAGAGGATATCTGCATCCAGATAGAGAATCTTGTTCATATCTTTCGGTAAAAACTCGTGCGCCAGAAGACGATAATAAATAGTATCAGGATAGCGATCTGTCGTCGGGGCATCCTTGAAAGGTTGATCCCCTACAATAATAGGATGGTAATGATAATCTAACGTTTGACAAAAACGAGCTAGCTGGTCGTTCTTCGTTAGGAGTGTTTTTTGCAGAAGATAAACATGCACCTCAGCAGCAGATAGATTTTGCTTAACAGAATAGAGCGTTACTTTAAGCTGCTCGACATAGGCATCATCGACAGTGAACAACAAATTGACTGGCTCCATAACTCAATTCCTTCTTTTTAATACTAGTGCCATTGTAACACGCTCAATCTCAAAAGAAAATACGAGTAACTGATAGAGACAAAAAATTCTATCCAAACTCGGATAGAATTTTTATACAAAACTTGTGCTATTTGGAAAATCAATAGACACTAATATTTCTCCATAAATTATACCAAATCTGCAATCCCGCTCATGAGCTTATCCATAATAACAGAAACAGGTTCGATTTTATCGATCATTGAGATACCAAGTCCAAAGGAGGCAAAACCCTTGGTCAGATCGCCAAAGAGCATGCCATCACGCATGCCATCGTATCCCCGTTGCACTTGGAAAATTTCTTCTTCTGTCGCACCGGCTTTACTCATTTTCAAGAGTTGATTTGGAATATCTCCCGGTAATGAACGATAATAGGCGGGCACTGTACGGTAGAGCAAGAGGTCTGAGGCATCAGCTTTCAAAGCCATTTCTTTGATATTTTGCGCTAAGATAGACTCTTCTGACATCATAAAGGCGGTCCCGACAAACAGTCCTTCTGCACCAAGGGCAAAAGCGGCCCGTGCAGTTCGGCTATCGGCAATACCACCTGCTGCCATGACTGGCACACGCCCTTTAGCTGCATCAACAATCATAGGGACGATTGAGAAGGTTCCTATGGCCTTACCTGGAACTGTCCCGCCTTCATCAAAACCAGTCGCCACAATGATATCAGCACCGCCTTGGATGGCCTCTTCCGTATTTTCAACCGTTGGATTTTCGGCACGAAAGACAATTTTGATGCCTTTGTCTTTAATTTTCTTTGCCCAAGTAGCAGAAAACTCTCCACCCCAGATAGCGACTTCTACGCCTTCTTCAGCCATAAGATCAAGCATCGGTTCTGTAAAAATATCAGTCAGCTCATATCCAGGGGAAATATTGATTCCCAGCGATTTATCCGTAATGCCACGTGCAATATGGATCTCACGGCGCATATTTTCAATCGTTTCTTCTACTGTTGTCGCCGCAACTTTTTGACCAGCACTGATACCAAGGACACCCAGACCACCAGCTGCGCTGACTGCACCTGCATATTTCCCATCAGTTAACCAAGCCAAGGGTCCCTGAATGATTGGCTTTTCAATGCCTAAGATTTCTGTTACACGATTTGTCATAAGCTGACCTCGATTCTATCCTAAATTCACCTCTATGGTACCGCTGTCATTTTAGTAGGTCAAGGAACATTTAGGCCTCTTTTGTCACTTAAGTGACAAATTAATCAAGACTGTCACCTAGTCTTCCTTTCGCACACCATATTGATAAGGGAGCCCTAGATTTTCACGGAGAGTATCTCCTTCATAATCGGTATGGAAAATACCTCGTTCTTGCAAAATTGGGACAACTTCATCGACAAAGCGCTTAAGATCTGTTTCATAGACATCAGGCATAACCCAGAAGCCATCGGCAGCGCCGCTTTCAAACCACTCGGTCATGTGGTCAGCAATGTCTTCCGCTGTCCCTACTGCTGCAGGGTGGTAGTCGATGACTGAGTGGTAAACCACTTCACGAAGAGTCCAGCCCTCACGCGCCACCCGGATGATATTTTCAGTCCGTGGGTCACTGTAGGGCGTAATAGCCACGCTATCTAGAATTTCAGGATTGATAGGCTTTTCAATATCAGCCATAGTAAAGTTAACGCCCAGGGCATAGCCGATATGAGCGACTCGTTGGTAGAAGGTCTCCTCATCGATCCATCTGGCATGACGCTCCAGAGCATCTTTTTTACTATCACCGATCAGGGGCATAACTCCTGCGATAAAAGCAATGGCATCAGACTTTCTACCATTTGCGACAGCAGCTTGACTAAGGGCTTGGCGCATAGCTTTCCCCTGCTCAATCGTCCAGACCTCCCCAACATAGACATCTGCCTCTTTGCCAGCAAAGGCCACACTATTGCTGGAGCCGCCTGAGTGAAAAATCGGTGGTTGCCCCTGTTTTGATGGGGGGATTGGTAAGGTTCCAGAGGTCGACACATAATCCCCCTCAAAAGAGATAGACTTGACCTTATCATAGTCCGCAAACGCTTGCTTGTCAGAATCCAATTTCAGCGCATCTTCGCCCCATGTGGCCCATAATCTTTGAACTGCCTCGACAAATTCACTGGCTTTTCCGTAGCGGTCAAAGCTAGATGGCAGGTTCACTCCGTAAGCATTAGCACTCACTCCGTTAGCACCAGTCACAGCATTCCAAGCCGCACGACCCTTACTGATAGCGTCTAGTGTCTTGAATTGTCTAGCGACTTCATAAGGATTGTTCCAAGAGGTCGCCCTGGTAATCCCTAGACCAATATGCTTGGTCTGACTGGCAATGACAGTGGCGATCAGCAAAGGATCCATCCCCATAGTCTGCATATCTGCATCTGTCACCGCTTTGGTCCCAGGAAAATCACCAAAGAACATAAACTGGAATTTCCCTTTTTCAGCTAGCTGCGCCGCTTTGACATCTACCGAAATATCTGGATAGTCGGTCATATGAACCTCTGGATCCATCCAAGATTTAAAATTTAAGCCTGCTGCACCAAACATAGCGAGCCCCAGTAACATCTGTTCCTTAGTTTCTGTCATCTTAATCTCCTATCTTCTCTTACATAAGCATTGAAGAGATCCTTCCCTTTTAGTATACTATCTATATTACACTTGTCATTTAAATGAAGCAACAAACAGTTATTTGCTATCTGTCACTTAAATGACAGTATTGAAAGGACTGTCATCTTGAAAAAAGACCTACGCTTTGAAAAAACTGAAAAAAACCTTCAAGAGGCTTTATTGAACTTACTGCAAACCAAAGAAATCGCTAAAATCTCCGTCAAAGAAATTTGTCAGCTAGCTCAGATATCAAGAAATGCTTTTTACCAACACTATGAAACCAAGGAACATCTCTACAACAGCCTACTTCAAGAAATTTTAATTTCAATGGAAGAAGCCTGCCGTCCAGTAGCCAAGGATCTTAACCATATCACTCCTGCAGAAAATCGACTGTTTCCGGACAACATTCTGCTAGCTGTCGAAAAAAATCGCTTCATCATCCATCAGCTTCTAACCAGTCAGCCAGCAAGTTTTTCTGCTGCCTTTCAACAAATGATTGTCACGACTAATCTAAACGGTAGCAAAGAGCGTGGCTTGGAGATTGAACCAGCCGCCATTCATATCTTCTCTGGTGCCATCGCAGCCTTTGTCAACTACTGGCTCCTTGAGACCGATCTGAGCCTTGAAGAGGCGCAGGATAAACTCTATACCATTGTTGGAGACATCAGACTAGTCTAATCGATTTCCTCTCATGTCTAAAGGCCTCGTTCATCATGAACGGGGCCTTTAGGCTATCTTCATTCATTTAGTTGCCTTTTCAATCTCACATAGCTGATGTCGCTTAGCTCAGACTTTTATCAAGCCATAATGGTCACTTTAATTTTTCGACAGCTGAGAGACATCATTGGCTACCCTGTGCGGCAACACAATCAGAAAACCTGCTATTAAGACACTGTACATCATTGCTGGTGGGTACAGGGTGATTGTCACCAGCAGACCAATAAGTTTTACTACTAAATCAATTCCTAATAATCGAACACTCGATTTCACTTCTACTTTTAGTTCATTATTATTTGGGTCTGCTTGAACCAGTGTATAATTTGACCAATTCACACAAATTGAAACCCAAATGGTAATCATGCCATACATGACTTGGGCAAAATGATTGGTAAAATTAGCGGCAACAATCTTAGTGGTGTAGGGAAAAAATGACACAAAAAAACAACAAGAGCAGTTGGGTCCACACTGTTAAGTGACTAATTTTAGTTGCTTTGTGCCACAAATTATGAATGCCTATCCACATGGTTCCCAGCCAAAAGAAGGATAAAACATAGCTAAAAATGCTAGGCGCAATCTCCCACAATCCCTGAATCGTTAAGGTCTTAGGGACATCTAATTCCAAGATTAGAATCGTCATAATAATGGCTAGGACAGCATCAAAAAATGCTGAACACCTTTCTTTTGACATTGCTTAAATCCCCTTTCTATTATCTGACCATGCCCAAATTTTCTTTAGCATATTTGCTCCTATCCAAGGCCACTTCTGTCACAAAGTCTGCAATCGCAGCTCGTGAAATACTATTGCCATAGATAATCTCACCTTTGGGAATGAGCTGATAGGAATGATCGCTTGAATTGTCAAACCACCCTGGTCGCAAAATGGTGTAGTCTAGGTCTGTTTGCTCTAGAATATCTGCTGCTTTGCGGTAAGACCTCAAAATACTGTCCACACGACCATTTTGACCAGGCAACTCTCCATAGATCCCATAAGACGAGACAAAGATGATACGGCTGACAGCGCTAACCTCCATGGCATCTATGACAGCCTTGACCATAGCAGGTAAATCACCTGATATAGCTACAAAAACCAAGTCACTACCAGCTACTGCTTGTTCTAGTGATTCTTTATCAAAAATACTTGCTGCAATTTTTGTCACACGTGGATGATCTGGCAGACGGTTGGCTGAGCGTGAAAATAAGGTCAGTTCACTTTCTGTTCCTTCTAATAATATTTTTGTCACTGCTCGACCGAGCGACCCTGTGGCACCAATAATCGTTACTTTTGTCATAATGTTCCTCCTTAAATTGATGCTTACAGAGTCTTAATCGAAGCAAGGATCTGTGATTCAATGAGCTGTAGCTCATCTGCTTCTTGATTCGAAGGGCAGTTCAAGAAAAAGCATTGAACGATATAGGTAAAAAGTGGAGCTAGCATCGTTCTTAACAGCGTAATTTGAGGCAATTCTGAATGACCAAACCCATCTTTTCTTAGGGTTCTGGTCACAATTGTTAGCAATTCCGGTAGTAAAGGTTGAATATTCTGGAACAATTGCTCTCTAATGGGACTATCAGTCTGTAACTCCTGAAAAATAATTTTAAGGAGGTCACTATTGGCTGCCACAAAAGCAAAGCGATCCTGAACAAAAAAGTGAACTAAGCTTATCGTATCTGGACAGGCTCTTAAGCCATCTAGAAAGGGCCTACCAACCAGATCGACCAAGGGCTCACAAACGCCCAATAATAACTCATCCTTAGTCTTAAAATACTTAAAAATCGTAGCTTGGCTGACCTGCGCCTCTGATGCAATCTGAGCTGTCGAGGTAGCATGAAAGCCTTGTTTTGAAAACAAGGCAATGGCTGCTAACATAACCTTACGTTTGCCAGAAGGCATGGGCAGGTTTTCTAATTGTTCCCGATAAGATTGAAATTTTTGGTCTAACATATCCTTATTATACCTTACGATAACGTTTTAGGCCAACGATATTTGCAAGCGTCAAGATTGCTAAGAAAACCAGCAAGATCAAGATGTCATAGGCAATATCTCCAAGACCTTGTCCGTACAAAATAACTCTGGTCAACGCATCACCAGCATAGGATAGGGGCAAAACTTTTCCAATATACTGAACCCAGTTGGCCATAGAATCTAGAGGGATGATTCCTGAGAAGAATAACTGTGGCATAATAACCAAGGGAATGAACTGCATCATTTGGAACTCAGACTTGGCTAGCGTAGACATGAGAATACCAAAGGCCAAAGCCACAAGTGCCATAACAAAATTCACCAAAACGACACTAACAATATTGCCGACGACTTCAACATCCATCAACCAGATGGTAGAAAAAACGATGACCAAAGTTTGAACCGTCGCTAGTAGGCCATAAGACAACATATAGCCAAAGACAATTTCACTACGACGAACTGGCGTTGCCAAGAGGCGGTCAAGCGTACCAGTGGTGCGCTCTTTGAGCAAGGCCATTCCTGAAATCAAGAAGACAAAGAAGAAAACGATGAAGCTCATGAGGATAGGGAGCATTTTAGAAAAGAATCCAGTGTCTTCATTCCCATAGTGATAGCTTTCTTTAATCGATACTTTAGCGCTGTCTTTAGGCAATGATTGGGCCAATTTAGGATTGGCCTTAGCCATTGTGGTCACTGCTGTTTTTAATTGATTTACAGCTGACGAACTAAGCGCAGCTTTAAAGGCTTGTTTGGTAATGGTGGTTTTACTAGCATCAGTGTTGGCATAGGTCACCTCATAGGTATGGGCATCCGTTTGCTCAATGATCCCATCGATCTCTTGGCCACTTAGAGCCTTCTGCGCTGCTGCCTTACTCGTGTAGCCTTCCACGTCAACATGATCTACCTTGTCCAAGGTTTTAACCACTGCATCAGAAACATCAACTGTACCCAGGCTTACAGAAGTCGTGCTATTGGCCGAAAACATGATATTCATCAACCACATGATAAAAATTGGAGCCACAAACATCATGGCTAGAGTGCGTTTGTCCCGCAATAACTCTTTGATAACTTTTTTGGTAATGGCAAGTGTCCGCATCAGTTTTCCTCCTCATCTTCTGCTTTCAAAAAGACATCTTCAATGGTCGCAACCCCATAAATTTCTTTGAGGGCAGCTGGCGTATCAAAGGCAATGATGTCCCCATGTAGGAGAAGGGCCACCTTGTCGGTCAACTCTGCCTCATCCATGACATGGGTCGTGATAAAGATGGAGCGACCTTCCTGACGAATCCGGTCGAGCTCAGCCCAGATCTGACGTCTCAGAGCAGGATCAATCCCAACTGTCGGCTCATCCAAAATCAGCAAATCAGGATGACCAAGTAGGGCAATCGCCAAGGAAAGGCGACGCTTCATCCCTCCAGAATAACCACTCACGTACTTATCAAGGTGCTCTTCTAGATCAACCACTCGTGCTAAATGATTGAGCTGGGACAGCAAGTCATTTTTTTTGATGCCTTTCATCTGGCCATAAAATTCAAGATTTTCAAACCCTGTCAAGCTCTCATAAAGCGCATCTGATTGCGCCATATAACCAATTTCACTCAAAATGTGGCGATCAGGCATCTCCTTATTAAGAATCAAGGCTTGACCACTGTCTGCCTTTTCCATCCCTAGCATGGTTTTAATCATGGTTGACTTTCCAGCTCCCGAAGGTCCAATGAGACCAATAATTTCGCCCTTACCTACCGAAAGGGTCACATCATTTAAAACGATTTGGGGACCAAATGATTTTTTCAGTACTTTTAAATCAATTAGTTTTTCCATTTGCCTAACCTTCTTTCAATGAATCGCTCGCCCTAGCCTCAGCGACTTTTAGAATCAGAGTCACTAGTGATCCCAGACCTTTAAATCACCTGTCGCCAGCACTCGAGCTTTAAGTGAGTGAATACTCACTTTGACATTTGCTATTATAGTGAGTGATCACTCACTTGTCAAGAGATTTTTAGAAAAAATAAAAAAGCCTTTGAGTATAGGACTCAAAAGCTGAGGAAAATCTTTTAGTGGGGTTAAGTTTAATCAAAGAACACCTGTATTGAGAACAAGTCTTACTCCCAACCACTGTGCTTAGGCTGTGAAATTGGCTAAATAAGTAGGACTTATAATTTTGTTTCGACCTCTTTTTGGTATCCCATTAAAACTGCGTCATGCGCTCACGTTCATAGGCTAGTGAACTCGCTAAAAGTGCTGTGAGCTCAGCTACATCTTGATTTGCCAAAAGTTGCATATACTCTGCACGATTTTCTTTACTAATGATGACTGGTGCACCGAGGAGTTTCATGGCTAAGTACAAAACAACCATTCGTCCTGTACGTCCATTCCCATCAGAAAATGGATGAATCCGCTCAAATTGGATATGAGTGTCAGCAAGCACCTCTAGGACTTCAGCATCGCCAATCGCCAAATTGAGTCGGTAGGCTAGATTATCGGCCCACTGGCGCATGAGTATCGGCGTCTCCTCAGGACTGGCCGTTTTAAACTCAGCACCGACAATGGCATTTTGCTGCTGCTTAAATAACCCACGGTCATGTTGCAAGCGATCGACAATCAATGAGTGTAAATCCTGTACTTGCCCCAGCACAAAAGGTTCCTTATCCTTTAACAAGCCCAACACATACTGAAAAGCCTGCTTATGATTTTCAATCTCATAAAACTCACGAATGCTCTTGTGACCACTCGGAAGTGTACTTTCTAAAATGATGCTGACTGTTTCAGGAAGGGAAATGGTATTGCCCTCAATAGCGCTGGAATGGTAGGCCATTCTGACTAAGACATCATCTAAATAGTCCTGTTTATAAACCATATGTCATCTCCTTAAATTACTGTTTCATTATACCATGAAATACCTTAGCCAGTACTCTTTGACGACCAAGTTTATCCAATCAACACTCACTAGAAACCATCATTTATTTTCATGATTTTAAAAGTAATAAAACCCTCAGTTATTATGGCAACCGAGTGTGAGAGCTAGTTTACAAGATATCTGACTAAAAAGTAGGGAGAGAATTAGTAAGCTCAGAGTCTTTAAACTATCGGTATTCTAGAGCCTGGTCTCGGCGTATTACAGATGAACACCAACTAGTTTATACGGTGGATCAAGAGAACAGTTATTTTCTATCTATTCGAGATCACTACAAATAACCCTTGATTGACGACTTTCAACCAAGGGATCTAACTATTTGACAAGGAATATTTCTAAGGGTGTTTTGAGGTATTTATCGACGATAAAGACGCCGATGACGGCAATCAAGAAGTTTGAAACACCTACAGAAAAGACGCTGATGGCAAAGGCCTTGCTTTCAAATGGAATCTTGGTTACGTAAAAAATGACACTTGAAACGACAAGACCAGCTGTTAAGGCGTATAAAAAGCTCTTAAGGTAGGCTGATTTGAAGATTTTATTATAGACGAATAAGGATAGAGTTTGTATGACAAAGCCACCCAAGACATCAATCAGGCCGAAACCTGTAAAAAAGTTACTGACCATGACCCCTATCACGAGACCATAAGATAGCTTTGGAAAGAAAAAGGGAACTGCCATCAAGAGGGTTGATAGGCGAAATTGGAAAATCCCACTTGAGATAGGGTTGATGAGGGTCAGCACTAGATAGATGGCTGCGATCATAGTATTTTGTACGATGAGTTTGGTAGATAGTTTGTTCATGGTTCACTTCCTAATCTTATTCTATAATAATTTTGTCACTGCTATTGCTTACAAACTTACAAGAGACAGGACCATTATTGTAACAAGAATAGCAACTGAGGTAAAGAATTGTTTCTGGAGAACTAGAGCGTCAGTACGTTTATAGCCTCGTCTAAATAGTAACATTTTAGCCGGTTTAGCTTCATTTTATGCGGTCATATCCCTTCATTTGCTAGCTTGGTGGCTAAGTGTTTGCCGATACCGTCTGTTGATCCAGTGATGAGGATGGTTTTAGTCATGTGACACTCCTAAGAAATCCTCTAAATCCTTAGCAAATTGATCAGCATACTGAAAGAGTGAGCCATGGCCGGCATTAGGATAGATGATCAGCTGACTATTGCGAATTTTTTCGTGCATAATGTAAGAATTTTCCGTCGGCACCATCATGTCCTTATCCCCATTGGCAATCAAGGTCGGTTGGCTGATAAAGCTCAGGTCGTCCTCTGCTGACTTGCCCCAGCGTTTGATGGCTTTAAGCTGATGCAGGAAAGACGAAACTGCCATAGCCTTGTCCGCATAAGCCGGATCGCGACTGTCTAAACGACTGAGAACCTTATCCGCCTCTATTTTGCCCTTAGCATCATGCCCGTAAAAAATATAGCGTTTAGGATCTACGCGGTGAAAACCAGCACGCGCCATGTAACGAAAGGTCGTTGCCGTTACCTTATCAATACCGACGCCGCCTCGGTGCCCTGTCCCAACTAGAATGAGGCGGTTGACTAAAGTTGGCGCAAGCCGCACGACTTCTTGAGCGACCATACCGCCCATGGACAGTCCCAGTAGGTTGATGCTGGTATAACCCATGGCCTTGACAATAGCAATCACCTGCTCAGCCATGCCTGGAATAGTTGGGGCAACCTTGCCTTCGCTTGCTCCAACACCCGGTAAATCAAGCAGAATGACATGTTGTCTTTGAGTCAAAAGGTCAATCAACTTAGGATCCCAGTTGTCCATGGTTGCTGCTAAGTGAACCAGCATGACCAAAGGCCGTTCTGACTTACCTTTTGCGATTTCACGGTAGGCGATTTTGTTGCCATTAACAGCAATATATTGGTTTTTAGTTGTTAAATAAGCCATGTTTTACCCTTTCATGCTGAGGACTGTTTTACCACGTGAGCGACCATTAGCGATTTTGTCTAAGGCTTTATTGATATCTGAAAAGGCAAAGACGCTATCTATAGACGGCTTGATCTGGAGCTCGGTAAAGATATCTGCCACTTCCTGCAGCTGCTTACCATTGCTTTCAACGAAGATAAAGTCATAATGGACCTCGTATTTATCAGCCATTTTATCGAATTTACGGCCAGCTTGAGCAAAGAGAAGCTGCTTATATTTGGGAAGGTTCATACGCTTGGCAAAGGCCCCATTGGGCATAGCACGTAGAGACACAAGATGACCACCCTTTTTAAGAATTCCCATTTGCTTTTCAGTCTCTGTACCACCAAGCGTATCAAGAACCAAGTCAACTTCACTCACTGTTTGTGTATAATCTTCTGCTTGATAATCAATAAATCGGTCAGCACCCAGAGCTAGAACACGGTCAGCATTGTTACCAGATCCATTGGTAATGACCGTCAACCCCTTAGCCTTAGCAAGAGGGATAGCCATAGCACCGACACCACCGGTTCCACCTGAGATAAAAAGGGTCTGCCTGGCTTTGGCATCCATCAGCTCTAAGGCCTGCATAATGGTTAGAGCAGTCAGTGGCACACCAGCGGCTTCTTCATCTGTCAAATAATCTGGAACGATAGCCAAGGCTTCAGTATCCACTGCCACATATTCGGCAAAAGCACCAATACTATCTAACGGCAGGCGTCCAAAGACACGTTCCCCCTTCTTGAACTGGTTCACATTGCTGCCGACCTCCTCGACTATACCGACTACTTCGTTACCAGCGATGAGAGGCGTTTTGTAAGGGACAATCATCTTGACCTCACCACGAGTAATCATGTTATCCAGTGGGTTTACACCGGCAGTCAATACTTTGATAAGGACTTGGTTTTCCACTGGTGTTGGCTTTGCGACATCGACTAGGTCAAGGTTGAGGTTGTTTTTGTTGTAGGCGTTTAATTGTGCTGCTTTCATGATTTTCTTCTTTCTAATTTTTGAAAATAGCAGAACTGGGTCTGTTAGTTATTGAGGTAATTGTCAACTCTTTCTTGTTCTTGTTTTGAGTACAGATACAAGTTGATTTAAATTATTAGCCAAGCTCATTACTTGGCTAAGTTAGCTTGTTTGTAGAGATTAGCAATGACATCCGCCAAGCTTTGACTGGCTAGCTCTTCAGCTAGTTGTCTTTCTGCTTGTTGGAAGACTGGGCTGATGGCCCCTTCAATATGCTTGCCGACAGGACAATCCATATTGGCATGCTGATGAACCTGAAAAAGCTTGACTTGCGCCACTTCTTGGGTCGCATAATAGATTTCAAGCAGACTAATGTCTGAGGGAGCCTTGGTAAGCTCATAGCCGACCTTGCCCTGATGCGAGGTCAATAAATTGGCGTTTTTTAAAAGGGCAATGACCTTTCGGATATAGCTAGCATTGGTCCCAACGCTTGTCGCCAAGGCTTGTGAGGACAAGCTTTCCTTAGTTTCAGCGATCATAGCTAAAATATGGATGGCCACTGAAAATTTCGTATCCATAGCACTCCTTCTCTAAGCAATTCATTCAAATCATAAACTGATAAAATACAAACTTGTTCTTGTTTGTGATACAAGTATAGGGTAAATGCTTTTGCAAGTCAAGGATTAAGCTCACCCATCGTTCATCAATGCTATCATCGAGATTTTTAGTCGACCATTTAGTTCAAATGTTCAAAAAAAAGCAGGCAGCTAATTTCTCAAATGGAATTTTATCTTTTAGTCAAGACTATTCTGCCTTCCCTGTTAACAATCGTCAATAAACTTAATGACTTCAGCCGGAACCCCAGCAACTACAGTATTGGCTGGAACATCCTTTGAAACAATGGCTCCTGCTGCTATAACAGCATTTTCACCAACAGTTACACCGGGCAAAATGGTAGCATCTGCTCCAATCCAAGCATTTTTCTTGATGGTAACAGACCTGAGTTCTAACTTGTGACGAGCTTTTGGAGGTAAGGGATGATTCACTGAGATTAGCTTGGCCCGAGGTCCAATAAGCACACCGTCCTCAATAACAATACCGCCCAAGTCCACCATCAAAACCTCTTTATTAATATAGATGTTTTTTCCAAAATCAATGTGGCGACCAAAATCAGTTTGAAAGGGAATGTTGATGGTGACGGTATCGTCAATCTTATCTTGAGTCAACTGTTCTATGATTCGTCTGGTACTGGCAATGGTTTGAACTTGGGTATTCAACTCCTGCACCAACGACTGATTTTCAGCCTGAATTGCTGAAATAAGCTGACGTATCCCATCTTTCTCAGGCACTAATTTTCCAGTATTTATATACGAGTCAAAACGTTTATCAATCATTATCTTCCTCCAAGGAAAGGGTAATCCTTACACCGCCTTTCTCTGATAGACTGCTAGCAGTCTCTTCCATGTGACCAAGCTTGGTATAAGACCAGCTATTTGAGCCATAAAAGAGAACGACCTGGCTATCATTATAGAGCATGATGTCTCTCGGTTGAGCAGTTTGCTGCTTATTTTGACTGGGTAGCGTCATACCAAGGTCGCCAACTTGTTCAAAACCACCATAGGCTGACAGGTCTATAGTCAAATCCTGTTGGATGAGTTTTTCTTTTAAGACTGATACCGCCTTATTTTCTTCCCAAGTCACAGGAATTTTCTGTTCGTCTATCGATAAAGCAATTGACATCTGATTATCTCCTTTTTCCTGTTCTTGTTAGCTGGATAGTCTCTGTTCGTTAGACGAAAATGAGCTCATTGATTTAAGAATTAAGCTAAAAGTTTCACTTTAACGTTTGTGCGATGACAATAAAAAACGCATAAGATACTGTGGCTTTCACGTTAATCTGATACCTTGTTCAACTCTCAAACGGTTAACGTCTCTGTTCAAGTTATTACCATCAAAAAACACTAGAGTCACCCATCATTCTCCCAGACGTCCTTAGCAAGGCCAAAGGCTGACCAAGCTTTAGGCCATCCAACATAAAAGGCAATATGGGTGATGATCTCTGAAATTTCTGATTTAGTGATCCCGTTGTTCTTAGCTGTATTGAGATGATACTGGAGTTGTTCCCAGTTACCTGCTGTTATCAAGGCACTGGCGGTGACTATCGAGCGAATCTTAGGTGATAGTTCTTCCTCACGCGCCCAGACTTGTCCAAAGAGTACATCGTCATTAATCTCAGCAAACTTAGGCGCAAACTCGCCTAATTGATCACGTCCTGCTGTTTGTTTTTTTACCATTGTTACTTCTCCTGTTCATTAGCTGCGTCATACGCTTCATCTGTCACGGGCTCATAAAATTCACTGGCTCCAGCAGTGATTGCTACATGACTAAACCAAGAATCTTTTGTGGCACCGTGCCAATGTTTCACTCCTTTATCTGTCACAACAACATCACCAACTTTAAGATGACGTGCTGGCTTGCCAGCTTCTTGATAGAGTCCCTCACCACCAGTGACTAATAAAATTTGGTAGCCATCCAAATGCACATGCCAATTGTTACGACAACCCGGCTCAAAACTAACATTACCAACACTAGTAGAACCATCCGGCGCTTGTGCTAACATTGCCAGATAGGATTGACCCGTAAAACTAGCACTATAGGGATTTATTTCTCCAAACTCAAACAAAGGATTTGTCTTTACTTCTTCGTGTTTGATCATAACCTTTCACTTCCTTTTTGATCGTTTCTTTTTTTACAAACCAGACTTATAATGTTCCACCAAAAACAGGGAAAAAGCTATCCTCTCCATAATTCTCAATCGGATCCAAGTTTTTCAGCATTTCCATGTCTTCATCAGAAATGACAAAATTAAGTTCTGCATTATTTTTAATATGGGAAGGATTGGCGCTTTTTGGCAAGACAACCAAGCCTAACTGCAAATCATAGCGCAAGCACAGTTGAGCGACACTCACACCATATTGCGCCGCAATCGACTGGATATCTTGGCGTTTGAGGACGGCACCGTGACCAATTGGAGAATAGGCTTCTACGACAATGTCATTGGCATGGCAAAAGGCAATCAAGTCTCTAGGAGTATTGGTAATATGGCAAAGAATCTGATTGACCATTGGCTTGATCTCTGCGTGATCTAGTAAATTTTGCAGGTCTTCTTGTAAGAAATTAGACACGCCAATAGCCTTGACTAGACCATCTTTATAAGCATCTTCCAGAGCCTTCCAAACGTCTCGATTTTCTGAAAAGTAGCGGTTGTCTGATTGATTGACCTCCACCCAAGGCTGAGGACTGTGAATCAGCACTAAATCAAAGTAATCTAGATTGGCTTGCGCTAAGGATTGCTTCAAACTTTTAAGTGTAGCCTCATAGGTTTTATGCTCAGCTGCGATTTTTGTTGTAATAAATAGCTCCTCACGCGCAAGACCAGATGCTTTAATAGCCCTTCCGACACCCTTTTCATTTTCGTAAGCCTGAGCTGTATCAATGTGACGATAGCCAGCTTCAATAGCAGATAGCACTGCTTTTTCAGTCTCTTCATTTGACAAAAGCCATGTTCCTAGCCCAAGTGTGGGAATGCTATTCCCGCTAGACAATGTTAAGGAATTAATGACCATGACTATTTCCTCCTCGCTTCTCTGTACAAGCTCAGTATACGCTTTTTTCGCTTCTAGGACAAATACCTATATCATATACATTCTATGCCTTTAAAGCATATTTCAACTATCCATGATATACTAAATAAAAATGGGAGTTAAATGTGAAAAATGATAGAAATTCGTGTCTTACAGTATTTTGTTACGATTGCAGAAGAAAAATCAATCTCAAAAGCGGCTAAAAAATGTCACATCACTCAGCCAACTCTATCACGTCAACTCAAACATTTAGAAGATGACTTAGGGACTAAACTCTTTCACCGTGGCAGTCGAGAAGTTACCCTAACCGAAGATGGTCATTATCTCTACAATCGTGCCCTTGACATATTGTCTCTTGTCAGCAAAACAACCAGCAACCTAGTAGATAAAGGTCCTATTTCTGGCACCATAACAATAGGCTCTGCAGAAAGTCGCTCCATCCAAACCATCTTAAGGACTACCAAGGCTTTCATAGAAACCTATCCTGATGTTCACTTTGATTTCTATAGTGCCAATGCAGATGACATTATCGAGAAAATCAATGCTGGTATCTTAGATTTAGGTATCCTTTCTCAAGATATTGATGGCTCTTTATATGAGAGTTTATCGTTGCCAACGCAGGAATATTGGGGAGTACTACTCCCTAAAACACATCCGCTAGCCAGACAGTCTACGCTAAGGCTAAAAGACTTATCTTCCTATCCCTTGATTGTTTCCAATCAGTCTGGATCACAAGACTTTTTCACCAATCAGATCCCTAAAGCAAAAATCGTTGCCACCTATAATCTCATCTTCAATGCTAGTTTGATGGTTGAAACAGGTATCGGCATTGCCATAGCCTGGTCTGGATTGATTGATACTAATAATCCCAACAGCACTTTAGCATTTATCCCTCTAGTGGGGAAGCTCCCTACCATTCATTTAAATATGATTTGGAAGCGTCATAAGCCACAGTCACATGCCGTGAAAGCATTTATCCAAGAAATCAAGCAAAAACATTCTTTATAAATAATGAAAAGTCTACTACTCCCAACCTAATCTAAAGCCACTGACTAGCCTCAACCATTTTAAAACATAAACAATGAGAGTATGCCCCAAGATAAAGATATCTAACCACTCCGCCTAGCAAATAAATTGACTAAATAAATAAGGCTGAGAACTTGTCTCAACCTCATTTTGATAGATAAATCATTAGGGTTATTGCCGATTACTTAAAAAGCCATAAATCACATTAACGATCATGAGTAAGGGACCAAATGGGATAAAAGTAGGCCAGAGGTAACTAATGACAAGAATAATGAGCAATTGTAGTCCATAAAGTTTAGCCCACCGATAGGGAGCCTGTTGTTCTTTATTCGTTAATTGCTTAGTGGTCGTCTTTAGTAAAACGGTTGTCATAAGGAGCCAAGCCAGATCCCATAACGCTAACACAATCAGATAAAACACTAGAGCTGCAAAACTATCGCTGTATTGTCCTACAGCCCGGGTTGCCAAAGGGACTAGGCTAGCAGCCAGTAACCAGATACTATTAGCACCAAAGACCCGAAAACTCATCTGATCCAGTGATTGGAACAGCTCATGGTAATACAGCCAAACTGTCATAATTTGTAAAAAACTAGCGATATAGACAAAAAGCATTGGGAGAATTTCAAGAAACCCTGAAATCGTCAGTTCTTTTGGCAGCTGTAGCTCCAAGGCCATGATGGTCACTATAATGGCTAAAATAGCATCTGAAAAGGCTTCAATTCGTTTTTTATCCATGTTACTTGACACCTTTTTGTACGAGCTCAGCTAGCAGGCGGTAAGATTTTGCTTGGGCATCCTGATCATAAATAAAACTATTCACCATGATTTCATCAAATGCTAGTCTAGTTTGTAGATCTGCCAGCTGGTGAGAGACTGTCTCGGGAGAGCCTAAGAGGGTAACTGCTGACATTTGTCTAACAGCCGCCTTTTCACGGTAAATGAGATCTTCCTTAGCAAATGCCACTGGTCCAAAATGAGGAACTTTTTCAGCTTTGACATAGTTACGCCAGACCTCATCATCACTTTCCTTTGGAGGTTGGAGACCCTGATGGCTATTGGTAATAATATTTAGAAAGGTCTGAGTTTGGCTGGTGGCTAATTTCTGGGCTTTTTGATCTGTTTCTGCCACAATGGCATTTAAGGCTAAAATAACGTAGGGAGTTTTTAGCTTGTCCGATGGCTGGAAATTTTGACGGTAAATCCTAATCGCCTCTTCCATCATGGCTGGTGCAAAATGCGCCGCAAAGACATACGGACGTCCCAGCTTAGCAGCTAGGTAAGCAGAGTCTGTACTAGACCCCAAAATATAAAATGGAATATCCAAGCCTGCTGCTGGATAGGCATGAACCGGTGATTCATCTTTAAAATAACTAGCTAAGGCTTGTAAATCTGTCTCAAAATCCGGATTTAAATCATCGGATCGACGGATGGCTCTTGCTGTTTGCATATCGGTCCCAGGAGCACGACCCAAGCCTAAATCAACACGATCAGGGTAAAGGGTCTCTAGCGTACCGTATTGCTCCGCAACTAAATAGGGACTATGATTTGGTAGCATTACCCCTCCCGAACCCACACGAATAGCCTTAGTCTGGTCCAGTGTTCTTTGGATGAGTAACTGAGTAGCGCTACTCGCAATCATGTTGCTGTTATGGTGCTCAGCTATCCAGTAGCGTTTGTAACCATAGGATTCCACTTGTTTGGCCAAGGTTACCATATCATCCATTGCTTCCTTGTAAGACTGCCCCGTTCGTAAAGGGACTAAATTTAACACAGATAGTTCCATTAGTCCATCACCTTATCCTGATTAGAGTCATCGGTAGCGTCAACTGGCTCTAGTAATCCTGGGTCAATGGCGCACCCATCGATACCACAGACAAGACCAAGGCCGTTTTCATTGGCGCTAGTTGCATCAAAAAGATCTAATTTAAATTCTTTCATTCTAAACCTCTCCTTCTTCTGCTTGGATTTGTTTAAGGGCTGCTAACATATAGTCATAGGGCTGAGCACCGGAAATACCATATTTCTGGTTAATCACAAAGAAGGGTGCTCCTTGCACACCTGATTGGTGAGCTTCAAGAATATCTTGTTTCACGTCACTTGAAAACTCTGTTCCATCTAAAAAAGTTGAAACCTCATCAGCTGGCAGACCGACTGCTGTCGCAGCAGAGACAAGGACTTCCTTATCAGCGATTGAGACATGATCTACAAAATAGAGCTGGTAGAGCTTCATGATCAAGCCTTGGTGGTCTTCCTTAGACAAGCGTTTGCGCGCCCATTTGACTAAACGGTGGGCTGAGAAGGTATTGGTTGGAATAGCACCAGCAACATCTAGGTGCAAGCCTTCCTCCTCACCCATAGCAGCCATGTGCTCAAATTGCAATTTGGCTTGCTCCTGGGTCATCCCGTGGCTGGCCGCAAATTGGCTTTGCATGGTTTCGTCAGTTTCTAAAGGCGCATTGGGATCTAATTGAAAGGCCTTCATTTCCAAATCATAGGGATCTAATCCCACTTCTCTCATCGCCCGTTTCATACGAGCTGCACCGATATAACAAAATGGGCAGGCAATATCGGACCAGTAACTAATTTCCATTGATAATTCCTTTCTTGTTACCAAGATGCTTTTTTCAATCCTGGAATCATTCCTTTATAAGCATTGCTACGTAGGCAAATCCGACAGAGTTGAAACTTGCGGTAGACAGCATGCGGTCTCCCACAGGATTGGCAACGGCTGTACTCTTGTACAGCGAATTTCTTTTTCTTAGCTTGCTTGAGTGCTTTTCTAGCCATACTAGGCAACCTCCTTTGCCACCAACTGACCCTGCTCAAAGATGAGTAAACTGATTTGGTTTGGATTTAGTCCGTATAAGGAAATCAGTCTAGGGACTTGAAATATATCTACTTGATAAAGAGGGAGATTACGGTCTCTTGCTTCTTTCATCAAGGCTCTTTGCCCTAAGGGAGAGAGACTGCACTGATTGGCAGAGACTAAGAGCGCAAGACGAGCTGTCGCTGAGACAAGTTCTTTTAATTCCAAAGTTGATGTGATACTATCTTGAGTCATTGGTTGAGATACTCCAAAACATCTAGAGCAGCAATGGCACCACTAGCAGCTGCTGTTACCGCCTGTTGATACTTAGGATCTTGGACATCACCTGCTGCATAAATACCTTCTACTGTTGTCTTTGAATTTCCTGGTTCTGTTTTGATATAGCCCTTATCATCCAAGGCGAGCTTCCCCCGTAAAAACTCGGTATTCGGATGATGACCGATAGCTACAAACAAACCATCTGCCTTAAGGTGAACCACTTCTCCCGTCTCGTTATCTTTGAGATCAAGTCCAGTCATACCTAGCATGTCTGACTGGACCTCAAGCGGGGTGTAGTTGAGCATCCAATCAATCTTATCATTGGCTTTTGCCCGCTGAACCATAATATCTGATGCTCTTAACTCTTTTCGACGATGCACAAGGGTCACCTTGGAAGCAAACTTGGTTAGAAAGATCGCCTCTTCCATGGCAACATCACCTCCACCGACCACGACAATTTCGCGTTCTTTATAAAAGAAGGCATCACAGGTCGCACAAGCACTGACACCCTTTCCAATCACTTCTTCTTCGCCAGGAATTCCTAGGTACTTAGCACTGGAACCTGTCGCAATAATGACCGCTTTGGTTTGAAGGGCCTCTCCATTATCCAGATGAATGGTAAATGGGGAAACGTCTCCTTCAATATTTTCAACCAAACCAAAGGTCATTTCAGTCCCAAATTGCTCGGCTTGTTGGCGCATGCTTTCAACAAGTTCATTACCATCTACACCTTCTTTAAAACCAGGGTAATTTTCAACTAGAGTTGTCGTTGTCAACTGACCTCCCTGAGAATACCCTGAAATTAATCGATTCTTTAAACCAGAACGGCTCAGATAAATCCCTGCCGTGTATCCGGCAGGGCCTGATCCAATAATAATCGCATCGTACATAGCTTTCTCCTATAATTGACTGGCCAACTTATCGGCCAGAACTTTTTTAGATTGAACACCGATTGTTGCATCGACCGGCTTTCCATCTTTAAAGAAAATAAGGGTAGGGATGGAACGAACATTGAACAATTGGGCTAGCTCAGGTGATTGATCGACGTCAACCTTAGTCACGCTGGCTTTTCCGTCAAATTCCTGCGCTAACTCTTCTACGACTGGCTCAATCATCTTACATGGTGGGCACCAGGTCGCACCAAAATCTACCAATGTGACACCAGCTTGGATTTCTTGTGCAAAAGTTTCAGTTGTTAGTTGTTTTGTCATAATAGCCTCCTCCACTCTATTCAACTATTTTGTTGAATAGAGTTTTTAAAAAATAATAGCGTTTTTATATTCAATCATTTAATTGAATAATTGAATTATAGCATATTCCAATAAAAGGTCAACTGTTTTGCTCAACTGTACTAAAAAAAGTAGTTGACCTTTTGGCAAACTACTTTTTACATTGACTTATTTGATGGCTAAACCTGTGCCCCATTTCCAATCTGCAAAACTTCGATTAAGGCTAAAAGTTTGATAGCCCATGTTCTGTAAGTCTTGGGCAGCCAGATTAGCGTAACCACACTGACGACCACGACAGTAGAGGATAATTTTTTTATCTTTTGGCAGCTTCGCTTTTCTCTGAGCAAACTCATCAATCGGTAGATTCAGCGCTCGTGGCAGATGCCCAGCTTCAAACTCCTCAGCTGGTCGAAGATCAACCAAGACAACATCTGCCTGCTCAGACATCTCCACTGCCTTGTCCAAAGTTAGTTGGCTAACTCCAGCCGCTTGATCATAATCTTCCTCAATAGCACGAACTTCAGCAAGCTGCTCCTCACCTACATCAAACATTAAAAGGATAAGCTGAGCCACTTTTTCTGAAGCCAAACTATAACGAATATAATTTCCATTGCGGTGCGTCACTACTAAATGACTGTCTTTTAGCACTTGAAGATGGCGTGACGTATTGGCAACCGAAAGGCCAGTTGCTTGTGCAATCCCCTCTACCGATTTAGGGCCTTGTGATAATATATTTAAAATTTCAATCCGCTTCTCACTACCCAGTCCTTTGGTCAAATGAGATAAAGCCTTGTATAGATTAGTTTTATAATGATTAATTGTTTCCTGCATATTATTGACTCCTATATTATTCAATTAAATAGTAAAATAACATGCTAAAATTGTCAATGATCTTCACTTCTGAAATGCTCTCCCAACACACTCCCCCACTTCTTCCATAAAAGCAATCTTACCACTCCTACAAAAACAATTACTCGGCTATCAATTAATACAAATGTGTCATAACGTAAAAGCCTACCTATAAAGAAGATAGTAAAAAACACTTCTGCTAGCATCTAGTAACCTAGGATCAGAAGTGTTTTTATAATTTTCAATCAGGCTGTTGACCATCATGTGCTTTCCATTGACATTCTCCTAAATGGAAATGGGTAAATCTAGCAGTAAAACTAGAATTTTCCGGTGAACAAGCATAGACACCAAAACGGACACGACCATCACCTGCATGTAAGTGACAGATGCGCATTTGCTCAAATCTCACACCATCCAAAGAGCTCTCAATACAATAATCGCTACCACGTCGACTCAACCGATACCACATATACTTATTCTTGGTTGAGATTTCCCTCGTTGCCCAGTCAGAATAACCATGATTAGTGACAACAGACCCTAAATGTCCGTAGACCTCATTCTCATACTCAATAGAACCCTTGAGCCAATTTTCAGAATCTTGATAAAGAACAATCCCACACTGGTCGAAGCGCTGCCGACTATCCCAAAACTCCGTTTTGACCGTAAAGGAAAAGTACAATTCGTCAGTCCTCATCTGTAGTACCGGGGCTGTATCATTAACAAAATGGTAATAGGTCTTTTGCCAAAGATCTGTACAAGGTTGAGTTGTAATAGTAATTTCCTCCGGAGAAATCGTGTAGCTCTTGGGCTCTCTAGTCCACTGCAACTTCCTGATATCAAAATTTTCCATATATTTCCTCCAAATGATAAGGCTCCTGACAAACAACCTCAACTGACAATCTACCACCCCAATAGCGACCAATAACTATATTCAAAATCAGATTAAGCATAGACGTTCTGCTAAATAAAAGCACGAATGTCTGATAAGCACCGCTCTACTCCAATTCCTGGCGAAGCTTCTCAACAAAAAGATAGGCAGCCGGACAAATCAAAGTATTCTTAAGTGTCAAATGATTAATTTGATAAAATTTCTTTCGATCCGTATGAGGAAAGGCAGCGCAGGCCTTGGGACGAGAATCATAAACACTGCACAGATTATCTCCGCCTAGAAAAGGACAGGGCATCCCTTGAAAGACCTTATCGCCATCTTCATCGATACGTAAGTAAGTAGACTCAAAAGTCTGTAATTTCATACGAAAGAGCTTTGACATACGTATGATATCTTGCTCTGTTAAATCAGGTCCCAAGGCCTTACAACAGTTAGCGCACTTGGTGCAATCAATCTCTTCAAAAACCTCTTCATGTAAACGTTTGGTCAATTTATCCAAATGTTTTGGTGGTTTTTTGCGCAAACGCTCTAAAAATTTGCGATGCTCTTTTTGCTTTTGTAAAGCCAACTGATGATAGTGTTCCACATCAATCATATCTTCTGACATAGTTTTCCTCTTCTTACCAATGGTGTCCTCGTTATTATAACATAGACTTTACAGAAAGCACCTCTAATGCAAAAAAGACTAGGGAATTCCCCAGCCTTTTGAACCCTAAAGCTAGAAGAGATGGAAAAGATCTCGTTTTTTGCTATAGGTCGCTGTAAGTTGATCACCAATTTTAATCTTTAACTTTCCATCAACTTTGCGATAAGTAATTTTCTCCTTACTAGCTGTGTAATAGGCTTCATACCCACTGCCTTTATCTCTCTTTTGTCGAATACGTTTATCAGATATTGAGATATTGCCGTCGATATAGTCGTAATTAAAATAAGGTAAGTTATCAGAATCGTAATCGTAATCGGAATCAGAATCAGAGTCGTAATCAGAATCATAGTCATCATCGTAATCATAATCTGAATCGTAGTCATCATCATAATCATAATCATAATCTGAATCATAGTCAGAGTCATAATCGGAATCAGAGTCATCGTCACTATCTTCTTTATAGTCATCAGAATCATAATCATCATCGACAATGTAACCATGAATTTTCTTACCCTCAATATGAAGATAAGTATCATCAACATCAAGATCTTCAAAAAGCTCTGTATTTTTTGGCTGCCATTCACCGCTCAAGGTTACATAATTATAGATATTTACCGTAAGAAGAAAGAGAAAGATCACTGCTCCTGCCATCCCAAGAGACCACCAAATATTGAGACGTTTTAGGAAAGACAATTTAGAAGGAGAAGCAAGCTGTGCTTTGGTTAAGCGAACCTGCTCCCAACGTGAAGAGAGCATGGCCATCATAACGAGGATAAAGACTGACATAACAATGGTTATGAAGGATTGATTATCAAAACCTGCATTAAAGAACTGATAAATCGAATTCTCGTAACCAGAATGAGCTATTGTCACATCCACATAGGCTAAAACAAGGTGCATAAAGAAATAAACCAAGGCAAGAATAAACCCAGTTCTGATTAACCACGTCCGACGTGCTGATTCCAAAAAGCTCTGAGTAGCACTATCATAAACTTGACTCAAGCCATATTGCCTATAAAATTGTAAGGCATTCCAGAAGATGGCAAAAAGGCCTCCTTGAGCAAGCAACCAATATTGATTACGATAAAGGGTTTCAAACTTTGGATCATCCTTATCATAGGACATCCCATGATAAGCTGCAGCAATCGCTAAAACAACCAAAGCTGCAATAGCAAGCAGTTGGTAAAAGAGTTTCGCATTGAAAGTTTTTTTAGGGCTATTTGATTGAAATAAGCCTTGCTGATAGGCTTCTTGAAATTCCTGCTCAGTCGCTTGGCGGCCATTGCGCTCGAAAAATTCTTGCACCCATTGCTCAGCAGTTGGGAGCTGTGCTGAAATCGCCGCAGCACCTGGTTGCGGGCTTTGACTAAAGTCAGCTGATTGGCTCGAAGTTGAAGACTCAGCTGCCATAGAATTATCCGTATAGAAACCTTGTGCCAGTCCAAATTGTAATTCATCAGCTGTTGGATAACGACCATTGAGAGCATTAAACTGCTCTGACCATTCTTCTTGTGTCATACCTTATCTCTTTCTATAAGTTTGCTCGTTAAGATATGAGAGGAAGTCGACAGCTCCCCCTCACTTATCTTTATCCATAGGCTAACTAGTCATACTAATCAAATTAGTTAGCTCAATTATCAATTCCTTAAAATAATCATAACTATCTCTACCCTTTAAAAATTATATAAGAAATATTATTTTTTGCAAGTACTTTTAGTATTTTCAAACTTATATTACTTAAAAAGTTTCATTTCTCCAGCTGACTACCATATTGCACAAACTTAGCAATATCAGCCATTTTTCGCTTGTTCATCTCATCGACAATCTTACTACCAACAATAACGCCATCAGATACTGCATTAAAACGGTCAATATCGTCTGTACTAGAAACACCAAACCCCACCAGAACTGGAATATTAGCTAGCTGGCAGAGACGTTTTAGATGACTATCCAGATCATCTCTATAAAGACCTGTCTTACCAGTAACCCCATTGATGGCCACAGCATAAACAAAGCCCTCAGCACCTGTCAGCAGCAACTTTTGACGTTCTTCCCCAGTTGTTAGACTGACAAGAGGGATAAGCGCAACATCTGTCCCCTGCAAATAAGGCTTAACCATGTCTTCATTTTCATGAGGAAGATCAGGAATGATGAGACCCTTGACAGGGGTATCCTCCAAATCTTGGACAAAACGCTCAATCCCATATTGGTAAACAGGATTAAAATAAGTCATCATAACTAGAGGAACTTGAGTCTTCTTCCCTTTGAGCATTTCTAACACTGCTGTCAGTGTCGTTCCCTTAGACAGGCTGCGTTGCCCCGCTGATTCAATAACAGGACCATCCGCAACCGGATCAGACCATGGAATGCCAATCTCGATAGCTGAAGCTCCGTTATCTTCCAAAAAACTGACGGTTTCTAAAAGACCATCTAGACCTCGCTCATGGTCACCAGCCATGATATAGGGGATAAAAATACCTTTTTTTGCTGCCTTGATCGCTTCTAAACTCTGTGTTAAGGTCTTGATCATCTACCTTACCTCCTTTAATTTTCTTTTTCTAAGCGCTCTTTAACTTGAACAACATCCTTGTCCCCACGCCCTGATAGACAAACAATGATGGATTGATCAGGTGACATTTCTTTAGCGATCTTTTGAACCAAGGCAATAGCATGGCTCGACTCAAGAGCAGGTATGATTCCCTCCAAACGAGAGAGGAGCTGGAAAGCTTCTAAGGCTTCTTGATCTGTGATAGCATGGTAGCTAGCACGGCCCAGTTCTTTAAAGTGGGAGTGTTCTGGCCCAATACCAGGATAGTCAAGACCTGCTGAAATAGAGAAAGCCTCCATAATCTGACCATGCGCATCTTGAAGGACATCTATAAGAGCACCGTGAAGAATGCCTGGACGCCCCTTGGCAAAAGTAGCTGCATGGTGCTCTGTATTCAGACCCAGTCCTGCTGCTTCTGCACCATACATGGCAACTGATTCATCATCAACAAAGGGGTAAAAGAGACCAATGGCATTAGATCCTCCTCCGATACAGGCCATAACAGCATCTGGCAGTTGACCATTAGAAATAGCTGCAAATTGTTGCTTAGCTTCACGGCCGATGACTGACTGAAAATCACGGACGATTTCTGGGAAGGGAGCCGGACCAAGAGCAGATCCCATAACATAGTGAGTATCCTCAATTTGAGCAACCCAAGCACGCAGCGCTGCATTTACTGCATCTTTCAGTACTCGTGAACCATCCTTGACAGCATGGACCTTAGCCCCCAGTAATTCCATACGAAAAACATTCAGAGATTGACGCTTGACATCTTCTTCTCCCATATAAATCGTACATTCCATATTGAAAAGAGCTGCAGCTGTAGCTGTTGCAACACCATGTTGACCAGCTCCCGTCTCTGCAATGATCTTGCTTTTACCCATACGCTTAGCAAGAAGAATTTGTCCAAGAGCATTATTAATTTTATGAGCTCCTGTATGGTTGAGATCTTCACGTTTGAGATAGATTTTAGCACCACCAATATGCTGACTCAAGCGCTCAGCGTAATAAAGCGGAGTCTCCCGACCAACATAATCCTTCAAAAGGGAATCGAGCTCCGCTTGAAAAGAAGGATCTTTTTGAGCCTCCCGATAAGCTGCTTCAAGCTCAATAATAGCAGTCATAAGCGTTTCTGGGACGAATTGTCCTCCATAAGATCCAAAGAATCCCTTAGTATCTGGTCCTTGATAAGTCATTGTTTCACACTTTCTATAAATCGTTTTATCTTATCTAAATCTTTCTGGCCATCCGTTTCTACACCGGTTGATACATCAACAGCATAAGGATGAAAATACCGGATAGCACTTGCAACATTGTCGATATTCAGTCCTCCTGCTATAAAGAATGGCTGTTTTAAATGAGCTATGTCCAAAGACTGCCAATCAAATCTCTGACCAGATCCAGCAACTGGAGCGTCAAAAAGCAGGTAGTCAGCTCCCAACTGATATTGAGGATTTTGTCCCTTCTCGATAGCTATAGCTCTAATAATCGGACAAGTAATAGCCTCAGCAAAACTTGGATCAAAGACGCCGTGAATTTGAACTAGATCTAGCGGCACTTGACTGATAGCAGATTGCAACTCCTCTAGGCTAGGACTAACAAAAACACCGACTTTCTTGATAGTGGGAGGGATTTCTTTTGCCAGTTGATGGGCCTGATCCAAAGTAACCTGACGTTTACTCTTGGCAAAAACAAAGCCGATATAGTCTGCTCCGGCATGGACAGCGCAAGCAACAGACTCTGGAGTGGACAAGCCACAGATTTTAACCTTTGTCAATTTGCAACTCCCTCAACGTTCTTGCAACATCCCCTGATGTCATCAATGCGGTTCCCACCAAAACAGCATGGACAAAGGGGGCAACCTGAGCTACATCTTGAGGCGTAAAGAAACCTGACTCAGAGATATAAACAGGATCGGTTTTAAAGTCTCTAGCCATATGCTTAGTCGTCTCAATGGTGACATCGAATGTTACTAGATCACGATTATTGACACCGATAAGCTGAGCACCAAGCTCATGCGCAAGGGCTAACTCCGTTTCATTGTGAGTTTCTACTAAAACTTCAAGACCAAGAGACCTGGCATAGTGATAAAGTTGGCTCAAGCGTTCCTTGCTAAGCGCTGCTACAATTAAAAGAATGACCGTCGCTCCTGCATTACGACTGCGGATAATTTGCTTTTCATCAATGATGAAGTCTTTGGCTAGGGTCGGAATAGTTACGCTCCTAGAGATCTCACATAAATCAGCTATATCTCCTTTAAAGAAAGAAGGATCTGTCAATACTGAGATCATAGCTGCCCCAGCATTTTCATAGATTTTAGCCTGATCAACAATATTAACAGCTAAGTTAATATCCCCTAAACTCGGGCTAGCTTTCTTTACCTCAGAAATAATTTGAACCCGCTTACTATGCTTCTTTAAAAATTCATACAAGGAATAAGTTGAACGAAGCGTGCCTACTTCTTCGACTGTCATCTGAGCAACTTCACGAGCTTTTTGTTCTAGAATTTTTGGAAGAAAGGTTTGACTCATTGTTGAACCTCCTGAAGTTGACTAAGTTTTTCCAGCGCCTTGCCCTCTGCAATCACTTGCCGAGCAAGGGCAATACCAGATGCGATACTATCAGTCTTCCCATTTGCATAAAAGCCAAGACCAGCATTAAGAACAGTGGTTTCTAAATAAGGACTTGGCTCACCCTTAAGCACACTGAGAAGAATTTGAGCATTTTCCTGAGCATCTCCTCCACGAATATCCGATAGTTCAACCTTTGGCATACCTAAGTCCTTATAGGTAAACTGCCCTCTACTGATCGTGCCCTTATCTAAAAGAGTATAAGTATTAGTCCCATAAAGAGCAGCCTCATCCATCTGATCGGGACCTGTAATAGCTAAAGCTCTGCTACGGCCCAACTTCTGCATAACTTCTACAGCGATCTCTTGAAGCTCAACCCGATAAATCCCCATCATCTGAGTCTCTAGATCAAGAGGATTAGCCAAAGGGCCTACGATATTCATAACCGTTGGAATACCAAGCGCTTGCCTAGCCGGACCAATAAAGCGCATGGCTGGATGGACACTCTGAGCAAAAATAAAGGCTATCCCTACCTGATCCAGCGCTCTAGCTAAAGTCTCAGGACTAGCTGCTATATTAATACCTAGAGCTTCAAGGACATCTGCCGACCCAGAGCATGATGAAATAGAGCGGTTACCTGCCTTAGCAAGTCGGATCCCACCAGCGGCTAGGACAAAAGCCACTGTCGTTGAAATATTAAAGCTATAAGACCGATCTCCGCCAGTACCACAGTTGCACATGGCATCAGTAAAAGATTCAGGCAGGACAAGAGCATGTGCCTTGAGCGCTTGAACAATCCCAGTAATCTCATCACTGGTCTCTCCTTTGACACTGAGCCCCATCAGAAAGGCTGCGATCTGACTTTCAGTGAGTCTTCCCTGAAGAATATCTGTAAATAAGTCCCTGACTACCATTTGTGAGAGATCCTTATGGTGACTGAGGTTGAGGTACATTTCTGTAAGTTTTGACATAGCTTATCCTTTCTTTTGATTATTTACAATAGTGACAAAATTTTCAATCATCTTTAGACCGTCCGGCGTTCCGATGCTTTCTGGATGATATTGCAGGCCATAAATAGGGAGGCTGCGATGCTGCATAGCCATAAGCTCCCCATCATCGCTTGTCCTAGCAAGAGCTAGGAAATCGTCTGGCAGCTGATCGACCACAATCGAATGATAGCGCATGATAGGCATCTCTGCTTCCATTCCCTGAAAGATTGGGCTTTGAGCTTGAAGATTCATTTGACTTTGCTTACCATGCATAACCTCTTGTGCTAACCGAAGCCTCCCGCCAAAAACTTCTGCTATGGCTTGATGACCAAGACAAATGCCTAACATGGGTTTGCAATTAGCATACTTAGCAATGATTCTCTCCATCTGCCCTGCATCTGCTGGCCATCCTGGACCCGGTGAAAAGACCACACCATCTGCAGCTATTACCCTTGTTTCTATATCAGCTGCATCGTTTCTGACCACCTCCACTTGATCAAATGCTCCTAGGTATTGAGCCAAGTTATAGGTAAACGAGTCATAATTATCCATTAATAAAATCATTAGTAATCTCCAATTCTAGTCATCGCTTTAGCCTTATTAATCGTCTCATAAAATTCATTTTCCGGTATACTATCATAAACAATGCCTGCCCCAGCTTGGACATAGGCCTTATGATTTTTTAGAATCATGGTGCGAATCGCAATCGCAAAATCCATATTCCCCGAAGCAGACAAATAACCGATAGCTCCTGAATAAATCCCTCGTTTTTCACTTTCCAGTTCGTAAATGCGGGTCATAGCACGAATTTTCGGGGCTCCTGATACTGTACCAGCTGGTAAGGTTGATTTGAGAGCATCTATAGCTGTCAGTCCTGGCAATAGTTCACCCTTGACGACACTAGTCAGATGCATAACATAGCGAAAATATTCTACTTCCATTAGTTTAGTAATGCAGACACTGCCGACACGTGCAATCTTACCAATATCATTTCGCCCCAAGTCAACTAACATACGGTGCTCTGACATTTCTTTGCTATCTGTAGCCAATTCCTTAGCCAAGGCAATATCTTCTTGTTCCTTGTGACCACGTGGTCGAGTTCCAGCAATAGGATTCGTCGTCACAGTCCCGTCCTTAACCGACACCAGACTTTCAGGACTAGCACCAATGACTTGGTAGGAACCAAAATCAAAATAATAAAGATAATTGGAAGGATTGGTCACGCGCAAGTTGCGGTAATAATCAAAGGGATCACCATTAACGTCTGCCGAGAAACGCTGACTAAGCACACATTGGAACATATCACCTTGACGAATGAGATCACGAGCGGCTTGAGCCATCCTCTCAAATTGCTCCTTTTGAATATGATTAGTAAAATGCAAAGGCTCAATATCAAGTGCAGCGAGCTCATCACTCCTTGGCGTCTGTAAATCCGTCAGGACCGCCTGCATGGCCTGACTTTGATCTTCCATGCTTCTATAGCTGTAGCAATTATCCTCCACAATGTGAACCTTCTCTGTCTTATGATCAAAAATCATATAAGATTCATAGACAAAGAAATGCATATCTGGCGTCCCAATGGTATCCTCAGGAATAGATCCAATATTTTCGTAAAGACTGACCATGTCATAACCCACAAACCCAATAGCGCCGCCAGCAAAAGGAAGGTCATTAGCATGGCCTTTTACCGTCAGACCATCCAAATAATCCAATGGATCCTGCTCGATAATACGGCCATTATTAAGCAGCTTACCCTTATCATAAGTAATCTCATAGACAGGATTATAAGCAACAATGGAAAAGCGGGCTGTCTCCTTTTCACGTGGGATAGACTCCAAGATCACCTTGTGCTCCCCATGAACCCTCATATAAGCCAAAATTGGTGTGAGGGTATCAGCCGGTAAAATCCTTCTCATATCATTTCTCCTCCTATATCTCTATAACTATCAGACACAGATCAATCTGCCATTTAGTAAACAAAAAGCCCCCACACTCCCTAAGGAATGTGAGGGCGATATCTAAGATAACGCGGTGCCACCTCATTTAGCAGATAAAATACTATCAAAACATTTCTGCCATCTCTAACTCCTCTAACAAGGAGCTGCACGATAAGGGGTGCACACCCATATCATTTCGATTTTCTGGAAATAAAAAACCTCACATCCCAAAAGGATGTGAGGACGATATCTAAGATAACGCGGTGCCACCTCATTTAGCAGATAAAATACTATCAAAGCATTTCTGCTATCTCTAACTCCTCTAACAAGGAGCTGCACGGTAAGGGGTGCCAACCTGAAAACTATTGCTTATTTCCATACGAACTATCAGCCCAATTTCCCCCATGTCCGCTATCTGTTCACAATCACCACAGACTCCCTGAAAACTTTCAAAAGGTACTTTTCTGATATGCCAATATTCTACGACTTCTTTTATGACCTGTCAATACTTTTTTTAAATCTATTGAAAATATTTTTTTACTTCAGACATAACACCCTGTCTTTATCATTAAGTAAACTAGCCTAATCTTTTATATTTTTTTCTCTCTCAAAAAGCTCATATTCTCTTGGCAATATTGTATTTTCATAATGATCAATCTTATAGTTAAGATGCTCCATGGCTTCGTGAAGGTCATCTATCCGCTTTTGAAGTGCCCTTCTTTGATCAATCAAAAGAGCTAAGCGCTCCTCAATAGTATGATCCCCCGCTTGAAGCAGACTGACATACTCAATGAGAGCATCAACACTAAATCCTGCTTTTTTAAAATAAAGTATAAAGTGAATAATCTCAATATCATGCTCACTAAACTCTCGAACGCCAGCTCGGTTGCGCTTGATATGAGGCAGTATCCCTATTTTTTCATAATAGCGAATAGTATCGGCACTCATACCGGTCAATTCACTCACCTTCTTGATATTCATGCTTACTCCTATTTTACATCTTTAGTAATGCCAATATTATAACACACAACCTAATGTTGATCTTTAGCCGTTAAAACATGCGCCAACTATCAAAATCAGGCAATTTGGGTAAGTCAAATTGATCAGCACGAGATTTTAGGAAAATATTAATCAATTTGATAGTGGATTGAGTCAAGATACGGCGCTTATCTTCTGAAAGTTCTCCTAAGCTATTAAGAATGGTTGCCACATTTTTAAAAAAATTTGCCTGAAAATCATCGATAGTCTCTAGATCATTTTCTAAAAATAAATCAAAAACAGTATCAAAATAAATCTTGAGCTCTTGCTTACCGAGACTCTGTGTCCACTGGCTGAAAGTGACTTCAAGAGCATGACTCCATTCACTCTGACCACCAGCAGCCAAGACAAAATTACCTTCCTCAACATCCCAAGACATAACATTATGCTGTGAGATACCTAACCCTCTACTCTCCAAAAAAATGCCAGCCACATCATTTCCTAACATACTCCCTACAACAGAATCCTTGGGACGCAGCGCACAAATCTTATGACGGATACGATCATAACCAGGACTCGTCAAAAGACGGTCATGAAGTCCCGGTGCATCCAACAGCAAGAGATAAGGCAAACGTTTCTGAAGAGCAGGATCTAGCTGAGCTGCCGCAAAAAGAGCCAGATTACCACCCTTGGAGTGGCCAGACAGGATAAAGGAATCTTCAGGATACAAATTCAGAATCTCCCTTAAATAAGACTCTGCCTGCCTTTGAGCTGGAATTTCGCTCATATAAGTCATTTTGAAGTCTTCTTTCCAACCAATAAAACTCTCATCTGTTCCCCGAAAGCACACCTGACGATAGTTTAGCTCAGGAAGAGTAAAAAGAACAGCAGCAAATTGTTTCTCATAAACAGTATCGATCACACTGACATATTGAGAAAATCTCAAGCTCCGATAGCGAAAAGACTGGGCAACAGCTTCAAGCAAGCTAACACGACTTTTATTTCTAGTGTAAGTATAGGATAGTTTATCTTGTGCCTGCAAAGACACCAATGCGTCTTTGACTAAATACCCATCTCTTTGCTCTTTTGCTTCTTCTATCTCTCCTAAGGGCAAGTAACTCAGCTCATTGATCACCGCCATATCTACAAGGGATAAGGGATGATCCTCAAAAGATCTCTCACCAAATATGCTAACAAAATCAAGAATCGTTCCCATCTGCTCTTCTCCCCCTATGATGTACTAATATAGCACATCTACTTGAAAAAATCCTGTCTGCTTCTCGTCTCCAGCAAAGAGAAAGCCTTAAGCCAAGGATCAGCAAGCATATGATTTATCATCTTATAATCACAAGGCAAGTCATCTATACAGGCTTTATGATATGATGGAAGTCATAATAATACTCTAGAAAAGGAAAAATATGTCAAAAACACAATTTTACCGCTTACTCATGGGATTAGTCGGTCTAACCGGAGTGAGTCTTCAGCTCTATGAAAGTGGTCCTGGTATGCTCCTCTATTACACTGTCCTTTCCAATATCCTAGTCTTCATGAGTTTTTTCTATTTTGTCTACTATGAATCTCGTAGGGAAAGTATCAACCATCACCCTCTTCTCTTACGCTACAAGGCAGGTATTACTCTTGCTATCGCCTTAACATTTTTAGTCTATCATTTTCTCCTGGCCCCATTGGTAAGCCATCACGACTATTGGAATCTTAAGAATTTCTTGGTCCACTATATCGCACCTCTAGCTATGATTCTAGATACATTGATCCTTGATAAGAGAAGCAGCTACCGCCTAACTGATCCCTTTAAATGGGCAATTCTACCAATTTTTTACGCCTTTTTCTCGATTATCAATGGCCTAATCTTTAAACTCCAAGTACCAGGAGCTGATAGTAGCCCCTTTCCTTATTTCTTTCTAGATGTTCAGCATAAGGGATGGGCATATGTACTTACTTTTGCCCTTATCTTAGCTACCTTTTATATCTTAGCAGGATACCTACTCATGCTCATAAAAACAGTCATAGGAGCAAAATCACTTCAAGCCACTTCAAATTAAAAGAGCCTGAGGCTCTTTTAATTTGATTTCGGCTCAGTAATAGATAGGGTTTGACGAAAGAGATAATCCTCTGAAACAGTAGACAGGCTAACATTATCATACTTAGAAATAATACGTTCAACATTCGATAGACCAATACCTCTATTAGGCCCTTTTGAAGAATAGCCTTCCTCAAATATCATGCTGATAGGAATTTGCTCTTCCTTGGTAGAATTTTCTACCACAAAGAAATGCTGATTTCCAACTGTGAAAAGAGCAACCCCCAATGTTTTTTCCTCAGATTCTACAGCCCCTTCTATAGCATTATCGCATAGAATTCCAATCAAGGTCACAAGATCAATTACATTCATGGAAATGGATTCAATCTCATCTGGTGCCTCAATCGATACTTCTAGACCAGCATCTTGAGCGACTACAATTTTTGACGAAATCATACTCTTAATGGGAGAGATATGGATAGAAGACAGCTTACCAATATCTCCACGACTAGACAGCGTTTTATCATCGATCTCTCCCAGAAAATCATTATAAATCTGCTGTGTCGACTTTATATCCCGATTGGCAATACTTTTGGCTAACTGCTCAAAAATGCTCTGATAGTTACGCTTAAAATCACCCAGCTCATCGTAGAGGGACTCAACACGACGATTATAGGTCTCCAAATTTTTAATATGCATGAGACGGTCATTTTCGATTTCCTTATTCATATTGCGGCGTACCCAGCGGCTGTAACCAAATAGATACATAGCTACACCGAAAACACTTCCTAAAATGACCTTGATCCGATTCTTATCCAACCAGGGAAAAACATGAAGATCTAAAAAGTGAAACAGATAAACCATCACAATAAAATAATAAGCAATAATCAAGAAAACCGTCACATGACGAATAAACTTCTTAACACTTGCATTGCTACTATCTGTCATCGTCCTAAAATTCAGATTGAAGATCGTTTTGATCGCCCAATATTCAAAGATGGCAAACATATTCGCAAATAAAAGCTCATAATAAGGATGGGCACTGATCACAATAGTATTAGCATCCGTATTCAGTCCAAAAACGATCACATACGAGAGGCAAAGTAAGCATTCCACCATAACTGTGGTATAAAAAGCATAGAAGAGCAAATTCCACTTAGATTCATGCCTAAAGAAATAAAAGGCAATTAAGAGTAGATGCAAAGAGTCAGCAATCGTCCCACTCTCAAAAGATAAATAAATGATAGCTGAAGAAAGTATCGATACTGGTAATAACTTTTTCCAAGGCAGAGTAAGCTTACTAATTGAGGTAAAAACATACCATCCTACCCAGAAAATCGTCCATGCGAATAAAAAACAAGGCAAATAATCCATCAATCAGATTTTCTCCTAATTTGTATTTCTTGCACAAAGGTCTGGCCATGCATCCCTTGATAAAATTCTAACTCATGATAGTGATTCAACATTTTCCGTGATTCCAAAGATAGTTCATCCAAATCTGATAAGTCCTGTGACTTAAAAGGAGTAATGCCCAGACTAATCAGTTGACACTCACCATCATCCGAAATCTTTAAGACCAGGACTGCATCAGGGTCTCGATCTACCACAGCCTTAAGCCGATCAAACATCTCCGAGAGAACCATCAGGCCTACTGTACTAGTCACCCCATAATCCAAAATCAAATCAGAAATCTCCAGGATAAATTTTCGCTTCTGATTATCATATTCACTCAGCTTAAGATAAAGGAATGATTTCAATTCAGGAACAGTAACATTGATCAACTTGGTTTGATAATCCTTGGTCTCTAAACCAACAATACTATTTCGAAACACTTCATCAAAAATTTGACGCACCTGTCCAATATCCCCACTATTGATACTGGTCCGTAGACTCAATAAGATATTGCTGTAATCATGCCTAAAAGCTCGAACAGAACGATAGAGTTCTTCCAGCTGATGGCTATAATTTTCTAGATTTTCCAGATAGTGCTTCTGCTCTTGCTCCCTTAGCATTTTCAAATATTCACGAGAGTAATAATCCGTCGTGATCAAAATTTGAAACAAAATCCCAAGATAAAGCAAAGTAATCACATTATAAGCAAGATAAAAAGGAAAAAATAGAACGCGATCTACCTGAAAAGCCTCCGCCAAGCTCAAGAGATGCTGAGTGACAAAATAAGCCATGACTGCAGTCAAGCAATAATAAAAATTAAGACGAGTCCTATTATCTAGCCAGATATTTTCCTTGAGGGCCAGGTAATTAACCTGAAAAAATTCCCGTAAAAATCGCTCACTCAAGTTTAATACGATCAACATTGACATGCACCAGACAAAGTTGGTCCTAAAAATTTCAAACTTAATGTCAAACAGATAAGGAAAAAGCATCCGTGCAATAAAGTTAAACAAAATAGCGTACAAGACTGGAGGATAAAAGGCAAAAAATAGCTTCTCCAAAAAAGGACTCTTACGATCGAATACAAACAAGAGCAAAAGATAATAGAGTCCAGCAAGCGTCATTTCTGATCCAACTCCACCAATAAAGGCAAATGGTGTCAGCAACAATGATAATAATAAATGAACACCTACTAAAAGAAATCCTTGGTAGAATTTAGGTCTAATCCCCGTGATATGAGTAAATAAGGACCAAAGTGATGATACTACGATAAACTTTATCATCAGAAACTGAGGAAACTCAGCTACAAAATCAGACACGGCCAACATTACCCTTTCTAGTCTAAAGTTCTATTGATTCCACCATTTTACCATACTTAAACCGCTTGCAGTAGTCAACCAGATTAAATTTAGACTACAAATAGCCCGAATACTAAAAAAACTAGCAAGTAAAGCTGATAATCAACGACAGCTCTGACTCACTAGAGTTTTTTCAAGACACTTAGATAATTGTAGGAATCTCATCATCATTGTCAAAATCTTCAATGACATCTTCACCTGGTAAAGGTTTTTGGAAATGACTCAGAATGAAGCGAGAGATAGGACCTGCTACCAAAAAATTAAGCGGCAAGGCACAGACAATATTGGTCAACCAGGCTTGGCCATAGTTCACTGCTGTCAGCGGACGCCCATTAACCAACAAGCCGTAGATAGACATCAAACTGACCATAAATAGGCACATAGTCCCTGAAATAGCTAAAATCTTTGCCCAACGCTTATCGTGAGCTTTGAGATGATGAAGAATTTTAGTCGCAAGTCCCTTAGCAATCGGACCAACCAAAGCCATATCTAGGATAAAGGCTACCGCAAATCCTGGTAGTAATCCGAGGAAAAAGTGAGACCACTTAAAGGGCTCTACTCCTGATACATGTAGAACCATCAAGTTCCACAGACTCATACCACAGACCATGAATCCACACATCAAACAGGTAAAGATCAGTGCTTCTTTAAAATTACGAGGCATAACAACTCCATTTAGTTATATTTCAAGGGCTTACTAAGCCTCACTTAGCTATCCTTGATTTTTTAGCTATATATCAAGGATAGCATAATTAAAAAAGTTATGTAAGGGCTACTCTTTATAATTTACAGAATTTCTTCCATCGTTGTTACCTGTGCTCTAAACCCTTCCTTCTGATAAAATTTTAGAGCCTCCTGGTTATCATTCCAAGCATGCAGCGTAAGATTGTAGCAGCCTTGCGTTTTTGCATAGTCTCTAGCAAATTGTAAGAGGGTGTGACCAATTCCTTGTCCTCTAGCTTCTTTTGCGACACACAAATCATCTATAAAAAGCGTTTTTCTCGGCACCAAAGGTGATTTACTGACTTCTTCAATACTCAAAAAAAGATGGGCTAAGACTTGTCCTGAACTATCTGTATAGACAAAAATAGGTTGACCATCCTCAATCATCTTTCTAAGTGCTTGGGAGCTAAATTTTTGCCCTTGTGCTAAGAAAATATCTGGCCTAACGTCATGATGGACCCTAAGCACTTGCTTTAGCAGTTCTTCAAGATCTGCTATATCCTCAATAATCGCTGGTCTAACTGACATAACATCTCCTTTGTCGTTAAAACTCATCATCAACTCCCCTACTACTTCGATGTCCATAAGGGAGAAACATATACTATTACAAACCATCAATAACTGATTTCAAGAGTTCAAAAGAATGAAGCTGGGCTGCTTGATCATAAATATAGCTATTAACAATGATCTCATCTGGATTAACAGCCGACTGAAGAGACTGGATTTGCTGCTTAACGGTATCCGTATGACCTACCAATGAAATTCTTGACATCTGCTTAACAATCATCTTTTCTCGATGAATGACATCTTCACGTTCAAAAGCAACTGGTCCAAAGTGGGGAACCTTATAAGCTCGAACATAGTCTTTCCAAACATCATCCTCATTAGCAAGAGGAGGCATCAAACCACTGGGCTGTCCTGTTACAATAGATAAAAAGGACTGCAACTGTGTCGTTGCTAACTGCCGTGCTTCATCATCACTATCTGCTAAAACAGCATTAGCACCAATGATAACGTAAGGTTCATCCAAAACATCAGATGGCTTAAAATAACGACGATAAATGGTTACTGCCTCTTCCATCATAGCCGGAGCAAAATGCGAGGCAAAGGCATAAGGAAGTCCCTTCTCAGCTGCTAAATAAGCACTATCAGTACTTGAACCAAGAACATAAAAAGGCACTTGAATACCTGCAGCTGGATATGCCGATACAGGATTGGTATCCTTAAAATAGCCCTGTAACTCCTCTAAATCCTCTGAAAAATGCGGATTTAAATCATCAGAACGCCGCAAGACACGCGCTGTCTGCATATCAGTCCCAGGTGCTCGTCCCAGACCAAGATCAACACGTCCCGGATAAAGGGTCTCCAATGTCCCAAATTGCTCAGCTACAATATAAGGACTGTGATTAGGAAGCATGATCCCCCCAGAGCCGACACGAATACTGGTAGTTTTTGACAAAGCTTCCTGCATAAGTAAGACAGTTGCACTTGATCCCACGCTCTTCATATTGTGATGCTCGGCAATCCAGAGGCGCTCATAGCCCAATGCCTCAATCTTTTTAGCCATGGTTACCATATCAGCCATAGCTTCACGATAATTTTGTCCCTGCCGTAAAGGAACAAGGTTTAAAACAGAAATCTTCATAAAAAGGCCCTCTCACCTACTATTTAAATACGGTGACCTGTTCAGCAGACAATCTAACAGAATTATGACCTGCTTCTGCTGCTTTACCTACAGCCACAATCATCACGGGAACATAGCGATCTGGATCCCAACCAAAAGCCTGAGCTAGATGAGCCGCATCGAAACCTGCAATCGGATTAGTATCGTAACCATGTGCACGTGCTACTAGCATAAACTGCATGGCTGCTAAGCTAGCATCAATTTTTACGGTACTTTCCATTTCTTGATCTGTCTTGTTTTCATACATAGGAACAATAGTAGCAAGTTGGCGATCACGGACCTCCCTAGGCATCTTACCCTCAGCTACAGCTTGATCATAAATGTCCTCAGCATAGCTATGACATTGCCTATCACCAAACACTAAAACCATAGCTGCCGATGTATCATTTTGCAACTGATTCCCATACAAAAGCTCTGATAAAGTAGCTTTTGCCTCCTGAGAAGCAACGACCATAAAGCGCCAAGGTTGCATGTTGACAGCAGATGGTGCTGTTACAGCCTGATCAATCATTTCAAGCATCTCTTCTTGACTGATCTTAACAGATGGATCAAACTGACGAATAGAACGACGGTTAAAAACAATCTCTTCAAAATTTTGATTAGACATTTTCTGATTCCTTACTAAAATAATACTATGGCTATCAAACTTATGATCAAATAATATAAGATTTCTTCTCTTATATAGCTTTGATAGCCTCCTCAGCAGCAGTATCACCTTCAACTAGGGGAATTAATTTACCGACAGTATTATCACTCTCCAGAACAATCGCCAAAACTTTGACGACATCTTCAATACTAATACTGCCAACACCAGCCGGTGCTAGATCCACTAGCCCTTTACCTGGCTTTTCTACCAAGGCACCTGGCTGGAGAATAGTATAGTCTAGCTGAGTGCTTTGCATCAGATAGTTATCCGCAAAGAATTTAGCAACATAGTAATCAGATAATTGATTGACACCAGCCTGATCCCATTTCTCAGGTTCAGTAGACAAAATAGCACTGAGCATGATAAAACGCTTAACACCAACTTTTTCAGCGGCTTGCATGGTCTTAACAGCTCCAAAAGCATCGGTTTGTAAAAGATCTTTACCACGCGAACCGGCTAAGAAGTAGACAGCATCAACACCAGACAGCTGATCTGCCATAGCATCAGCTTTTGCATGTAGATCAAAGGCAACCTTAGTCACACCTGGTATATCTTCTAATTTTTCAGGACTTCTCAAGGCAGCTATAACATCATGGCCCTTCTCTGCCAAGCGCTTCAACAACTGATTAGCAACACGCCCATTAGCACCAATAACAAATACTTTCATAACATATCTCCTTTTATTTTTATTCAAGAGCTATTCTAGGCTTTCATCAACCCTTTGTCAAAAATCTAATTTTTACTTACCTTAAATGCATAAGGTTTCTTTTGTGATAATTGATTAATAAAAACTGATCCAGTCTCTGAACCAGTTCTTCTATCTAAGCTTCAACTAGAGTAATATCAGCTCCGAGTCTTCTGAGCTTTTCAACGATATTGGAATAACCACGCAGGATAAATTCGATATTAGTAATTTCCGTTTGCCCTTTAGCCAACAAAGCAGCCGTAACAAGAGCAGCCCCAGCCCTAAGATCAGAGGCCTTAACTTTAACACCCTTTAACTCATTTGGCCCTTTGTAGACAATGCGACCACCAATCACTGAAATATTAGCACCCATGCGTTCAAGCTCGGCCACATGTCTCACTCGCTCTGGGTAAATGCTATCTTGAATATGACCCTGACCACTAGCCATCAACAACAAAGGTGTCAAAGGCTGTTGTAAATCTGTAGCAAATCCTGGATAAGGGCTGGTACGAATGGAAATAGCCTTAAGATTTCCTTGCTTTTCGACAAAGATGGAATCTTCCTCAATAGTCATACGAACACCCATTTCTTCAAGCTTAGAGATAAAGCTCTCTAGATGTTCATAAAGGACATTACTCACACGAACCCCTTCACCAGCTGCTGCTGCAAGCGCAATGTAGGTACCAGCTTCGATACGATCGGGAATGACTTGATGATGAGTCCCACCCAATCTTTCAACACCATCTATGGTAATAATATTAGTCCCAGCTCCTCTAATATGAGCTCCCATATTATTTAAGAGAGTCGCTACATCGATAATTTCAGGTTCACGTGCCGCATTCTCAATGACAGTTCGTCCTGTCGCTTTGACAGCTGCCAGCATAGTATTGATAGTCGCCCCCACACTGACAGTATCCATATAAATATGAGCCCCCTTCATGGAGTGGCCATCAGCCTCTAAACGCATGGCATCGGATTCTTCTGTCATCTTAGCTCCCATAGCCTCAAAAGCCTTGAGATGTAGATCAATAGGACGAGGACCCAAATCACATCCACCGGGAAGACCAACAACTGCTCGTCCAAACAGGCCTAATAAGCTACCATAAAAATAATAAGAAGCTCTAAGACTGTCTGTCTGCTCAAAAGGCATTGGTTGATCCTTGACAGCACGAGGATCAATCACTAAAGTTTCTCCCTTACGATCAACTTTAGCTCCCATAATTTCCATAATCTCAATTAGAGTATCCACATCACTGATAGCAGGAACTCCCTCAAGAGTCACAATATCATCTGCAAGAATAGTGGCTGGAATCAGAGCAACCACACTGTTTTTTGCGCCAGAAACAGCCACTTCACCAGAAAGTGGCTTCCCACCATTAATGACAATTTTTCTCATTCCAAATTTTCTTTCTATAATACTTGATAAATAGCTTTATAAGTATATCAAACTTTACGCCCCTTGACAAACTATACATCCATCTAAGGAGATGAAAAAAGGCTTCAAAAGCTCCAGTTAATGCAGCTAAAAAGGCTTGAGCATAGCTCAAACCTTTACAATCAATAACTCTTAGTTGACAGCAGTCTTAAGCGCCTCAACCTTATCCAATCTTTCCCATGGAAGATCAATATCAGTGCGCCCCATATGACCATAAGCCGCTGTCTGTCGGTAGATAGGACGCTTAAGGTCAAGCATCTTGATGATACCAGCCGGGCGTAAATCAAAGTTGTCGCGAACAGCTTTTTCAAGCACTGCTTCTGAGACAGAAGAGGTTCCAAAGGTATCCACCCGCACTGAAACCGGATGAGCCACCCCAATAGCATAGGCTAACTGTACCTCAGCCTTATCAGCTAAACCAGCAGCAACTATATTTTTAGCAATATAGCGAGCTGCATAGGAGGCTGAACGATCAACCTTGGTTGCATCCTTTCCAGAAAAAGCACCGCCACCATGACGAGCGTAACCACCGTAAGTATCGACGATAATCTTACGGCCAGTCAGTCCAGAATCTCCCTGTGGTCCACCGATAACAAAGCGGCCAGTTGGATTAATATAAAATTTAGTCTGTTCATCTAGATAATCCGCAGGGATCACGTCTTTAATCACATGATTAATAATATCCTCATGAATCTGATCATTAGAAACTTCCGGATCATGCTGAGTAGAGATCACCACTGTATCTACTCGTACTGGCTTGTCCTGCTCATCATATTCCACCGTTACTTGAGATTTAGCATCTGGACGTAAGTAATCAAGTGAGCCAGATTTGCGTAACTCTGCTAGCTTATGGACTAGCTTATGCGACAGAGAAATAGGCAGAGGCATGAGCTCAGGCGTTTCATTCACCGCAAATCCAAACATGAGCCCTTGATCACCAGCACCTATCAAATCAAGCTCATCAACTGCTCCTTGACGAGCTTCCAAGGCTTGATTAACCCCTTGAGCAATATCAGGAGACTGCTCAATCAAGGAAGGATGAACACCGACTGATTCTGCTGCAAAGCCGTACTCCGCATTATTATAACCAATCTCTGCAATCGTATCACGCACGACACGATTGATATCCACATAAGCATCCGTCGAAATCTCACCAAAAACATGGACAGATCCAGTATAAACAGCGGTTTCAACAGCGACATGAGCATCTGGATCCTTAGATAAGATAGCATCTAAGATAGCATCGGAGATCTGATCAGCAATCTTATCTGGATGTCCCTCAGATACTGACTCAGACGTGAAAAGTTTACGTTCTGACATAGATATGTCCCCCTTTTAATGTCTCGTGATAAACACTATCACTGATATAATGTTAAAAAGTTACAAAGCACTGGCTACCCAGAAAACTAGATAACCACCTTTTCGGGACTAATTAACCTCCTTATTCTATCATAAATCTCTAGATCTTGCGAAGGAGATCTCGTGCAGCCCTCCTACTTTATCCAGTAAGCCTAAAGGATTATGATACAATGATAGATGAGAAAATAAAAAGAGGAGCTTCTAACATGAAAACTTATCAACAGTTATACACCCTCTTATCCCAGCGACGTGAATTTAGCAGCGGCGAAGATCTAGCCAAAACATTAGGAGTTTCAAGAACAAGCATCTGGAAGGCTGTCAAAACCCTAGAAGAAAAGGGAATCACCATAGAGGTTCAAAAAAACAAGGGCTATCGTCTCATCAAAGGCGACCTCCTTCTCCCAGAGGAAATTGCAGCAAAGACTTCCCTAGCCGTCTATTTAAATGAAAACTCAACCTCTACCCAAGATGATGCCAAAGCTGCTTCTGACAATACTCCTTCACTCTACCTTGCACCTAGTCAGACTGGGGCAAGAGGGCGATTTGAACGCCCTTTCTATGCTCCAAAGACCGGTGGCATCTATATGACCCTACACCTTCAACCTAATATTCACTATCATAACATGCCCAACTACACCATGATGATAGCAGCCAGCATCTACAAGGCCATTCAAGAGCTCACTCAGCAAACGGTCTCAATCAAGTGGGTCAATGATATTTATCTTGGGAAAAAGAAGCTGGCTGGTATTTTAACAGAGGCGCAGTCTTCTATTGAAACAGGCGTTATCACAGATGTTTATATCGGCATTGGCCTCAATTTTTTTGTAGAAGATTTTCCTGCAAATCTTTCTGATAAAGCAGGTAGCCTATTTACCAGTCAGCCTAACATCACGCGCAATCAACTGATCTCAAAAATCTGGACTACCTTTTTTAATACCCCAGAAAAAGATCTCATCAAGGTATATAAAGAAAGATCACTCGTTATAGACAAACAAGTGACCTTCACACAAGGACCAAAAAGCTATAGCGGCAGAGCAAAAGCTATCACTGATGACGGCAAACTCCTAGTCCTACTGGACGACGGCAAGGAAATGCTCTTACATTCAGGAGAAGTTAGTCTTACTTCTTGGGAAACTTAGGAAAGTTTTTCAAAACTTCCTTTAGGAGACGATCGGCAAGGTAAGCTCGTCTCAATTCTTGTATCAAAAGAATCCCCCAAAACACTGCTAGAAAACTCTGGCCATCTATAAGGGCACTACTGAAAAAATAACTCTCAACAGCACTTCTAAGAGCTGCAAACATAAATTGTATCCGATTCATAATAGTTAGATTATACCAAAAAAACTTGGGACATAGGCGTTCCAAGTTTTATTAATGCTTTAAATATCATATCCTGATAAAATAGCCACTTTAACTCACCTCTTAATCCTCAGCTATAGCCATCTTATCACTTAAAAATTCAAAGCCATCTGGTATCAGATGCGATACTTCCTCTTCTTGACTGACTTGATCAGGCGATGCTGAATCTTTTTGCCGGCGCATATGCTGGGCAAACTCAGTACGAATCTCCTCAAAATCAGCCTTAGGCACTGCCATGATTTGAGGAGAAAAACCAGCGGCTTGACTCATGATATTACCAAACATGGTATTTAAATCACTTCGCTTCATCGCCTGCTCTGCATTAAAGGAGGATTGGAAGGCTAAGATAGCATTTTCACTATTGGCAAGTACTGGCTCAGACCCTAGTAAAAGCGCCCGATCCTGAGGACTAATAGCATCTAAAATCTCATTCCAAGAAGACTTAAGAGCGTCAAGGTATTGACGAGATTTTTCACTATCAGCAACCGTTTCTTCCATGATAGTAAGGATCTTAGACTTATCTACCTTGTAAGTAAAAACTGCCTTAGGCTTAGGCCTCCTATCATTATTAGGTAGAACAGCTAAGTCTCCTGACTGAATCTGACTCTTAAGTGAGGAAACCTCCTGCCTTAATTGAGCTATTTCTTCTTCTAGCTGTTGAGACGCAGAAGATACTGTGGAATCAGAGACTTGATCAGCCAAACTAATGGTCATCATTTCTGCGTAGATTTTTGGCTGAGCCCCATTTTTAATCTCTTGTAGACTCTTGGTCACTTGCTCAATCATCTGGAAAATCCTAGCTTGTGTCAGGTGGAGATTGGATTCAAACCCTTGGCTAAAACGGATAGTTTCACCACCAACTTGCACAACCAAAAGATCTCTAAAATAATCCAGCAAATCTGTCGCAAAACGACTCATACTCTTACCACTGTCAAATATCTGATTGAGAGCATCAAGAGCAGACAGACTATCACCAGAGGAAATACTAGAGACATAGCTGTCTAAGGCTTCTTGTCCAATACTACCGGTGATTTCTTCTGCAATCTCCTGAGTAACTTCAGAAGTAGTTGACAAACTTAAAGCCTGATCAAGAATGGATAGGGCATCGCGCATACCACCCTCTGCTTGACGTGCAATAAGATTGAGAGCATCCTTTTCGTAGGCAACCCCTTCCTGATCCAAAATTTCTGCTAAATGCTGCCTGATGGCAGGCAATTTGATCGTCTTAAACTCAAAGCGCTGAACCCTGGATAGTATAGTCGCAGGAATTTTGTGGAGCTCTGTCGTTGCTAAAATAAAGACAACATTTTCCGTAGGTTCTTCTAAGGTTTTGAGGAGGGCGTTAAAAGCCCCAGTAGAAAGCATGTGAACCTCATCAATAATATAAACTTTATAAGTAGCTCGGCTCGGTGCATAGGTCGACTTATCTCTAATCTCACGGATTTCATCCACACCGTTATTGGATGCCGCATCGATTTCGATAACATCCTCCAGACTGCCTTCAGTAATGTCCCGGCAAATATCGCAGGTATTACAAGGTTCCCCATTCACTTGATTAGGACAGTTCATGGCCTTAGCAAAAATTTTAGCCACACTAGTCTTCCCAGTTCCTCTTGGACCTGAAAAAAGATAAGCATGACTAATTTTACCAGACGCTACTGCTTGCTTTAAGGTGGTAGCCACAACTTCCTGTCCAACTAGCTCAGCAAAATTCTGGCTGCGGTATTTACGATAAAGAGCTTGGTACATTACCCATTTACTCCAAACATCTCAAAATTCCATTGAGTCGCTTCAACTAAAATAGCAACAAATTTTTCTAAAAATTCCTGATCCACTGCATCATAATCGCCGATTTCAGAAGAGTCTAAATCCAAGACACCAAGCAACTGGTCATCTTTGATCATCGGAACGACAATCTCAGACATGGCAGCTGAATCACAAGCAATATAATTATCATGCTTGGTCACATCGTCAACGATCAAGGTCTGTCTTTTTTGAGCCGATTCCCCACAGACCCCCTTACCAAGGGTGATATGGACACAAGAAACATGACCTTGAAAAGGTCCCAACAAAAGCTCACTACCATCATAAAGATAGAAGCCTGTAAATACAGAATTGGGAAGCCCTTGACGCAATAAGGCAGAGGCATTAGCCAAGTTTGGCAATGGATTAGTCTCTCCTTCTAAAAGAGATTCCAACTGCGCTAGCAATAACTCATAATTTGATTGTTTTTCTTTATTATTCATATCCACATTATAGCAAAAAAGACCAACAAGAGCTAACTTTTAAAGATATTAAAAGTCGTAAAAAGAGGCCAGACTTTTGTCCCACCTCCCATAAATTATTCTTCAGTTCCCAGTAGTTTATCTCCAACTACAGCAGCAAGAGCACCACCGATGATAGGCGCTAGGATAAAGATCCATACTTGAGCAAGCGCATCACCACCAACAAAAAGAGCTGGTGCCAAGCTACGAGCAGGATTTACTGATAAGCCAGTGATATTAAGGCCTAGCAAGATCATAAGGGCTAAAGTTAAACCAATAACAATCCCCGCAATCTTACCATTTCCCTTACTGTCGGATGTTACAGTCACAATAACGAGAACAAAAATAAAGGTTGCTAGAACTTCAAAAAGAAAACCAGCTAATGGACTCACACCCTCAGCCAGAGCATTTTGCCCAAGCCCAACTTTAGCAATTTTCAATCCTGACTGACTAGCCAAAAAGAAAAGAGAGGATGAAGCAAGAATTGCACCAAGAATTTGAGCAACAAGGTAATTGATCAATTCATTAGAAGACAAACGCTTATTGATAAACATAGCAATGGAAACAGCTGGATTGAGATGAGCACCTGAAACAGTACCTACAGAGTAAGCTGCTGCTACGATTGACAGCCCAAAAGCAAGGGCAATCCCAACATGGCCAATCCCTTCCATACCATTACCAAATACAACTGAACCCGTCCCGATAAAGACAAGCATAAAGGTTCCAATTAATTCTGCGAAAAATTTTTTCATTTTTCCCTCCCATAAATAATTAATACAGGAGTTATTATAGTGTAGCCTATTTGAAAACGCAAAGATTTTGACTTAAAAATGCAATAATTTTGTCATTTTACTTTCAAAAAAGTCCATATTATACAAAAGTTAAACTTAATTAGTCTTTTTTCTTTTGCAAAAAATCAAAGACCCTCTGATTAAAATCTTTAGCTTCACTGTAGGCTGAGTGCCCCAAATTTTCATAAAGGTAGACAGAACACCCCAGCTTATCTGCCAGCTCTAGACTGGCTTGGCCAGATACCACCAAATCTTTCGCACCGCCAATGACAAGCGTCGGACAGTTGATGGCCGGGAGATCTTCGTAGACATCAAAGGTCAGACAGGCTTCAGCCAAAATCAGAAAACGCTCAATCTCCTTTGGTTTTAAGCATTTAGCCAAGAGTGCAATCAGCCATCTGTGCTTGCGCACATAAGTGTCCGAATACATTTTGGCAAACATGTCCTTGATTAAACCTTCCCAATCATGCTTTTGGGCTAAGGCTATCCAGCCGCCAATAGTTGACTGAACACAAGCATTTTGCTGCGACAGGGTTACTCCCAGCACTAAGCGGCTAACTAATTCTGGATGCTTAATGGCTAGACTTTGGGCGATCATACCGCCCTGTGATATTCCTACAACATGCGCACTTTTAAGACCTAACGCTGTCATCGCCAAAGCTAAATCATCTGCCATATCTGATACTTGATAACCTGTCGGGATATGATTCCTGCGGTCAAACATATAAATCTTATAATTCTTGGCAAAGAGCCGGTACATGACAGACATCTGCCAAGCCTTCCCACGCAAGCGTGACAGGCTCAATCCTGAAATCAAAATCAGCGGCTGCTTGCCTAAGCCAAAAGTAAGATAGTCAAGCTCTAAATTATCTCTCCTGAATGAAGCGTTTTTAGCTTTATACATTGCCGTTCTCCTAGAATAGTAGCAGCTATAATAGCAAAAAATCACTCTGATGAGTGATTTGCTTCTTCTTAATAATATTCACCTTGGCGGTAGTTCCAAGAGTTGAAGGTATCTGATAAATTCATCATAATTTTATCAATATCTAGACCCTTGCGAATAACGACCGGACAGTTATCAATAGAGCGGCTACCTTTGCCTTGTTCAGGAATGAGTTTACCGTCCTTATCAACCATAGAAACCATCACACCTTGCTCATAGCGGGTTTCCACTGTTTTATCAGGCTGAATAGATGCCACGTAGTCATCTGCTTCAATAACTAAATCAACAGCATTTTCAATCTTATCCCCGATACCATCAACCTTACCACGGTTACCTTTACCAGATGGGTTGGCAGAGGACGCATAGACCATCTTACCTTCTTTTTCCCACATTTCCTTAGCGATCTGTTCACCAGCTACACCAAACTTGATCACAAAGCATGAAGTCTTACGGCTATCGGTCATCAGCTCTTCACGACCATCTCCAAATGCTTGGAGCTTAGCATAAGCATCTTCACGCCACGGGAGGATACAGCCAAGAAGAATGTCATCATCCCAGTGTTTTTGGTAGAAACTGTCGATTTCAGGGGTTAACTGGGCTAGAGCACGCAGCTCATCCATGCTACCACAAAGAACTACACCTGGTTTATTGCGATTACGATCTTTGGCTTGAAACTTACGCTCCAAGCCAGCTTTATCGCTGGTCATAATAATGTAGCCAACCTTGGTTGGGGTCACAATACAACCACCTTCACCCTTAAGAATCTCAAGGCCTTCTTGGTTAAGATTTCCATCCCACTGCACATGTTTCGTCATAAATTATTATCTCCATCTAAATCAAATATCGACTCGCTCATTTTAGCATGAAACGAGCTACTTTTCAAGTAATTTTCTGAATTTTCAAAAACCAACAAAGCATTACTACTGCCAATAGCTTGGACGATTTTTTTCGTACTCAGCGATTAAATCTTCATATTGAAGTGTAATCCCAATATCATCAAGACCATTGAGCAGCTTGTGCTTCCAATCGCCATCAATCTCAAAGCTAAACTCCCCTACCGGAGATAGAATCTTTTGAGATTGCAGGTCTACTGTCACTTGATCGGTAGGATCAAGGGCAGCTAATTTTTGGCGCACATCCAAAGGTTGGACAATCGGCAAAATCCCATTGTTAAGGTCATTATTGTAATGAATATCCCCGAAAGAACCAGCAATAATGACCTTAAATCCGTAGTCAGCCAGAGCCCATGCCGCATGCTCCCGTGAAGACCCAGCACCAAAATTATCTCCTGTGATCAGGATAGTAGCCTTGCGATAAGGACTAGTATTAAAAATGAACTCTGGATTTTCAGTATAATCATCATCCAAATAACGCCATTCATACATGAGGTACTTACCAAAACCTTTTTTATCAATCAGCTTTAAAAACTGCTTGGGAAGGATTTGATCGGTATCGATATTATCATTCATCAAGGGAACCGTGGTCCCAGTATATACTGTAAATTTTTCCATAGTACTGATTACACCTTACTGCGCTTCTGGTAATTGACGAACATCAACAAAGTGACCTGCTATAGCTGCGGCAGCTGCCATAGCTGGACTACAAAGATGAGTTCTAGCACCAACCCCTTGACGATCCTCAAAGTTCCTATTGCTGGTTGCAGCCGCATGGACACCAGAAGGAACCTTATCAGGATTCATTCCTAGGCACATAGAACAGCCCGGATCCCGCCATTCAAATCCTGCATCCAAAAATATTTTATCTAAGCCAATCGCTTCTGCCGCTCGCTTCACTGGACGTGATCCAGGCACTACGATTGCGGTCACATTCGGAGCTGTATGCTTTCCTTTGACAAAGTTTGCTGCTACTTTTAAGTCGCTGAGACGAGCATTGGTACAAGAACCGATAAAGATATAACCAATTTCTATATCTTCGACTTTACCGCCTGGTTTAAGATCCATATAATGATAAGCCCGCTCATCATTCATATCTCTAATCTCTGGAAAGACTTCATCATACGATACCCCCATAGATGGATTGGTTCCCCAAGTCACCATAGGAGCTAAATCAGACACATCCATCTCGATAACCTTATCATAATGGGCATCTGGATCTGATACTAGTGTCTTCCAATCAGCAACTGCCGCTTCAAAATCAGCTCCCTTCGGCGCTGCTTCACGTCCTTGAACATAATCAAAGGTTGTTTGATCAGGATTCATAATTCCTATCTTAGAGCCAAATTCAATGGACATGTTACAAATGGTCATACGCTCTTCCATGCTGAGTGCTTCAATAGCTTCACCAACATACTCAACAACATAACCGACACCGACAGAAACACCATATTTAGCGATCAAAGCTAGGACATAATCTTTTGAATAAACCCCCTTTTGTGGTTTACCTGTAAAGCGAACCAAGAGTTTCTTAGGCTTCACTTGCCAAAGTGTCTGTGTCGCAAAAACATGCTCCACTTCTGTCGTCCCAATACCAAATCCGATAGCGCCAAAGGCCCCATGTGTCGCAGTATGACTATCACCGCACACGATAAATTTCCCAGGTTGAGTTCTACCTGATTCAGGACCAACCATATGAACAATGCCTTGATTTTCGGCACCGTGTGGCGCATAAGGAACATTAAATTCCTTGACATTGCGCTCTAAAGCATCCATCTGCGCCTTTGATATGGCATCACGAATATCAAAAATATTAACTGTCGGTACATTGTGATCAAAAGTTCCAAAGGTCAAATCCGGTCGACGAAGCTGACGCCCAGCTTCACGCAGACCGTCAAAAGCCTGTGGGCTTGTTACTTCATGTATATAATGTTGATCCACATACATGAGCTGGGGTTCTCCTTGGGTTCCTGTAATCACATGACGATCCCAGATTTTATCAAAAATTGATTTTCCACTCATATTAAACACTCCATAGCAGATATATTATTACAGCATCTATCATGATACCTAAATACCAAGACATCTTAAAATACCATTTTAAAGTCTTGTGGTGAAAGAGCCTACCACCTAGAAAGGCACCTATACCACCACCAACTAAACAGACCAATAGCAAGGTCTTCTCAGAAATGCGCCATTCTCCCTTAGCAGCACGCCGCTTATCAAGAGCATAAAGCATGAAGCTCAAAGCATTCCATATTCCTAAGATCAACCACATCATTTTATAAATGACTAATAATAGCAGCGGTCATTTGTGAGGTATCAGCCTGACCGCCTAGATCACGAGTCAAGATTCCTTGCGCCAAGGTACGCTCTACTGCTGTCTCAATCATACTGGCAGCCCGATCATCATCGAAAGACTCACGTAACATCATAGCAACTGATAAAATCATGCTAATCGGATTGGCCAGTCCTTGACCAGCAATATCTGGAGCTGAGCCGTGAATGGGTTCATATAAGCTTGGCCCTTTTTCTGAATGGCTAGCAGAAGGCATAACACCTAGAGTACCAGGCAAAACACTGGCTTCATCTGACAAGATATCACCAAAAAGATTCTCTGTCACGACAACATCAAAGCGGGCTGGATCTGTAATCATCAGCATAGCTGCACTATCCACCAGCTGATGCTCCAAGGTAACATCTGGATACTCTTTTGCGACATCATCTGCTACCCTACGCCATAACTTTGAGGTAGCCAACACGTTTTGTTTATCAATACTTGTCACCTTCTTGTGACGAGTACGTGCTATATCAAAAGCTTTAACCATGATACGTCGAATTTCTTTCTCAGAGTATTCATTGATGTCACGCGCTGTCTCATCTTCAAGAATATGATCCCCGAAGTAAATCCCTCCCGTCAATTCACGAACAACCACAAAATCCACATCAGCAATACGCTCAGGCTTGAGTGGCGACAAGTGCTTAAGAGGCTCAAAGATTTTTAGCGGACGAATATTTGCAAAGAGATTAAGTTCTTTACGCAAGGCTAGGAGACCTTGTTCTGGACGACTAGACGCATGATCGTATTCTGGTGAGCCAATCGCTGCCATCAAAATAGCATCTGCTTGCCGAGCAGCCTTCAAAGTTTCCTCGGGCAGTGGGTGCCCTGCTATATCAATCCCTGCTCCACCAAAAGGATAGGCTTCTACTATGTAATCAAATCCTGTTTTCTTAGCTACGGATTCAAGAACTTCTAGTCCTGCGGCCATGATCTCAGGACCAATTCCATCACCAGCTAGGCTAACAATTTTTTTTGTCATACCAATCTCCCTTGTCTACATGTCTTTCTCAGACAGACGATGACCTATCTCACCGGCATTTTCCCTTTGGACAAAAGCATTAGCATTGATATAAGCTATACTGCTTGCCTTCATCACATCAAACTCAACACCCGTGGCATTAAAAATGGTACCAGTATCAACATTTTCAACAGATACCGACACACGAGCCTGAGCATCGATACCATCTGTTATCGCATCAATACTATAGCTAAGTAATTTGACCGTCTGATTGAAGAACTTATCAATAGCATTGAAAGCAGCTTCTACCGATCCCTTACCATTGGCAACAACATCGACTCTTTCAGCATCCACATTTGCCATAGTTACCACTGCCGTTACAGTTTCGTCATTGTTAGAAGTTAGCTTAAGATCAGCAAAGTGGAAACCTTCTGGATTATTGACTTCCACACCTTCCACCAGGGCTATAATATCAGCATCCGTAATCTCATGTTTTTTATCTGCCAATTTCTTGAACTTGGCAAACAACTCAAGAATTTCATCCTCTGCAAAATTCAAATCAAGCTCTCTAAGCTTCTCAACGAAGGCATGACGCCCTGATAATTTCCCTAATGGTAAAGAGTTCTTTTTCACTCCTACCAATTCTGGAGTGATAATTTCATAGGTCAACGGATTCTTAAGCACACCATCTTGGTGGATACCAGATTCATGAGAAAAGGCATTGCCACCAACCACAGCTTTATTTTTAGGTATTGGAATCCCAGAGAAACGAGATACCATTTCTGAGGTAGTCACCGTCTCATTAAGAACTACATCACTAGATACTTGGTAGTAATCTTCACGAATATTAAGCGCAACAGCAACTTCCTCCAGAGCCACGTTACCAGCACGCTCACCAATACCATTGACAGTTCCTTCAATACGGCCAGCACCATTTTTAATAGCTGCCAGGGTATTAGCAGTTGCCATACCCAAATCATTGTGGCAATGAGGGCTAAAAATAATATTACGATCAGATTTTACATGTTCAATCAAATACTTAAAAATATGGCCGAACTCCTTAGGAGTTGTGAAACCAACTGTATCTGGAATATTGATATAAGTAGCACCAGCATCAACAGCTGTTTGAACAACCTCAAGTAAGTAATCCAATTCTGTACGTGTCGCATCCTCAGGAGAAAACTCAACAACCTCAAAATATTGGCGTGCATAAGAGACATGTTCCCTAATTAATTCAAGGATCTCTTCCTTAGATTTTTGCAGCTTATATTCCCTATGGATAGGACTCGTCGCTATAAAAACATGGACCTGTGGATGTTTAGCATCTTTCAACGCTTCATAGCAAGCATCAATATCCGATTTAACAGAACGAGCCAGCCCTGTTACAGCTGTTGTCGTCATAGTCTCTGCAATGCTCTTAACAGCCTCAAATGAATCTGGACTAGCTGCTGGGAAACCAGCCTCAATAGCTGAAATTCCCCATTTTTCTAATTGCTTAGCAATCGCAATCTTTTCTTTCACTGAGAAGTTAACACCTGGTGTTTGCTCCCCATCTCGCAATGTCGTATCAAGAAATTCAATTTTACGCATGGACCAACCTCTTTCTAATAGTTATCGAAAGTTTCTCATCAATCTAACAAAAAACATCTCGCTCTTCCAAGCGAGATGTTTTGACGCCCGCTTGGTAAGCCAAACAGGACTAATGCTTATGCACTAGCCCTCATCCCTCAACAATAAAACTGTAGTAGAATGTGATGTCATTTGACTGCTTCCCTTCGATAATTCTTGTTTATTATCCTAACGTATTTATAAATTGATGTCAAGGATTTTTTAGAAATTTTCTGAAAAATCGCATAATTCACGCTAAAACAACAACCAAGATCTATCAATACATCTCCAGATCTGCTAGACTAAGAACATTACCCTACACAGACTATTAGGTGATCTAGCACTAATGAACACTACTAATTACCCTTGTGTAACTAAAAGATTTTTACAAGGTCCCGTCTCAGACAGTTCACCGAATTGTTAGGCTAACCGAGTGACAGCTCCGAACAGTCTGGAAAGCTGTTCAGAGATAAATAAAAAATCTGCCACTTAAAAATAGAGAGTGACAGAGATATGAGTTCTAAAATAAGGGATCTCAACCCTGGTAAAACTTCATCTACCAGGGTTGATGTGACTATTTATCATCTAAAATAGAAGCGATCTTAGTATTGATGAGATCAATAGCTACGGTATTAGAAACGCCTTCTGGAATAACGATATCAGCATAGCGCTTAGTTGGCTCGATAAACTGATGATACATAGGTTTAACCACGCTGGTGTATTGCTCGATAATACTATCTAGACTGCGGCCCCGCTCCAGCATATCCCTTTTGATCCGTCGAATAATCCGAATATCATCATCGGTATCGACAAAAAGTTTGATATCCATCAAGTCTCTTAGACGTTCATCCTCCAGAACCAAAATTCCCTCAACGATAAAAACATCCTGAGGCTCCTGCCGATACGTTTCACTGCTTCTAGTATGCTGAGTATAATCATAAATAGGAATATCCACCGGGCGACCAGCCTGCAACTCCTTGATATGCTCAATCATGAGCTCTGTATCAAAAGCTAAAGGATGATCATAGTTGGTTGATATTCGCTCCTCAAAGGTTAGGTGGGATTGATCCTTATAGTAGGAATCATGCTCAATCATCGCAATCTTTGAATTAGGAAAATGATTGAGAATTTCCCTTGATACACTGGTTTTACCACCACCAGAACCACCTGTCACACCAATAATAATTGTTTTTTTCTGCATAAAACCCACTCGTATCTAATCTGAAATCATCCCCTATTATACCCTAAAAGATGATATAATAAAAGTCACCATTAAAGGGACAGAAAGACCTTCAGGCTCTGTTTACAAAGTCCCGAACTAGAATTAAGGAATCCACTATGTCTATTCAATTACCCTCACTTTTAGCAGAACAATTAAAATCAGCTGGCATTCAAGAGCTAACACCAATCCAAGAACAAGCCTTTGCCCCCATCTTGGCCGGCAAAAACCTACTAGGCATTAGTCCAACCGGAACCGGAAAGACACTGGCCTATCTATTGCCACTTTTAAGCAAACTGACCAGCAAAAAAGCTCAGCAAATTTTAATCCTAGCCCCCAATACTGAATTAGCCGGCCAAATTTTCGAAGTCACTAAAACTTGGGGAGAGCTACTTGGCTATACGGCTCAAGTTTTACTATCAGGATCCAGTCAAAAGCGTCAAATTGAACGCTTGAAAAAAGGTCCTCAGATTTTAATCGGAACACCAGGACGTGTCTTTGAGCTGGTTAAGCTTAAAAAGGTTAAGATGATGACTGTCGATACCATCGTCTTGGATGAGTTTGATGAACTATTAAGTGATTCTCAATATCAGTTTGTTCAACGTATCAGTCACTATGTTCCCCGAGATCATCAAATGATCTATATGAGTGCGACTGACAAAGTTGACCACAAAGAACTGGCGACAAACACACAGATCATTGATCTTAGCGATCAGCAACTCAACAATATTCAACATTACTACCTTCAAGTGGATAAACGTAACAGGCTAGATTTATTACGTAAGCTGTCAAATATCCCTGATTTTCGCGGACTCGTTTTCTTTAACAGTCTCTCCGACTTAGGAGCCGCTGAGGAACGCCTTCAATACAGTGGTGCTTCTGCTGTTTCCCTAGCTAGTGACGTTAATGTCAAATTCCGTAAAGTTATTCTAGAAAAATTTAAAAATCATGAGTTAGCCCTGTTACTGGCGACTGATCTTGTTGCTAGGGGGATTGATATTGAAAATTTAGAAATAGTTGTCAATTATGAAGTTCCTCGTGACAAAGAGGCCTATACTCACCGAGCAGGCCGAACTGGCCGCATGGGAAAGTCTGGGATGGTTATAACGTTCATTACTCATCCAGAAGAGCTAAAAAAGCTGAAAAAATTTGCACAAGTCCAAGAAGTCAGTTTAAAAAATCAAACCTTTCTCCTACATTGATAAAAGGCTGAGACTTTTGTCTCAGCCTTTTTATTTAGTCAATTTATTTGCTAGGTGCAGTAGCTGGAAGTTCTTATCTTTCTCGCCTAGAAATCAAATGTTTCGCATTACCGATGTTCTATCCCACTCTTTTAAGCACTCAATCATTGAGTTCACGTAAAGGACTAAAAACAATCCTCTCGATGTCATTAAGATAAACAGAAATGGCCTGCTGCGCTTCCAAATAAGAACTGAGTAAGGCATTGCCTTCAATCTTTTTCCCAAACTCAGTCACTTTGGCTTGCTGATCTTGATCAGGCATATTACCAGATTGCATAGCTGACAAAACTGTCGCCTGCAGATCTGAAAACTCTTGATAAAGAGCTTTTGCCTGCTCATCCTTATCGATCTCCGCCTTTGTCTGAACTAAGCGCTGATATTCAGGCAAATGACGAATCCCTCGCTCTAAAGCGTTGGCCAAATCGTAGACATTTTCCATTTGAATTTCCCTTTCTAAAATTAATATACTGCTACATCAGGCAATCACTAATTTATAATCCGTATTCTCAGAAATAACACGTTTCGCATGCTCAAGATCTTTCTCATTTTTAAAGGAGATCTGTAAGATACCGTAGATGTCTTCACGATTTTTTTCATTGATACGCACATTGACCAGAGAAGTCCCTCGTAAGAGCTCTAAAATATGCAAAATAACATCCTCTTGGTCGGGAACATCTACAAAGAGATCATAGAAGGAATCGACACCACCCTTTTTGTGAATTTCCATCTCTTGACGTTTCAATCGCCCATCATTAAAAAAGTTCCAAATCGCATCTTCATCACCATTTCTAATGTAACCTGCGACTTCATCCAGACGCTCTTTGAAATCATCAATACGCTCCAAAACCGCTTTCTTATTCGACAAAAGAATGCTGGACCACATGCCTGGCTCACTCTCAGCGATACGAGTCATATCTCTAAAGCCTCCAGCAGCAAACTGATTCGTCAAAGAATGTCTCTTAGCATAATCAGCTGCCTGCTCCATCAGAGAGGCGGCTAAAATATGCGGAAAATGACTAACCTGCCCCGTGACATAGTCGTGCTCTCCAGCATCTATTTGAATATAGCGGGCATGCAATCCACTTAGCAAATCTTCTAATTCAGGAATCGTACTTGCTTGAGTATTCTTAGCTGGCGTAAAAATATAATAGGCATTCTCAAAAAGATTAACATCAGCAGCCACTGCACCAGATTTATGAGAACCTGCCATAGGGTGAGAACCTACAAATTGAACAGAACAATCAGCAAAATACCGATCAGCTGCTGCTACAATCTCCACCTTGGTAGAACCAGCATCTGTGATAATAACATCATCTTTGAGTTTCATCTGAGATAGTATCTTCATGAACGCAATGGTTTGCTTGATGGGAACAGCCAAAATAATAATGTCTGCAATTGGTGCAAAAGTTGTGAAATCTGCTGTAGCACGATCGACAATCCCTCTTTCGAGAGCCACCTGTCGGGAGGCATCAGAGCGATTGTAACCTAATATCTCATAATCCGGGTGCCCACGCTTAATGCCCAAAGCAATAGAACCACCAATCAGACCTAGTCCTGCAATATAAATTTTCTTTGCTGCCATCAGTCACTCCCATTCATCTAGCCCAGTTAGCTGCTCATAATGACACTTATACTAGCTTAAAAGTTTTTAACATACTTACGATAATTAGCAACCGCCTCTTTGAGTTCTTCCATATTGTCAGACGAGAACTTATCTAATATTTCTTGAGCAACAACTGTTGCAACTACAGATTCCATCACGACACCAGCCGCAGGAAGAGCCGTTGGATCCGAACGCTCAACGGTCGCCTTGTAAGGCTCATGCGTCTCAATATCAACGGACATAAGCGGCTTGTACAGCGTAGGTATTGGCTTCATAACACCTCGAATAATCAAGGGTTGCCCATTGGTCATTCCTCCTTCAAAACCACCGAGATTGTTGGTTTTGCGGGTATAACCATCTGCCTGATTCCAAAGAATTTCATCCATGACCTCAGAGCCTTTGCGGTAACCAGCCTTAAAACCAACACCAAACTCAGCTCCCTTGAAAGCATTGATGGAAACAACAGCTTGAGCCAATTTAGCATCTAATTTACAATCCCATTGAACAAAGGAACCCAAGCCAGCTGGCACACCACCGACAATCGTTTCAACAACACCGCCGATAGTATCTCCCTCTTTTTTGATCTGATCAATATATTCCTTGATCTCCTGCTCCCGCTCACGATTCACAATAGAGATTTCTGATTGAGCTGCTAAAGCTTTAATCTCAGACACGGTCAAATTTTCTGGGACATCAATTTCCTTGCCGCCAAAAACAACAACATGATTAGCAATCACAATGTCTAGCTCTGAGAGGATCCTTTTAGCGACTGCACCGACTGCCACTCGCATAGTTGTTTCACGAGCACTTGATCGCTCCAAAGAGTTGCGCAAATCATCAAAGCGATATTTCATTCCACCGACCAAGTCTGCATGTCCAGGACGTGGATGCGTAATTTTTCGCTTAGTCTTTAGACGTTCTTCGATAGGCTCAGCAGACATGATATCCAGCCATTTTTGATGGTCTTTATTGATAACATCCATAGTAATAGGAGCACCGGTCGTCTTACCATGACGAACCCCCGAAGTAAAGACCACTTGATCACTCTCAATTTTCATACGGCCACCACGACCATAGCCACCCTGACGACGCTTGAGATCCCGATTAATATCCTCTGCTGTTAATGTTAGACCAGAAGGAACTCCCTCAATAATAGCAGTTAATCGAGGACCATGCGACTCACCAGCTGTTAAATATCTCATTATTTCACCAAATATTCTTTCATTTCCGCTAGAGGAATCTCATTGATAGCAGCTTGTCCAATCTCTGGAACAATAACTGTCTTAATCTTGTTGCCACGTGCCTTTTTATCGTGTACCAAAGCCTTATAAAGCTCTTCACTCTTCCATGGAAGATAATCTACAGGAAGATTAAATTTAGCACACATCTCCTTAATTTTTTGAGTAATCCCGACCGGCATCAGACCTTTTTGCTCTGCAACTTGAGATAACTGCACCATACCGATAGCTACAGCCTCCCCATGCATAACCTTTCCATAGCCGGCCGTCTGCTCAATCGCATGACCAATCGTATGACCAAAGTTGAGATACATACGAACGCCGCCTTCAAATTCATCTTCCACAACAATTTTACGTTTGACGTTACAAGAACGATAGATAATAGAATCCGCATGCTTCAAAATAGACACAGCTGACCCATCCATACCATCAAGCTCTTCCCATAACTCGGTGTCTTGAATTAAGCCATACTTAATCACTTCACCCATACCTTCAACGAGCTCACGCTGTCCAAGCGTTTGCAATGCTTCCGGATCAATTAAAACACCATCAGGTTGCGCAAAACAACCCACAATATTCTTGGCGAACGGGGTATTGACCCCCGTCTTACCACCAATGGAAGAATCTACCTGAGCCGTGAGACTAGTCGGAACCTGTAAAAAATGAATGCCTCGCATATAAGTCGATGCTACAAATCCGGCTAAATCACCGACGACTCCGCCCCCAAGAGCAAGGATACCATCACTGCGTGTCAGACCATTTTTAAGTAAGAATTCATAAGCCTTATTAGCTGTTGTCAAAGTTTTACTAGCTTCTCCTTCTAGAAAATCAAAGACTACAGCTTCAAACCCAGCCCCTTGTAAGCTCAGTTTGACCTTTTCAGCATAGAGACCACCAACACGGTTATCAGTGATAATAGCAATCTTTTGAGGCTGCCAAAGGGCTGCCACCCACTGTCCTACGCGCGAGAGAGCCCCAGGCTCAATGACAATATCATAAGGATTATGGGTTAAATCTACTCGTAATTTCATCTACTTACCTCACTAAGTATCATAGCGCGCTTCTAACTCTTTCCAAATCGCCTGAGTAGGCATCTGCTGACCAGTCCACAACTCAAAAGCCCTAGCAGCTTGATAAAGGAGCATCCCTAAACCATTATTGGTTGCTAGCCCTTTACGTCTAGCTAATCTTAGTAAAGGGGTCTCAAAAGGTTGATAAATAACATCTGAAACAAATAATTCGGCTGGCAACTCAAGGCAATCTGCCAGAGGAAGACTGACTCCATCCATACCCACGCTGGTCGCATTGACCAAGAGGTCTGTAGCTCCAATATGCTTTTGCAAACACTCTTGATCTTCAATAGGATAGACCCTAATAGGTACCCCTGTTTCTTGGCTGATAGCATCTAACTTTTCTTGTGTTTCAGCTAACTTAGACTGACGTCTAAAAACACTGATAGCCTTAGCGCCACTAATAGCTGCTTGAACAATAATCGCTGTAGCAGCACCACCACTACCCAGAATAAGCATCGTTTTATCAGAAATGTCAAATCCCTCATGCAATAAAGCATCGAAGAAACCTAACCCATCAGTATTATAGCCTATTAATTGTCCGTCACGATTAACAACTGTATTGACAGCTCCGATCAGCCTCGCTGCTGGATCACAACCATCTAAAAAAGGGATAACCGCTTGCTTATAAGGCATGGAGAGGTTAATCCCAAACATATCATAGCGGCGAATATTATTAACAGACTCCTCAAGGTCTTCTGCCGCAATATCCCAAGCCAGATAAACGCCATTAATCCCCTTAGCATTAAAGGCATAATTATGAATAAAGGGTGAGATAGAGTGCTTGATAGGATGAGCGACAACAGCTGCCATTCTCGTATGGCCATCAATCAGCATCTAAGATCTCCTTTATCTTAGAAATATCAGCTAAGCTAAGCTGCCCTAGTGCACTGGACTCTTCAACACTAGCAAAGCTCCAGCTCGAACCAGTCAAGTCTCCTGAGATACGAGACAAACGCCCCAGTTTCCCCATCGACATCGTCACAAAATCTTGCTCAGGATTTAGGGTCTTAAAGCCACGTGTGAAATTCATCAAATCCAGCACATCTTGCTCACTCTTAGGCTGAACGGCTACCTTAACCACACGAGGCGACAGAGCGGTCAGCTCTGACAAGATACTCATCAGATTATCCGGCGTTTCTTCAAAATTATGATAGGACAAAATTAAATTAGGAAACTCCAGCATTTTCTGGAAAACATCCTTATGAGTATAATACTCAAAATCAATATAATCCAAATCATACAAGCTCGAAACTTCCTTAATAATGGCAATATATTCTTCGGAATCCAAGCTTATTTGTCCCCCTTCTGACTTTGTCCTCAGGGTAAAAATAATTTCATGACCAGGAAATTTTTCAAAAATGGCAGGCGCCACTTCAACAATTTTATCCTTGGGGAGATAATCAGCTCGCCACTCGATAATATCGGCTTGATCGTACTTTGCGCTGTCGATCTCATTAGCTTCCTCCAGGGAACGGGGCAATACAGGTACTACTATCTTCATTTTAATCAACCTTTATCGTATAAACTTTTAAATAATTACTTCGCTTATCAGCCTTATTGACCTTAAAATCTTCTGGCAATTGTTTGAAATCTAAATAATGATGAGACCGATTTAAAAAGCCCTTTTCCAACTGCTTTTTAAACTGCTCAATCGTCATATTAGAGGCATTAGTGGAAGCAATGATGAGTCCGCCGGGATTTAAAATCTCAAGAGCCTGACTGATGAGCTTATGATAATCCTTGGCAACTGAAAATGTCTGTTTCTTATTGCGGGCAAAGCTAGGGGGATCAATCACTATAAGATCATAACTGAGCCCCTTGCGCCTAGCATAGCGATAATATTCAAAAACATCCATTACAACCAGCCGATGCTGACTCAAATCAAGACCATTAGCTTCGAAATGAGCTTGCGATAACTCACGCGAACGCTTAGCTAAATCAACCGAAGTTGTCTCTGTAGCACCTCCCATAGCAGCTGCCACAGAAAAAGCAGCCGTATAAGAAAAAACGTTGAGCATTGAACGCCCCAAAGCCAAGCCATCAATCAAACCAGCCCTGACTTCATGCTGATCCAAAAAAATTCCAGTCATCAAGCCATCATTGAGAAAAACATCATAGGTCACGCCATTTTCGAGTACTCTTATTCTCGCTGGTGCCTCTGAGCCGTAAAGATGAGCAGATTCATAAGCTTGCCCTTTAAATCTGATTTTCTCATAAGCTCCAATAATTTCTGGATAGACTTTCTGAAATGCTTGAATGATAAGCGACTTGATACTAAAGACAAAAGCATTATACCAAGAAAAAACTGCATAATCTCCATAACGATCTATCGTCAAACCACCAAAATCATCCCCATCTTGGTTAAACAAGCGATAAGCCGTCGTCGATGTATCTTCATGATAAACTTGACGTGCTTGTCTTGAGATTTGAAATAACTTTGCAAAGTACTCCTGATCAAGCTGGATCCTGTCTCGGGAAACCAGCCAACCAACACCCTTATTTTGAGGGGACAGGTAAGCTGTTCCAAGAAAGCTCTGACTCCTAGAATAGACTGAAACTACTTGATTATCCAGCCCATGAGAAGGCAGATCATCAGCCACAATCAGCTTGATGCCTCGATTCCATTTGTCTGCTACTTTTGGATCCACAATAAGCTTTTTCATGGCTAATATTATACCAAAAAAACAAGAAAGTTTCTACCTTGTTTCAACGCTATGAATAAATAAATGATATAATGGAAGGTGAATTTTTTTAAATTATATTATTCGAGGAATTATTATGAAAAAGTATCTCTTCCCCTTAAAAAAATTGGGGAAAATCATTAATACACGACTAGGATTTGTCCTTGTCCTCCTATTCTTTTATTGGATAAAGTCCATCTGGGCTTATACCTTTCATTTTAATCTTGAATTAGAAGATATTTACCAACTCGTCGTTGCTATCTTTAATCCTATTCCACTCGGTCTTTTACTGCTAGGACTCCCCCTTTACATCAAGAATAGTAAAATCTTTTATACCTTAGAGATAGCTATCTATCTGCTGTTGAATATCTTGGTCATTGCTAATGCCATCTATTTCAGAGAGTTCACAGATTTCATCACTGTTAATACCCTTTTGGCCAGCTCCAAAGCTGCTGCTGGACTAGGAGACTCTGCTACCAACCTCTTTGAGTTTACCGATCTCTTTTATTTGATTGACGTGCTTGTCTTCGCTTATTTGCTGATTTCTAGAAAACTGAAGTCAGACAGTAGAGCTTTCAATAAGCGAGCGAGTTTTGCCGTCACTGCCTTTGCAACCTTATTATTTTCAATTAATCTGTTTGTAGCTGAAATCATCCGTCCTCAGCTCTTGACACGTGGTTTTTCAAACTACTATGTGGTTCGTGCTATTGGACTGCCTGCCTTTACTACCTATAGTGCCAATCAGACTTACCAAGCTCAAAAGGAGCGCAACTCTGCTTCTAAAGAAGACTTTACCAAGGTCCAAAAATATATCGATCAGAACTATGCTGCTCCAAATGATAAATATTTCGGGATTGCTAAAAATCGTAATGTTATCATGGTTCACTTGGAAAGTTTCCAGCAATTTTTGATTGACTATAAACTAGACTCAGACGGAAAAAAATATGAGGTTACTCCTTTTATCAATTCCCTCTATCACTCTAAGTCTTCCATTAGTTTTTCAAACTTTTTCCACCAAGTCAAAAATGGTAAAACTTCTGATGCTGAAACATTGATGGAGACATCACTGTACGGCCTCAATAATGGCTCTTATATGGTCAACTATGGTGGTGATAACACTGCTTATGCAGCGCCATCTATCCTGTCTCAAAAAGAAGGATATACCACAGCTGCTTTCCACGGTAACACAGGAAGTTTCTGGAATCGAAACAATGCTTATAAAAGATGGGGCTACAACTACTTCTTCGATGCCTCTTACTTCCAAGATCAAGACAGCAGTAACTCTTTCCAATATGGGCTGAATGATAAATACTTCTTCAGCGATTCCATCAAGTATATGGAGATGCTACAGCAACCCTTCTATACTAAGTTCTTAACCGTTTCCAACCACTACCCTTACACCAGTCTCAACAGTGAGAAATCAGAACTTGGCTTCCCACTTGCTGATACAAGCGACAATACTGTCAATGGCTATTTCCAAACAGCCAACTACCTAGATACTTCTCTCAAATATTTCTTTGACTACTTAAAACAAACGGGTGTCTATGATAACTCTATCATTGTTCTATACGGAGACCACTATGGCATTTCTAATACACGCAATAGAGCTCTGGCTCCTTTGCTAGGCAAGGATCCTGAAACCTGGTCAGATTATGACAATGCTATGATGCAACGTGTTCCCTATATTGTTCATATTCCTGGATATAACCAAGGATTCATCAGCGATACCTACGGTGGACAGGTGGACCACTTGCCAACCCTACTTCATCTACTAGGAATTGATACTAAGGGCTATTCACAACTGGGACAGGACCTATTGTCTAAGGATAATGATAATGTCGTTGCTCTTAGAACACAAGGCAACTATATCGCTCCTGACTATACTAATTATGCTGGTAAAAATTACGATACCAGAACCGGTCAAGAAATTTTCAAGCCTTCCGCAGATACTCAAAAACGTTTCGATGAACTCAAAGTCATCGCCGATGACCAATTAAAAAATAGTGATGCCATTCAAACTGGTGACCTGCTAAGATTTGCTAAGATTCCAGGCCTTAAGCCAATAGATACTAGCCAAGTTTCTTACAGCAATTCTTACGAGATCCTCAAAACTCAAAATAAAAAACTCGGGAAGAAATCTACCAGCATTTATCATAAAAATGGCAATAAAACAACGGTAAACCTTTATCAGCCACTCAGCTACAGTGATCTCAACAGCAGTTCATCAAGCTCTGGTAAATCTGGATCATCAACAACTTCCAGTTCATCACGAAAAAAAGAATAGCAAATAACAAAGAGTCTGGAATAAAATCCAGGCTTTTTAGCATTTGCCCAAAATTTAGCAGATTATGTGAAAATCAACAGTTAGAATTATTAGCAACCCCAACTTATAGTTATGAGCGAGAGGACGCTTTAAAAAGTATAAAAAATAACCAAAAACTAAGATCGTTTTTGGTTATTTTCAGTTACTATCGAATTTCAGCTGCTATCTTTTCAGATAAAGCCTTAGTAATTTTTCCTATATAAGTATTAACTTCCTCATCCGTCAAATTATCTATTGGATTTTGGAAGGTCAAGCTATAAGCCATTGATTTTTTACCGCTTCCTATGTTATGGCCATCATAGATATCAAAGAGCTTAATGTCTGTAAGCCGCTTGACTCCAGCACCACGGATCACATCTACAATGGTTTGGTGGGACACATCAGCATCCACTAACAAGGAAATATCTCGAGAGACCTCTGGATACTTAGTAATTTCTTCAAAACTTGCTGACGACTCTAACGCTGCTTCCACTTTAGAAAGATCAAGCTGAGCAATATAAGTTTCTGGAATAGCATACAACTTAGCAGTTTCAGGGTGCAGCTGACCGATAAATCCAATAGCCTCTCCATCAAGCAAAATAAGCGCCGTACGACCAGGGTGCATACTAGCTAGACTAGCATCCGCATCAAAGATAACCTCAAGATTCAGTCGATCAAAAAGAGTTTCCAAAATCCCTTTCACATAGAAAAAGTCTACAGGGAAAGCTTGTGTTTGAAAATCTTTTTCACTAACCATTCCTGTCATGGCAACAGCAAATGTTTCCACTTCATCCGGAAGGTCCTTCTTTGGATCACCTGGCTGTTTAAAAATCTTACCAATCTCATAAACAGCAACATTGCGATTTTTACGTGCAACATTGTAGCTCAGGGTATCCAGCATTCCAGATACCAGATTTTGCCGCAGGGCTGAACGTTCGATACTCATTGGCCATAAGAGCTCAGTGATCGGCGTTGGCTGCAAGCTAAATTCTACTGACTTTTCTGGTGTTGTTAAAGCATAACTGATTATTTCAGATAGGCCAGATGCCTCAGCAATCTTCCTAACCTTTCGGCGCAAAGATTGTGCCAAGGTCAGCTCCCCAGCAGTAGCTCCCATTGCAGGCAGGCTAGTAGGCAGCTTATCATAGCCATAAATACGTGCAATTTCTTCCACCAAGTCAGCAGGAATGCTAATATCCCAACGACGACGTGGTACTGAGACAGTAAAGTATTCAGCCGTACCAGCTAATCCAAAGCCAAGCTGAGCAAATACCTGCTCAATATCTGCATAAGTCAATTCAGTTCCTAGACGGACATTGACATAGTCCAATGATGTAGAGACAGAGACAGGCTCAGTTGTCAGTTCACCTTGGCTGACTTGTCCCGCTAAAATATGACCACCAGCAAGCTCTGCTACCATAGCTGCAGCATAATCAAGAGACTCAGATACCGTATCATAGTTAATGCCTTTTTCAAAGCGTGATGAACTTTCAGAGCGAAGATTAAGCCGACTGCTAGTCTTGCGAACAGACTGACCATCAAAAACAGCTGCTTCAAGGACAACTCTCTTAGACTGATCTGAAATCTCTGTCGCCAAACCTCCCATGATACCTGCCAGCGCAACCGGTTTATCTGCAACCGCAATGATAATATCATCAGCGCTCAACTCACGCTCTTCACCATCTAGAGTCACTATTGTTTCATTACTACGAGCATTCCGAGCCACGATAGTATCAGACTCAAATGTATCAAAGTCAAAGGCATGCATAGGCTGACCAAAGTAAAGTAAAATGTAGTTAGTAATATCCACAATATTATTAATGGGACGAATACCAGCATTCATCAAAAGGTTTTGCAGCCATTGAGGACTTGGCGCCACTGTGACATCTTCGATAACACGTGAACGATAGGCCATAACTTTATCAGTTTCGATGGCAACTTTTAGCTGGTCAGAAGCTTTTTGATCAACCTCTGAGACAGACTTTTCAGGAAAATGAACAGACTTATCATAGATGGCTGCCACTTCATAGGCTACCCCACGCATAGAGAGAGCATCCGCACGATTTGGGGTAATTGCCAATTCGATAATTTCATCATCCAAATCCAAATAAGGAAGGGCATTATTTCCAGGCACTGCATCTTCGGGAAGGACTTGAATCCCGTCAGAAAATTCCTTCGGAATGATACTATCTGGTAGGCCCAGCTCTTGAAGGGAGCAAATCATTCCCAGTGATTCCATGCCACGAATTTTACCCTTTTTAATCTTATAATTGTCTGCAATGCGTGCTCCAGGCAGAGCTACAATCACTTTTTGACCAGCCATAATATTAGGGGCACCACAGACGATTTGACGAGGCTCAGCCTCTCCTGTATCCACTTGACACAAATGCAAATGGGTCTCTGGAACGACTTCACATGACAAAACATGACCAACGACAATCTTTGATAAACCAGCCGCAGGCGTTTCAACTCCCTCTACTTCAATTCCTGTTGTCGACATTTTTTCAGCTAATTCAGCTGTGGTCACATCAACATCAACCAACTCTTTTAACCATTTATACGATACAAGCATAGTGATATTGGATAAGAGAATAGCTAAAATTCTCCATCTCTTCCTTTCTTAATATTACTTAAAGGCTGTCTTAGCCCACAGTAGATAACTTTCTCCTCAAGAGCCAATCCGTATCTACCTTATCTTCTGACACTGGAAATGTATGTTCGTCAAATTTCTCAAAACCATACTTGGCATAGAAGGCTTGTGCCTTATGATTATGTTCCCAAACACCAAGCCAGATCCAGCTCTTGCCTAATTTCTCAGCATGTGCCAAGGCATGCTCAAAAAGACACTTCCCTAGTCCGAGGCCTTGAAATGCCTTTAAGACATAAATCCGCTGAACCTCATAAGCATCTTCTAGCAGATGTTCTGTCTGAGCCTGGCCGACATTCGTCATCATAAATCCAGCTTTTTGACCATCTACCTCAATAAAATAATAGAAAGTCTCTGGATTAGTCAGCTCCTCTCTTAGAACCTCTAAAGAGTAGCTTGTCTGGTAATAGTCATTTAACTGTTCTGGAGTATTATCAAAAGCAAAGGTCTCTGTAAAAGTCAGCATGGCTAGATCTCTTAGCTCTTCTAAATCTCCAAGTTTAATCGGAATTATTGAAATGGACATCTCTAACCTTCTAAATTATTTGAATTGACTTGAAAAACGGACATCACCTTGGTAAAAGGCACGAATATCATTGATACCATAGCGAAGCATAGCAATACGTTCTTGCCCTAGACCAAAAGCAAAACCGGAGTATTTTTCAGCATCAACTCCTGCTTTTTCTAGTACACCCGGATGAACCATACCAGCACCTAAAATCTCAATCCAACCGGTTCCCTTACAAACATTGCAGCCTTCACCACCACATTTAAAGCAAGACACATCAACTTCGACAGAAGGTTCAGTAAAAGGAAAGTAGGATGGGCGCAGACGAATCTTGCGATCAGCACCAAACATCTTTTGACTAATCAACTGTAAGGTACCTTTGAGATCCCCCATAGAGATATTTTCGCCAACGACCAAGCCTTCAATTTGGTGAAATTGATGAGAGTGAGTCGCATCATCGGTATCCCGACGGAAAACACGTCCAGGTGAAATCATCTTCAAAGGTCCCTTTGAAAAATCATGCTCGTCCAAAGTACGTGCCTGCACAGGACTTGTGTGGGTACGCAGCAAAATTTCTTCCGTAATATAGAAAGTATCCTGCATATCACGAGCTGGATGATTCTTAGGAAGATTCATGCGTTCAAAATTATAGTAGTCTGTTTCTACTTCATACCCTTCAACAATTTTAAAGCCCATTCCTAAAAAGATATCTTCGATTTCTTCGGTTGTTTGCGTTAGAATATGACGATTGCCTAGCTTAATCTGGCGACCGGGTAGGGTAACATCGATTGTTTCAGACTCTAATTGTGCTTGAATCTTAGCTGCCTCAACAATTTTTGCTTGCTCTTCAAAAGCCTTTGTCAAAGTATCACGAACCTCATTAACCTGCTTACCTACAACAGGGCGCATCTCACTAGATAAATCTTTTAATCCTTTGAGCAACTCTGTCAGAGAACCTTTTTTACCGAGGACAGAGACCCGCAAGTCTTGAAGTTCCTTAGCGTGATCACCATGCATTTCTTTTAACTTAGCTTGAGTTGTCATTTTCAATTCTTCTAACTGTTTTTGTAAATCCATGGGGTTTCCTTTCTTAGCCATCATAATAATCTTTCTTCGGTAAACAAAAATCGCATGCCAACACAACCACCACAAGCGGAGCGTTGACACGCGGTACCATCCGTTTTCATTCAGAAAGACTGAATCTTAATTTCATAAGTCCTTGATATGAGTGAATTCACAAGGCTTTCCTTTAGTGAACTCCCAGTCTACGATTCACATTCCCTTCAAAGTGCCACCAAGCTACTAGTCTCACGGACAACTATTCAATTAGACTCATTCTAACAGATTTTAGATCCGGTTGCAAGTTAATAAAAAACTCTAAGTATCCGGACTAAAGTAAAAATATAAACAATCCTCTAAAACATCAGGCTCAGCCTGCTCACCATAGATATGATCAAGATAAGCACGCCCTTCTTTTGTTAGATAAAGTGCAGGATCATAAAAAAACCTTATCGTCTTCCTTATCATAACTAGTGATATCAGATACAGGAAGGGCAAGGCCAGATTCACGAAGCTGATAAGTATCTCGACCGTATTCTTCTACACTCATCCTCGGCTCACCTTTCCACTATAATAATTTATTGTCAAACCTTCTTGGACATTAGGAATAAAAACATTAAATTCAAGACTGCCATCGCTGGATTTTGCCTCCATGTGACTGCCGCTAGCGATAAGATTATCACCTTCATAAATGAGCGTTACTCGATAACGAACCCGCTTATTCCTATCTAAAGCTTTGCGTATTAAGCCTTCATAGTAGTTTTGACCCGTTGAGTCTTTACTGCTAGCTTGATTAGCCCAAGCTGTCTGAACAGCAATGTTAGCAGGATTACTCGTCGAAGCATCAAAACCTTTTAGACCACCAGCTAGGGCATAACCAATCAGGTGCCCACGATCCACAGCATGGTCATAACTGCCAGCTAAATGGTGAAGCTGATGCCATCCTGCAGGTGTCCAACTAGTTGACCCATTACCCGTTTCCAGACGATTACGGTACTGTCTGGTAGCTTTGGAAAGAAGCGCATTAGCACGCTTTGGTACCAGCTTCCCTTGGACACGCTTAGTCTGATTGTTGACATAAGGAAGGCTGGAAACCTTGGCATCTAAATCAGTTTGATTATGATTAACAATAAAAGCCCCACTGCCATTCCAATCAATAGCTGAAGAAAGCTCTCGTCTTACCGAAGGCGTCATAACGGATTCTGCCAACCTTTTTGTTGGATGATCAAGAGATGCCGAATCTGACTTCGTACCATCTGATATAACCAACTGGGCCAACTGCTTAATAGGATTGTCTTCTGACAAACGATCCGATGTCGCAACATAGCCCAAAGACAAAATAATAACCAGACCAACAAGAGAGAACAATAGCTTCTGCTCAGATTTCCTTAACCGTCTGTTTTTCATACTTTTCTAACTCCATCAAAACAACCAATAGCTACTATACTTAGTCCCGAAAAGACCAGCTTAGCAAGCTAGCTTAAGCACAAAAAGTCTCGTTGGACAAACCAGCGAGACTTCTCAGTTTCCAGTAAATTTATCAACCAGTGATTTCCATTTATCAAATGACAAAATGTCAAAAGCATTCTTGCCTTCTCCCAGCATAGCATAGCCCAGCATGAGACCAATCATAAACACAACTAGACTCAAAATCAAGAGAATCAAAACAACCATGAGCTGTCTTCTGACATACTTCCATCCTATATTTGTCATTACTGACTCACCCTCTCAATATCAGCACCAAGACTAGCTAATTTTTCGTGGAACTTGTAATAGCCACGATCCAAATGATTAAGCTTGCTGACGACAGTAGTCCCTTGGGCAACCATACCAGTCAATATCAAAGCAGCACTGGCACGTAAATCTGTTGACATAACCTTAGCGCCCTGCAAACCTTGACCACCATGAATGATAGCAGTATCACGAAGAATTTCTGAATTGAGACCCATCCGCCTCATCTCTTCCAGATGTTGGAAACGATTTTCAAAAACAGTTTCAATCATGGTAGACTCACCTGGAATAACAGCCATCAAGGCTGTAAATTGAGCCTGCATGTCTGTCGGAAAGCCCGGATGCGGTAAGGTCTTAACAACTACTGGCTTTAACTGAGTCACATCAGACCGGATACGAATACCGTTTGCCTCTTCTCTTGCCTCCACGCCCATTTCAATCAATTTTGATAGTAAGGGACGATTATGCTCCCATACAGCATCCTTAACCAAGACATCACCGCCTGTCATAGCAGCAGCCACCATAAAGGTACCAGCCTCAATACGATCCTGAACGACATCGTGCTCAGTCCCATGAAGCTCTTTCACACCTTGAATCGTCAAGGTTTCTGTACCGGCTCCCTTGATAACAGCACCCATCTTGTTTAACAGCTGAGCGAGATCCACTATCTCAGGCTCTCGAGCTGCATTCTCGATAATAGTTGTCCCTTCTGCCAAAGTTGCAGCCATCATCAGATTTTGTGTTGCACCAACAGATGGAAAATCCATATAAAAATTGGTTCCCTTGAGCTTATCTGCTGTTGCAGTAATATCACCACCAACTTGACGGATCTCAGCTCCCATAGCTTCGAGCCCTTTTAAATGGAGATCAATAGGACGACTACCTATCGTACATCCTCCTGGCATAGACACCTTAGCATGACCATTACGTGCTAAGATCGGTCCAAGAACAACAATAGAGGCCCTCATTTGGCTGACATACTCATAGGGAGCTTCATCTAAGATCTTCCCCGTAGCATCCACTGTGACTTGATTAGCCGATTCGTCAAAATCTACCTTGATATTAAGACCACGAACAACATTATTCATGGTAAACACATCAGATAATATGGGAACATTATGCAAAATCGTCTGTCCCTGAGTCGGTAGGATGGTGGCTGCTAGTAAAGGTAAGACGGCATTTTTAGCACCTTCTATAGATACTTCTCCTTCTAGACGTGTATTGCCTCCCTTGATAATAATTTTATCCATCGTATTTCTCCATTTTCAACTGTTTTAACTAATTATATCACAAGTTGATGAAAAAACTTCCTCAAGGTGCTGACAAATAGAGACTCATCCCTAGACTAATAATATCAATAAAGAAAAGACTGACCATATAGCCCAGTGCGATAGCTATAAAAAGAATGAACAGGCGAACCTGCATGAGATTATCAGTATGAATTTTTAGATACTTTTCCCACGGAACTAAATTAATCAGAAGCTGATGAATCCAAATGATAAAAATCATATGGATCACAATATTACTAAGTGTTTGTAAAAATTCCATGCCCTTATTCTACCATGTCAAAAAGATCTCTCGCAAGTTTTCGCCGTAAACAAAAAGAGCCTTGGACAAAAGTCCAGACCCCTTTAGTATTATTCTGGATTTACCATATCGATATAGAAGCCATGAGTTGATAATTAAAATCTTGAGGCTTAATTAAGCAAACCTACTACTATCTAATGGCTAGTGATTACTTGTTACCGACATTGATACGGTTGAGGGCACGTCTCAAAGCAACTTCAGCTCGCTTAAATTGGTCAGCTTCATGACTTTGCTGAGCTTCTGCCATGTCTTTTTCAGCCCGTAACTTAGCCCGTTCAGCCCGAGAGACATCAATATCACGATCACGCTCTGCAGAATCAGCAACAATCGTCACCTCATTATCTTTGATCTCAAGAATACCACCATTGACCGCTACCCAATCGACATGATTATCATCATCAATACGTCTGATCTTTACCTCATGGACAGCAAGTGGAGCTATAGTATTGATATGATTAGGCAAAATCCCCATCTCACCATCTGTCGTAGTCACAGAGATAAAAGCTGCATGATGATCATAACGAATACCATCAGGTGTGACAATTTGGACTGTCATATGTTCTGCCATACAGTCACCTCATTAATAGCCCATCTTTTTAGCTTTTTCGACAACATCCTCAATTGGACCGACCGCACGAAAGGCATCTTCAGGGAGATTATCATACTTCCCTTCCAAAATTTCCTTAAAGCCACGCACTGTCTCTTCAACTGGAACATAAGAGCCCGGCTGACCCGTAAACTGCTCAGCTACATTGAAGTTTTGTGAGAGGAAAAATTGAATACGACGGGCACGTCCCACCAGGACTTTTTCCTCATCTGACAGTTCATCCATCCCAAGAATGGCAATAATATCCTGCAATTCATTGTAACGTTGAAGGACACGCTGAACTTCTGTTGCCACTTGGTAATGCTCCTCACCGACAATTTCTGGCGAAAGAGCTCGAGAGCTAGAAGCCAATGGATCGACGGCAGGATAGATCCCCATTTGAGTCAATTTCCGCTCCAAGTTCGTAGTTGAATCCAAGTGTGCAAAAGCTGTTGCAGGAGCTGGGTCGGTATAGTCATCCGCTGGCACATAGATCGCCTGAATAGACGTTACAGATCCTTTTTTAGTTGAGGTGATACGCTCTTGTAACTGTCCCATCTCAGTAGCCAATGTTGGTTGGTAACCCACAGCCGATGGCATACGTCCAAGAAGGGCCGATACCTCAGAACCTGCTTGAGTGAAACGGAAAATGTTATCAATAAAGAGCAAAACATCTTGCCCCTCAACATCACGGAAATACTCCGCAAGTGTCAGTCCAGTCAGTGCGACACGCATACGTGCACCAGGTGGTTCATTCATCTGACCAAAGACCATGGCAGTCTTTTCGATAACACCAGATTCCTTCATTTCCCAGTAAAGGTCATTCCCTTCACGAGTACGCTCACCGACACCAGTAAATACTGAAATTCCTCCATGCTCTTGAGCGATATTGTGGATCAATTCTTGGATAAGGACCGTTTTACCAACACCGGCACCACCAAAGAGTCCGACTTTACCACCCTTCAAATAAGGTGCCAAGAGGTCAATCACCTTGATTCCTGTTTCCAAAATTTCTGACGCAGTTGACAATTCATCAAAACTTGGAGCCTTTTTATGGATTGGTTCACGTGGGGCATCTTCATCGAATGGCTGTTCCAGATCAATCGTATCTCCCAAAACATTAAAGACACGTCCAAGAGTCTCTTTACCAACCGGTACACTAATCGCACGGCCAGTATCGAGAACTTCTAAACCACGAGTAAGACCATCTGTTGACTCCATGGCAATTGTACGTACCATTCCGTCCCCTAGTTCAAGGGCAACTTCTAGCACGATTTTTTCTTTTTTTGCGCTGTCCTTGTATACAACTAACGCATTATTAATCTCAGGAAGTTTATCATCACTGGCAAACTTAACGTCTACAACAGGACCAACCACCTGAGCAATCTTGCCTGAGCTCATTTTTATTTCCTTCCTACTGAAAATCATCTTATCTCTTATACTAGAGAGCTTACAATCCTTACCTTTTATTCCAAGGCATTAGCACCGGCAACGATTTCAGTAATTTCCTGAGTAATAGCAGCCTGCCGGGCACGGTTGTACTGAATAGTCAAATCATTAATGACATTCCTTGAGTTATCTGTCGCTGTTTGCATCGCTGTCATTCCTGCAGCATGTTCAGCTGTCTTAGCATCAACAATTGCCCCGTAAATCAAACTTTCCGTATACTGTGGCAATAATTGTTCCAAAATAGCTTCACGATCCGGTTCCAACTCAAATACTGTTGATGCTTCTTGTTCATGTGCTTCATTAGCATCTAAATCAACAATGGGAAGCATTTGCTCAACACGTACTTGACTCGTCAAACTATTGATATGGTGATTATAGCAAACATAGAGTTCATCAAAAATCTCTTGATGGTACATCTCAACGGATTGTGAAATAATCTGAGACACCTGATCAAAACTAGGTTGATCCTCAAGACCACGCAGTTCAAAAGCCAGGTCAATTCCTCTAGCTTTAAAGAAATCAGATCCCACACTTCCGATTGAAATGATAGCGTAATCATCTCTACCAGCGTGGTAATCTTCGATCAAATCCATAACAGCCTTGAGAATTTTAGCATTGTAACCACCGACTAATCCCTTGTCAGATGTAATCACAATATAGCCGGTCCGCTTAACAGGACGAGCGGCTAGCATGGGATTATCACTACCATTGGTCAACTCTGTCTTCAAGAGATCAGTCGTCACTTGTCGAATCTTTGAAGCATAGACTTGGAAATCTTTTGCTGCTTGCTCAGATTTTGTCAGCTTAGCGGCAGATACCATCTGCATGGCACTCGTAATTTTACTTGTTTTTTCCGTCGACGTAATGCGACTTTTAATATCACTTAGAGACCCTGCCATATCATCAACCTCCCTTATTCAAACGATGATTGATCTTTGAAAGATTGAATAGCAGCATCCAGAACAGCTTCGTCTGGAAGATCCTTAGTCGTCCGTATAATTTCAAAGAGATCTTCATGATGACTGTCAAAATAATCATACAAGGCCTGTTCAAACGCAAGAATATCATCAACAGGCACATTGTCCAAGAAGCCATGTGTCAAAGCATAGAGAATTAAAACTTGTTTTTCAACAGGCAAGGGCTGATGAACAGGCTGTTTCAAAACTTCTACTGTCCGACGACCACGGTTCAACTTAGCTTGAGTCGCTTCATCTAGATCAGATCCGAACTGCGTAAAGGCCTCCAACTCACGGTAAGATGCCAAATCCAAACGTAAGGTTCCAGCTACCTTTTTCATAGCCTTGATTTGGGCAGCACCACCAACACGTGATACAGAGGAACCAGCATCAATAGCAGGACGTATACCAGAATTGAAAAGATTCTCTTGCAAGAAGATTTGACCATCTGTAATAGAAATAACGTTAGTTGCGATATAAGCAGAAATATCCCCTGCTTGTGTCTCAATAAACGGCAGAGCCGTAATAGAGCCGCCACCTAGGTCATCAGAAACCTTGGCAGAACGCTCTAACAGACGACTATGAAGATAGAAGACATCCCCTGGGTAAGCTTCACGACCCGGTGGACGACGCAAAAGTAAGGATAACTCACGGTAAGCTACGGCTTGTTTTGATAAATCATCGTAAACGATCAGCACATGCTTACCTTGATACATAAATTCTTCTGCCATCGCTACACCTGCATAAGGGGCAATGTAAACTAAGGGAGAGGGCTGTGATGCCGATGCAGTCACAACGATTGTATAATCCAGAGCACCATATTTGCGGAGGGTTTCAACCTGTGTACGAACGGTTGATTCTTTTTGTCCAATCGCAACATAGATACAGATCATATCTTGATCTTTTTGATTCAAAATCGCATCAATAGCAACAGATGTTTTACCAGTCTGACGGTCACCGATGACCAATTCACGTTGACCGCGTCCTATTGGAACAAGTGCATCAATAGCTTTGAGTCCTGTTTGCAGAGGTTCTGAGACACTCTTACGCTGCATGACACCTGGTGCAGGCGTTTCAACAGGACGTGTCGCCTTCGTATTGATATCACCGAGTCCATCAACTGGTTGACCCAGTGGATTCACCACACGACCAATCATTTCGGGACCGACTGGGACTTCCATAATTTTTCCAGTGCGCTTGACGGTATCTCCCTCAGTGATTGCAGAAAAATCACCAAGAATAATAATACCAACATCATTAGACTCAAGGTTTTGAGCCATACCATAAGCACCGTTTTGGAATTCCAGCAACTCACCAGCCATAGCATTGTCGAGCCCTCTTGCACGAGCAATCCCATCACCAATGTAAGTTACCACACCAGTTTCAGTGACGTCAAAATTTGGCTGGAAGTTTTCAATTTGCTTTTTGATTAAAGCACTAATTTCTTGAGCATTAATGGCCAAAAGTCACACCACTTTCTATTTAAGATTATTTTTTAATTGTTGTAATTGACTTCGAATACTAGTATCGATCGTCTGATGATTAGCTTCAAGTATAAAACCACCAATAATTCTAGCATCAAGCTTTTCCACCAGTGACTTCGCTTGGATACCAAACTTGCGATTGCCAAGAGCAAGCAAGCCCTGTCGCTGGTTATCTGTAAGAGTCACCGCTGTTGTCACGGTCAAATCAAAATTACATGTTAGGTGAGTGAGCTTGTCCAAAACTGCTTGGAACATATACTCTAGCAAACCTTCACGTTCATTCTGTAAAATGACTGCAAGAAAATTCTTCACATACCGAGAAGCCTGCTCTTGCAGCACTTCAATGAGTTTTTCTTTATCGCTGTGGCTGATTGCAAGGCTGGACAGATACTCAACAAGTCCAGTCTCCTGACTGACAGCAAGAAGGCTGGAAACTTCCTCTTGAATCTCTGCTATCTGATCATTGTCAATAGCAACCTGAACCAGGCCATCAGCATACTGTTCAATGACAGCTTGCGTATTACGATCCATTAGGCATCTCCTAGTTGATCAAGATAGTTGTCAATCAGATCGGACTGAGCTGATTGATCAAGGTTTTTAGCAATAACCTTTTCAGCTAGCAAGATCGTTAAGTCAGCTACATCACCCTTCACACTTGAAAGAGCTTCTGCCTGTGATTGCGCGATATCTTGCTCAGCTTTTTCTTTCATACGGCTCACATCAACGTGAGCATCTGCAATGATCTTTTGACTTTGCACATGACCAGTTTCTTTAGCATCGTCAATAATTTTTGCGGCATCATCCTTAGCAGCATTCAGTTCAACCTGACGCTTTTGGGCCAACTCTTCTGCCTGCTTACGAGCATTTTCAGCTTCATCAATGTCATTGTTAATCTTTTGAGCCCGCTCCTCGAAGATTCCAGTAAGCTGCTTCCAGGCAAATTTGCGAATCAACCAGTAGAGGACTAAAACTGAACCTGTCGTAATGATAATATTACCGAGCGTCGTACTATTAAACAGTATAGACATATTTTACCTCTCTTTCCTTATTCTTCTTCGGCATTGACTTTATCACCGATGTAATTAGAACTCAAAATAATAAAGACATAAGCCTGGATAGCACCAATAAAAGCTGAAAAGGCAACCCAGAGAATATTGATGGCAAATGCTATAGGCCATGCAAAGATTGACAGTGTAGCTAGTTTTAAAATAAGACCTGTAAGCACCTCACCAGAATAGATATTCCCGAAAAGTCGCAAGGCTAAGGAAGCAACATTGGTAAGTTGTTCAAGAATGTTCATTGGTAACATGGCAGGATAGGGACTGAGGAAACCTTTTAGGTAACCGCCTACTCCCTTCTTGCGAATCCCTTCAACATGGCAAACCAAAGCTATCAATAAAGAGAGTGTAAGGGTGACACCAAAATTAGAAGTTGGCGAGGTCCACAAATTATATTTCTCCGTCTTAATAGCGGTCAAAAGGCCGATATTATTAGCCGTAAAGACAAACGTAAAAACAACAAAGAGTAAAAGACCATAATTTTTTGTATAGCCCCCTAAATTATCTGAAATGGTACCATTTACAAATTCATAGAGGTATTCCAAAACATTTTGCTTCCCCTTAGGTCTGATTGACATTTTACGACTAGACCAAAAAACGAATAAAAACACAATAAGGACTGTCAAAAGAGAGATGGCTAAAATGGTCAAATCAAATTTGATACCGAAAATAGATACACTTGGATTAGTTTGTGTTTCCAAACCTTATCCCTCCTTCTTCTACTATGTTCATTATCCTACAGGTTAGCTACTACGAAGCTTAAACCAAAGAGAACGAAGAAGGTACCTTCAATAAAGGCAACCCCGATAAACATCAATGAACGAAGTTTGCTGAACATTTCTGGTTGGCGAGCGGCTGCCTTAGCAATATTGGCAACCAAGATACCTTCACCGATTGATACACCCATAACGGCAAGGCCGAGTGCTAAAACAGTTAAATGCATAGTAAAAATACTCCTTTAAAATTTTTTACCCACTAATTCTAGACCTATTCAATAAGAAAGTCAACGGTTTCAAAAGTAATAGCTCATTTTTCTGAAAACAGTTTGACCATTCCTACTCTTTTACCGTTTAAAGGGATAGCGAGTTATCTCACTATCCCTTTAATGCTCTATCACATACGGTCAGTTTCACTTGTTTTTTCCTCATCTGGAAAGTCCTCTAACTCATCAACTTCATGAGAAAATTTTTGGGCGATCGCCTCCATAGCTAAATCCTCTGTATCTAGAACCATTGCATCATCTGAGATTTCATCCGTGTCTGCAAAAAATTCAATATGATTCTTGAGATTTTCAAGAGTGATTGGCGCATCGCCTCCATACTCACCGTCCAGATTGATCATCATACGCTTATCCGTCAGGGGCTCGATATGTATCTTGCTCGTCTTGATATATTCAATACGAGGATCATCAATATGTTTGCCGCCCTGGATCAATTTGCTAGCCAGATGCGTAATGGCAAATAGATTAGCTGTTTTTACAATGATCAGAGTAAACATGCCGTCATCCAACTTAGCATCCGGCGCAATCGTCTCAAAGCCACCTACTGAATTGGTAATGGCCGCAAAGATCATAGAAGCATCCCCTTCGAAGACACCTTGGTCATGCGTAATCCTCACGGGAGCTGTACTCACACGCGGCAGTAACTCAACCCCCTTGACCAAGTAAGCAAGATAGCCAATCATGGTCTTAAGCTGGCTAGGGACACTGTAGGTCAGCTCTGTTAAGGTTCCAGCTGCAGCAATATTAATAAAATAAACATCATCCTGAGCACGGCCAATATCCATCTGGATCGTTTGATTCTTTCCAATCAACTTAGCGGCCTCAACAGGCTTCCCACGAGGAATTTTTAGGGCACGTGCAAGATCATTAGTTGTTCCTGTCGGAATGATAGCCATCTGTGGTCGCTTATCCAAAGGAGCAATACCGTTGACAACTTCATTAATGGTGCCATCACCACCTGCTGCGATGACCAAATCAAAATCTGCTTGAGCCGCACGTTTAGCTTCATTTTTGGCCGAATCTGGCTCAGGTGTTGTCTGGAAAGCAGACGTCTCATACCCAAATCCCTCCAGAATATCCAAGACCTGAGCAACATTTTTCTTCATAATTTCCTGGCCTGATGTCGGATTATAAATCAGACGTGCACGTTTTTGCGCCATAGTTTTCTCCTAACCTAAGGTAAACAAAAGACAATCTACCTATCAAAATCCTAATAGAAAGATAAAAGACTGTCGAAAATTTATAATGACTAAGAGATTTTCTCCTCATCATTAGCAATAGCCCCAGATATCATTGAAATAAGATACCAGCCACTCAACAAGCAAACTCGGTGGGGCTATGAAGTATATTTTTATACGATTACAGTTCTAGTAGCCAGGCTTCATCATGAATGGTAATTCCTAATTCTTGAGCCTTAGCCAACTTGGAGCCAGCATCCTCACCAGCAACGACCAGATCTGTTTTTTTAGAGACTGATGAAGTAACTTTTGCTCCCAGTCTTTCTAATTTTTCCTTCGCTTCTTTTCTGGACAAACTACTCAATTTACCAGTCAAAACAACCGTCTGATTGGATAAGACAGCATCTGCTGCCACCCGAAAACCTTGGTAGTTAAAGTTCAATCCCGCCTGACGCAGCTCCTCAACCAACTCAATCCCACCTTGGGTAGCAAAATAGTCCTTGAGCGACTTTGCGATAGACTGACCCAGATTATCAATAGCAGCAACTTCTTCAGGATCTGCTGCTATCAAGGCATCCAAACTGCCAAAATGCTCCATAAGTAACTGGCTGGCCTTGGCTCCAACATGACGGATCCCCAATCCAAACAGTAACTTATCAGCAGAATTTGCCTTAGAAGCTGCAATCGCTTGATAGAGTTTTTGAGCTGATTTTTTTTGGAAGCCTTCCAAACTTAAGAATTGCTCCTGACTGACCTGATAGAGATCAGCTACGTCCTCTACCAATCCAGCTTTATAAACCTTATCAATATTAGACGGACCAAGTCCTGTGATATTCATAGCATCTCGACTAGCAAAGTGAATTAATTTTTCTCTGATCTGGGCAGGACAGCGAGGATTCACACAGCGTAGAGCCACCTCATCTTCATAGTGGACTAACTCGCTATGGCAAGACGGGCAATGCTCTGGAATACACATGGGCTCTTGGTCCCTACGCTTTTCCATAAGGACATTTAAAACCGCTGGAATAATATCCCCAGCCTTATAGACAATCACTGTGTCTCCGATACGGATATCCTTGTCAGCGATATAATCAACATTGTGCAGAGTCGCACGACTGACCATCGTTCCAGCTAATTGCACTGGTGTCAGATTAGCCGTCGGAGTGACCACTCCAGTCCGTCCTACTGTCCAGTCAACAGATAGTATTTGTGCTTCTTTTTCCTCTGCTGGAAACTTATAGGCAATAGCCCAGCGTGGAGCCTTAGCTGTCATACCAAGCTCTTCCTGCATAGCTAAGCTATTAACCTTGATTACAATCCCATCGATATCATAGCCCAGCTGGTCACGCTCTGCCTGAACATCCTGAATAAAGTCCCAGATAACATCCATAGAGCTGGTTACTATCCGACGGGGATTGACCACAAATCCCAGTTTTTCAAAGCCTTCTAAAACATCAGCTTGAGTACTAAACTGAGTTTCTCCTGCCTCTTGATAAATAAAGGTAGCCAGCTGCCGCTCAGCAACAACCCTAGTATCTAGCTGCCTCAATGTGCCCGCTGCAGCATTTCGAGGATTAGCAAACTCCTCTAACCCCTCTTCTTGACGTTTAGCATTAATCGCTTGAAAAGAAACTCGTGGTAAATAGGCCTCTCCTCTAACCGTCAAACTCTCTTGATTAGGCAGTATCAAAGGGATATCCTTGATCCGTTTGAGGTTTTCTGTAATGTTTTCACCAACGGTCCCATCTCCACGTGTCGCACCAATCTCCAAGCGCCCCTCACGATAAGTCAGAGAAATAGAGAGCCCATCAATTTTCAATTCAGCCAGATAAGAGGCACTGGGAAATTCTGCCTTAATCCGGCGATCAAACTCGTCCAGCTCCTCACGTGAAAAAGCATCCTGCAAAGAAAACAGAGGGTATTCATGAGTATATTTTTCAAAGCCTTCCAGCACCACACCACCGACACGATGCGTAGGACTATCAGGCTGTATTAGTTCTGGATAATCCCTTTCTAAGTCTACAAGCTCTCTATAGAGCTTATCATACTGGGCATCAGAAATACTGGGATTATCATGCGTATAATAGTCATTAGCATAGCGATTGAGCTGAGCTACCAATTCTTTGATACGGTTTTCCATAAGTGTATTATAGCATGTCACCATAGGCTTGTTAAGCAAAAAAAGAAAGGAAGACACTATAAACCGTTATAGACTTAACGATCTGTGACCTTTCCTTTCTTAATTCGGATACAACTATTTCCTATTCCTATCCATCATCTCTTTTTTTGCAGATTTTATTTGGTCAAATCAATACGTTTAGCCAAAAGACTAATAATAGCACCACCAACCAAAAGAGACACTAATTCACCAATACCTGTTGTCAGCCAAGTTATGAAAAATGGTCCTTTGCCAACAACTGCCAATTCAGCGGCAATGACAAACATACTGAATGAAAACCAGAGACTAAACCAGAAAAAAGCCTTGTTGTAACCAAGAATAGTCTGATCCATATACTTTTTAAACAAGACAACACCCAGACTAACAAAAATAAAGGTTTGAGCACTTCCCACAAGAACATCTATCGAGGTAAAACTATATAAATTTGCCAAGGCACAACCGAGTGTCACGGCGATAATATATTTTGGCTTATAAAAAGCCAAGAAATTCAGCATTTCCGAAAGGCGGAACTGATAAACACCATAGCTGATGGCATTAAAAGGCGGAAAAGCCGTCAATATAAAGTAAAGAGCCGTCACAATAGAAATTTGAACAATATCACGCACTGTAAATGTCATAAATCCTTTGCCTCCTTTAATCCACTTGATCGCAATAATGGTATCAAGCTCTAATCATACAGCTCCACTAGTATAGCACAAGCTACTCTAAAAATAATGGAACTTGTTTTTACCTAGTTTGTACCAGCATTTTGTGTTAGACTAGAGCTATGAAACAGATTAAATCACTCATTCTTTTTTGCTGGAACAACGAAATTCTGAAATACCTCTTTTTCGGAGGACTAACAACCTTAGTTTACCTGATCAGTCGTGCTACTACCCTATTCCTCACAGGGCATCCCCTAGTCGCAACACCTGTTGCTAATGTCATTGCCATTATCTTCGCTTTCGTGACCAATGACATTTGGGTCTTCAACCAAAAACGACAAGGTTGGCATAAACGCTTTATGAAGTTTATCCCTGCTAGGTTAGTGACCATGGTCTTGGACTTTGGTATGACTTACATTTTTGTCACTCGTTTTCCTCATATCATCGGACAATTTGTCAATGACAATCTGCGTATCGTAGACCTTATCGTCGGACTGATCAGCCAGGTCCTCATTATCGTGCTCAACTATATCTTTAGCAAACTATTTGTTTTTCACGATAACAAATAAAATGTGGCACTTAAACATCATAAAAGGGGGAGGATTAAAATCCTCCCCCTTTTATGATCAATGATTTACTCCGCTTTGTTAATATCATCTTTTAATTGATCCACATTGAGCTTAGCAAAGAGATATTGACGATCTTGAACAGGAAAGCGCTGATCCAGCTGATCAACAGGTCCAACCTCGACACTGCCATCTGAAATGATAAAATCCATGACATGCCCACCAAAAGTATGGTCATCCGATAAAAAATGTAAATGATAGCCTGCCACACTCACACCATGAAACATTTCAGGAGTCCACAGGCCTACAATAGTCCCCTTAACATTTTCCCTGCGGTACTCTGGTTGCATGGTGGCAACTTCAGCAAAACGCTCCCCTCTCTTAGCTTTGGGGATCATGCGAACATGCATCTGCTTAAAGGTACCAGTTATTTTAATGGAACGAAAAAGATTAACCCCATCATAGTAAGACTCGATACGCTCCTCTAGCTCACGGTCTGTCATCTCAAAACGTTGTCGAAAGATAACTTCCGCTTGATGAGGGACAACAGCAGCATAAGGAACCTTAGCCTCCAGAGGGACCTCAACAATTTCTGGGACCTCTCCTGATCCTTTAGCTTGATAAGCTTTCCCATCTAATACAATCAACTCCCCATCGATAGAATCTAGGGTACCAATTCCTAAATCACCATGTTCAAGCAGCTCCCCAATAGTCATAGAGCCATCGTATAAGCCTGCCATCAAAGCACCCAACGTATTATACTGAAACAATTTGATCACATCTGCCACAGCTCAACCTCCTCCTTCTTGTCACAGTAAAGCACATAACTTTATGCTATGTCTCATCATCAGCCTTAAGCTAGGCAAATGATAAAGTCATATGCCTAGAACTAGTGATGCTCACCCCACTCTTGTCCTAAATTTTCACTGATCTAAAAGATCCAATATGGTCATATCATCAGGAACTATAGTCATATAACGCTCGGCAATCAAGCGTGAACGCTCCCCGTAACCGTACTCCCTAAGAAGAAAGGCATAATCATATAAGAATTCTGGGTTATCCTTAAGATCTTCTGACAGACTATTGTAGGCCTCGATAGCCCTTTCATCTTCCAATGCTTGATAAGCCTTAGCGATGTTCCACTTGGTTAAAGCGTTATCGATGTCTTCTTGGTCCAAAGCTACTACGTCTTCATAGCGTTCATCATCCAAATAAAGCGTACTCAAGCGTAAAAGGACCTCTTCAGCATCCTCTGCCAGATCCTTAGCACTGAGCAGGTAAAACTCAGCCATTTTAGCATCATGATTTTCATAAGATAATTGTGATGCTAAAAGCAAGAGCTGACTGTCATATTGATTTTTGGACAACCCTTGTTGAACCAACTTCAAGGCATCATCAATCTGATGCTCTTCATGTAAGGATAGGGCGTAAATGTATTCATAGCCTTCAAAATCAGGATTCATAGTATCTAGCTGTTTAAAGTGAAGATTAGCCTTTTGGTACTCTCCTTGATCGTACAAAATAGTCGCTAGCTCAAAGACAGTAGCATCATCGTATTCAATTTCAACCGCCTTTTCTAGAAACTCTACGGCCGCTTCAAATTTACCCATACTAGCATAGCACAATCCAATCCGCTGATAAGTGGACACACCAGTAGTGATGAGAATTTCCCGATTATCAAGTCTGGCATAAGCCTGGATAGCCTCCTCAAAATTACCTAATTGGCTATCTAACTCAGCTAAACCAAAAATAATTAAGGGATCTTGGCTAATCTGACTCGCTACTAAAAGCTTTTCACGTGCCACATCCGTCAAACCTTCCATATCATAGAGGTCAGCCATGACTAATAGAGATGGTACATAGGACTCATCCTCTGGCTTAATAGTATCCAGATAAGAAAAAGCCTCCTCAATATCACCATCTTCAGCAGCAATTTGAGCCAGATTGATATTAACTTCCGGAAAATCAAAACGCTCTTTGAGATAGATTTCTTTAGCCTGAGGAAAAAAACCGATGCTTTCTAAGTACTGTGCTAATGATAAGAGCGTATCTGAATCATCTTCTAAAAGCGCACGTTTAAAATACTTATTGGCTCTCCCTAGATCTTGTTGATCCAGAGAAGCAATCATCTTTTCACTATTCAGCATGAGATTCCCCCTCACTTTCTTCCTGATAAAGCCCACTAAATTCACGGTACCAGTCAAAGATTTCCTTGATAACAACTCGAACGGAAGCATAGACAGGGATACCTAGCAGGACACCCCAAACACCAAAGACAGATCCAGAAGCTAGGAGGATAAATAAAATCATAATCGGATGGATACTCAACTTACTGCCAAGAACCAAAGGCGATACAAACCGTCCCTCAATAGTCTGTTCAATGGTAAAGACAATGGCTACCTTGGCAAGCATCCAGGGACCATTTACCAAAGCTAAAATAACGACCGGGATCATAGCCAAGAAACTTCCTAAATAGGGAATCATATTGAGCACACCTGCTACTATCCCCAAGGTCACTGCATAAGGTAAACCGATAATGGAAAAAAGAATGGCAAACATAATACCAACAATTATAGCAACCACTACCTGTCCCTGTACAAACCCCTGCCACTGACTATTAATATCACTGAGCACACGAGACACTGGAGTGCGCCAGGCAACTGGAACAATCTTCAAAATATTTCCCTTTAACTTATCACTGTCTCTTAAGAGGTAAAAAACAATAAAAGGGGTCATGATGATAGCAACTGCTACCCTAGTCACCGCACTAGCAAAATCACCAGCCCAAGAAATAAAGTTTTTTGAGAAATTTTCAGCATAGTCAACAGCCTTGCTGCTGGAGTTATTGATCCACTCTTCTAGTTGAGGACGCATAGGCTCGAGACGCTCATTTTCTAGAATCTTAGTCATCTGCTTCTCCATGCTTTGAATATAGTCAGGAAGATTTTTCACAAAAGACATCATCTGCTCTTGCAACATGGGAAAAAGATTAGCACCTCCCCATACCAAGAGGGCTGCAAATATCAAATAAATCAAGCTGATAGCTATGGTACGATTGACATGGCAATATTTTTCTACTAAAAGGACCAAAGGTTTCAGCAAGTAATAAAAAAGAATCGAGATCACCATTGGCAGCAGTAAAACCGCAATAAAGCCAGCAATGGCAAAAAAGATAAACCCAATACGAGTCAAAAGATAAAGGGTTAAAAAAGTTAAAAAGCTGATAACCATAGCACTGACAAAACGATTATCTAGTACCCATTTGTAAAACCAGCTATCTGTAAAATTTGTATTTTTTTTATGCATCATGGCTCCCATCATTCATAAAATGTGACTTGCTTATCGACCAACTTCCCAGTCTTATCATAGCTAAACTTAGCCGAGAAGAAAGGACTATCTTCAAGAATCCACTTAAAGAGTTCATAATCCCCCTGCCAGGTTGGTTTAGATAAGACTTGATCATAGGGGACCCATGCCAAGGTTCCTTCTCGGGAGTCCTGGTCTGAAATCAACTCGCCTTCAAACGCAGTCACCTTAAAGACATAGGTATACCAATCATGCCCAGGTGTAAACTCAGGAAAGGTTACCATCCCCCTAAAATCCATTTGTCTGACCCGTAGATGCGTTTCCTCATAGATCTCCCGAATAGCGCATTCTTCTGGTGTTTCTCCAGCTTCCAGCTTCCCTCCAACAGAGATCCACTTACCCATATGGACATCATTTGGCTTTTTGTTACGCAACATGAGCAAGAGCTCTTTTCCATTATCAATATAGCAGATTGTAGCTTGTTTGGTCATTTAACTTTCCTTCTATAGCTTTGCCATCTATTCTAGCAAAAATTTACCGGTTTCGGTTAAGTTAAATAACTTTATTTAAATAACCAAAACAATCTATTTAAAAACGTATCTTTCTTGTCTTTTTTGACTAGATTGACAGATCTCAACTATGATTTTTCACCAGTCATAGTCTGGCGAATCTCACAAAACATGCTATAATTTTTATCATGAAGAACCCTCCTCATCAGAAGTATTTTATCCCCTAATCAAGCTAGAAATCTACTCTCTGACAAGCAACTGGATATAAAAGGAGTAACCATGGTACATCTCTATTTTGGTAGTTATACTAAACGCCTCTCTCAAGGAATTTATCGGGCGGATTTTGATCCTGCTACTGGAGAATTATCCAATCTCGAGCTTCTATCTAAACAGACCAACCCTACCTACCTAGCCTTTACTAAAAATCACCAGTTAGTTACAGTCGCTAATGAACAGGGGCAAGGAGGCATTCGTGTGCTTAATGATAACTTGGACCTCTCAACCCAAGCCCTCGAAACTGGACCTGCTCCTTGTCATATTAGTGTCGATAACAAGCAAAATCTCATTATGACAGCTAATTACCATACCGGCGAGGGACTGATTTACCAACTGTTAGATGATGGACACTTGCATCTTCTTCATCGTATCAAAGAAAAAGGGCAAGGCCCTCATCCTGATCAAGAACACTCCAGAATCCACTTCATTGGATTGACGCCGGATCGCTATATCATCACTTGCAATCTAGGAACTGATCACCTAACAACTTACAAACTGAGTAAGAACCTTAAAGAGCTGACCAAGATTCAGTCCTTGGCGCTTCCGTCTGGTTCAGGACCACGTCATCTAGCTTATCACGCTATTTTTAAACACATCTTTGTCGTCAATGAACTAGATTCAACCATTCATAATATTTTGTACCAAGGTTGTGGTGACATTGAAATTTTCCAAACAATTTCTTGCCTACCAGAAGACTATCTAGGAGATAATGCTGCAGCCGCTATAGAAACAACAAAAGATGGCCGCTACATTTACGTCTCAAATCGCGGCCATAACTCCATTGCTATTTTCAAGTTTGCTCTAGACGGCTATATCCACCTACTAGAAGTCATTCCAACCCATGGCCAAATTCCCAGAGATTTCTGCCTAACTGACGATGAGAAATATCTCATTGTCACCCACCAAGACAGTGATAATGTCACGGTCTTCAAGCGTCATGCTGATACAGGGCGCCTCGAGGAAATCAGCCATGACTTCACAGTCCCAGAAGGAGTCTGTATTATACAGGGCTAGCCTCAAAGTATTGCAAGCATTTTAATATCTCATTTGGCATAAGTATGATTTAATAGCATTATCACAATAGGAAGAGAGAAAACAATGAATCCATTAGAATTATTTGATCAAGTAAAAGAGATGATCGCTAAGAAGGATTTCTCAGCTGCACAAGATTTTATCAATGATAACAAAGATAATCTGGGAAATTACTTTGAACAAGCACAGGACCTACTGACCAATGCTCAGGGAGCAAGTGGTATCCTAGATAGTATCAAAGGACTATTCTCAAAAAAATAGGTACAAATAAGGCTGGGATATAAGTTCCCAGCCCTATTTATTTAGTCCATTTTATCGGCTAGGCAAAGCCAGCCTCATTTTCAGGCGCCCCCTTAAACAATCCACTGGACTGTTTAAGGACTGTGCACGTGGTAGCTCTGGTGTGGGAGCTCTACCTGATCCTAAAAATTAAGAGAGGGGGGACAATCCATAAACCGTGCTAAAATCACAATCTATGGATTTCTATCCCCCTCTCTTTTAATATAGTCACCAATAGGGTAATCCCTTAAATTCAGTAGACCTGGTCTATTTATCAGGACTTCTACCAATTCCTTAGCCATAAGAGGACCGACAGTCAAGCCAGAGGAACCTAATCCACTGGCAGCAAACACACCTTCAAGACCAGGAACCGGGCCGTAAACGGGTAAAAAATCAGGAGTATAAGCCCTAATTCCGACACGAGAACTGACCTTATCTGCTTGATCTAAAGCTGGAAAGAATCCCTTGGCTTGATTTTCCAAAGATTCTAAAACCTCTAAATCCAAACTAAGATCATAGCCACGATCATTTTCATGACTCGCCCCAACAGAGATCTTACCACCTCTAAAAGGAATAATATCAATTTCGCCATCTGGCATCACCACTGGTAATTGATCACTCTCTAACTCATTAAAATAATAATCACTGAGTTGACCCTTTTGCGGCTGAATATCCACCTGATATCCCAAAGGTACTAGCATATCGGGCAACCAAGCACCAACCGCTAGAATAATACGATCATAGCACTGACCATCAATCTGATAGCCGTCTGATAAAACTGTAAGATCTACCTTTTTATGAACTACTGGACTCTTACTAGCTTGTAGAAGAGTCTGGGTCAGTTCAGCGCCCTCAACACGTGCCCCACCAGAAGCGTATAGTAATTTTTCAAATCCGGTTAATCCTGGAAACTCTTGCTCAACTTCTGAGCGCATTTTTAGCGACAGCTCACCAATGAGAGGAGATTCCCGGCGCCGCTCCCTAGCTAGATCATACAACTCCTCAAGCCTATCCTCACGTTTTTTGATCAGATAAACACCTGTTTGTTGATAAAAGTCTGTAGCATAACCATCATTCTCTAAATCACTGATCAGTGTCTGGTAAAAGTCCGCTCCCATCCTAGCTAGACGGTACCAAGTCTGATTACGACGCTTAGAAAACCAAGGACTAATAATTCCAGCAGCAGCCTTGGTTGCCTGTCCATAGCCATGATCATAGACGGTGATGTCCAGATCCTTTTCCTTTGACAAATAATAGGCAGCAGTAGCTCCAACTATACCTGCTCCCACAACAGCTACTCGCATTTTTCGCTCCTATCCTAGCGCAACGTCCATTACCATCATGATAACAAATCCCAGCATAAGTCCCAGTGTTGCAATATCTGTATTACCATTGCCCTGAGATTCAGGAATCAGCTCCTCAACAACCACAAAGATCATGGCACCTGCCGCAAAAGACAAGGCATAAGGCAAAATGGGCATCATCAATACCACAAGACCAGCACCCAAGACAGCACCAATAGGCTCCACAATAGCAGACATAGAGCCTAGATAGAAGGCCCGCATACGAGACTGCCCATCCGCCCTAATAGGAATAGACAAGGCAGCACCTTCTGGGATATTCTGAAGTCCAATACCGATGGCTAAACCAATAGCTCCCATCAGAGCAGCTTGCCCTAGATGACCACCTGCTAAGGCACCAAAGGTTACACCTACTGCTAATCCTTCAGGAAAGTTATGAATAGTGATAGCTAGAAATAACAGCGTCGTCTTAGACAGCTTCTTCTGCGGTTTGAGACCTTCTGCTTGACTGATATCATCCTTATCTAAATGCAAATGAGGAACCAGGGCATCGATCAAACGAAGCATCAAGCCTCCTGCTAAAAAACCAACAGCTGCTGGAATCCAAGACCAAATACCATAATCCTTCTGGGAATAGCTAATAGAAGGCTCTAATAAGGACCAAAATGAGGCAGCTATCATGACACCTGCTGCAAATCCCATCATTGTATCAAGCAAACGACGGCTAATATGCTTAAAGAAAAAGACAATTGCTGCTCCCAATATCGTACAGCCCCAAGTAAATAAACCAGCTAACAGAGCTAGTAAAACAACATTTTGTGATAAAATCCACGTCATTATAATCCTCTTTCTAGAGATAACTGAATGGATTAGTCGAAGACTGACTAGCTATCAGGTCAACCTGCCAGTTATAAGATAACTTCCACTCAGTCATTTTTTCAATCAATTTTTCAATAAAAAGTGCTTCAATATGATGACCTGGATCAATGGCATATAAACCCTGAGTCAGCATATCCTGAGCAGTATGATAATAAATATCCCCTGTAATCAAAACATCAGCTTCCTTAGCTAGAGCATCTGGATAGAAACTTTGACCGCTACCGCCACAAATAGCAACTCGCTCAATTTGAGGATTTGCCCCGTCATAGCGCACCAAACGCACACTATCAAGACCAAAAACAGACTTAACCCTGGTCGAGAGATCCTCTAAACTCATGGGAGATATGGATCCAATACGCCCAATACCATAACCCTCTTGAGTAGCATGTAAAGGCTTAGTATCCTTAATATCTAACAAGTCACAGAACCAATCATTTAGCCCATCAGGAACAATATCAATATTGGTATGGCTGACATAGACCGCAATATCATGTTTAACCAGATCTAAAAGTCCATCGCTTTGAGGCGTGCTGACTAAATTTTTTAAAGGTTTAAAAATCGGAGCATGCTTGGTAATAATTAAGTCTACTCCCTTGTCGATGGCCTCAGCTACAGTAGCTTCACGAACATCTAAGGTCACCATAACCCTATCAATATCCTTATCTAAACTGCCAATTTGAAGACCCGAAATATCTCCTTCCATGGACAATTCCTGGGGACAATAAGCCTCATAAGCAGCAATAAAATCACGCGCTTTCACCTGAAAGAACCTCCTTAATCATAGCTATCTTGGTCTTAATAACTTGCCTTGCCTCTGGATTAGTTTCAGGAACCTTCCCTAGAGCTAGCTCCAACTTGTTTAGCTCTCTTTGCCAACGCCTCGTAAAAACGAAGGACTGCTCCTGCCATAAAAAAGGCCCAAAGCGTAATTCTTTTTCCGAGAGCTCCATTCTCCCATGCTCAGCAACCAAGATCTCATAAAATTTATCATTTTCAGTCATGATTTTCTCCGCTACTAGAGAAAAACCATGTTGGCTCAGCCACCGCCTCAAATCATCTTCGCAATTGTTAGGTTGAAGAATCAAGCGCTGAATGCAGTCTAGCTTATCCTGTCCCTGTTCTAAAATATCAGCGATCAGGCGCCCCCCCATTCCACAGATGCTAATCACATCAACACTATCACTAGGATCAAAGGCTCTCAAGCCATCCGCTAACCGAACTTCTATAGATTCTCTAAAGCCATACTGAGTAATATTAGCTAAAGCAGCCTGATAGGGCCCTTTAGCTACTTCACTAGCAATCGCCCAGTCAATCAAACCCTTTTGCAGAGCAAAAAGAGGCAGATAAGCATGGTCACTGCCAACATCTAGTAATATACTCCCTTTAGGAATAAAAGCTGCAACATCGCGCAGACGTTGTGATAATATCGTTTCCATAATAATTTCATTATACCAAAAAAGCCCCCTAATTGGGACCAAGCAAGTTAAGCTAGCACTAACCAGCAGAAACGAACTGTTTGACTGCCCAAAAAGATGAGCTAAAGGCTCTGTCAGCCTATTCGCTCCAAAGATTCATAGCATTTAAGAAATCATCCGATACCTGAACCTTGTTTGGATTAGACTGATTTCTCTCCTGGCGCCGCTCTTCGATTTGACGCACCGTAGTAATACCATCTTGGCGCCAGCGCCTCAAAATAGCCGTAAGATATTTCCAATTACGTTTACTATTAAATACACTTTCTTTTAGAGCTTCTCGGATAAGATCTGGACTGATCTCATCTTCCCGTACATATTTTTGCAGGTCTTCAAGCTCAAACGGTGTCAGCATCCAGCCAGATTTTTCAAAGTCATCTAATAAAAGCTGAAATTCATTGGCATCTAGAGCTGGCTTAGTCTGAACTAGTGATCCTTTATCATCTGCCAACAAGTCATCCAAGCGTTTTAAAGCAGGGCTTGCATCAAAAATAATATCCGTTTCACCATCCAACTCAATGGTTTTCATCACCAATAATTCTTGACCAGTTAGATTGGTAATAGCAGAATTGACCTCTGCCACAGTTTTTCCCAGTGCCTCTGCTATACGACTGGATGGCATATCTTCAATATTAGTAGTATTTTGAAGATAGAAAAACAGCCAAACCAGATAATCATCGCTGCTAGAAAAAATATCTTTATAGTGAAACAATAGGGCACTGGGTAAGACTAGATTACCTGATTGAAAATTCTCTAAATAGCTCATATATCCTCTCTGCTAGAAACTAGCTAGACAGACTCAAAAAGGTCTGAGTCAAGCTCTCTAACTAGTCCATCATTATAAACATCCAAAATTTGCGGTTGATAAGGCCAAATCTTCTAAATGATAAGGGGTTTCCTGATACACACCGTAATTCAACCAGTTTGAAAAGAATGTCGTCGCCACCAAACTCCAGCGTAACATAGGCGTTTGTTGAGGATTATCCTCAGGAAAGTAATTTTCAGGAAGACTGGGATGCTTCCCAGCAGCTAAATCACGATCGTATTCCTTTTTTAAGGTATCACGATCATACTCCAGATGGCCAAAGCTATAGATCTCCCGCAAATCCCGACTAGCTAAAATTGATAGACCAACCTGCTCACCCTTAGCCAAGATCTGCAAATTCGTTTTATTTCGTACATCCGATTCTAAAATATCCGTATGACGAGAATGAGGCGCTAAAAATTGATCATCAAAACCTCTCATCAGGGGGGATAAAGGCTCTGTAACCTCTTGCTGATAGATCCCAGATAACTTATGGGACATCTTCACCTTATCAACACCGTAATGGTAATACAAACCAGCTTGAGCTCCCCAACAAAGATGTAGGGTCGAATAAACATGCGTCTTTTTCCATTCAAAAATCTGAGTCAACTCTGACCAATAGTCTACCTGCTCAAAAGGCAAAGTTTCGACTGGAGCCCCAGTAATGATCAATCCGTCATAATAATTATCCTGAATATCCTCAAAAGTCTTGTAAAATGTCTCAAGATGCTCCAGTTTAGTATTTTTAGACGCATGCGTCGCCATATGGATGAAGTCTAACTTTAATTGCAAGGGAGTGTTGGATAGATACCTCAAGAGCTGTGCTTCCGTCACTTCCTTAGTCGGCATAAGATTCACGATCAAAACCTTGATAGGACGAATTTCTTGAGTGTCTGCTCGCTTATCATCCATAACGAAGATATTTTCTTTTTTTAACGCATCAACCGCTGGTAATTTTTTATCTAAAGTAATCGGCATCAAAATATCCCCCGTTCTATGATAGTCTAACCTATTATAGGACATGGGGATAAGCTTTTCAAATACCTGTTTTCTTGATAGAGTTATAGGACAAAACTATAAGCCTATCAAACGCAATCAACCCGGAAAGTTCATCAAAATCTTACTATCGTAGCCTTCAATAGCCTTACGCCCGTTGAGACCATCTAGCTCAATTAAGAAGGCACAACCTGCGACAATCCCACCCAGGCGCTCAATCATCTCTATCGTTGCCTTAACCGTACCGCCTGTCGCCAAAAGATCATCAACAATCAGGACACGCTGACCAGGCTTAATGGCATCTGCATGCATGGTCAAAGTATCGATGCCATACTCCTTTTCATAGTCTGCAGAAATAACCTCACGTGGTAATTTACCCGGCTTACGAACAGGCGCAAAGCCAATACCTAATTCAAAAGCAACAGGACAGCCAACGATGAAACCACGCGCTTCAGGGCCGACAATCATATCAATTTTCTTATCAGTAGCATACTGAACGATCTCTCGAATGGCATAACTGTAAGCATTACCATCAGCCATCAAGGGTGAAATATCACGAAAGGTAATTCCTTCTTTAGGGTAGTTCTCAATAGAGGCAATATACTTTGTTAAATCCATAACATCACTTTCTATAGCACTTGGCCAAAAATGTTTTACATTTCATTATAGCACAAATTGCCATAAAAGATTTAAAATTATCTTGAATCATAAAACGCTAGCAGTTATCCGAAATGAGTCATCAATCGGACCGACCCAAGTGAGCCGGCCTAAAATATCTTCAAAGAAAAAATCATGACTATCCCCTAGCTTCTATCATTAAATAGCTCTAATCAGATTTGCTCCAATGCTTGATCCAAATCACCAATCAAATCATTGACGTTTTCCAATCCGATAGACACACGAATTTGGTTAGGTTCAATACCGCAGACACGAAGGTCTTCTGGACTCATCTGACCGTGAGTTGTAGTCGCCGGATGCACTACAAGAGACTTAGCATCAGCGACATTGGCAAGATCTGAAAAAATGGCTAAGCTGTCAATCACCTTACGAGCAGCTTCTGCTCCTCCTGCAACATTGAAGGTAAAGATGGAGCTGGCGCCCTTAGGCAGATATTTTTGCGCCAATTCGTAGTAAGGACTAGATGGGAGACTAGCGTAGTTAACCTTAGTCACTTTAGGATGATTTTCCAGATATGCTGCAATTTTCTTGGCATTTTCAACATGGCGTTCCACTCGCAGAGACAAAGTCTCCAGCCCTTGTGTCAAAAGAAAGGCATTGAAAGGGGAGAGACAGGCACCGGTATCACGCAGCAATTGTGTACGAACTGCTGTAATAAAGGCTGCTGCCCCAATATCACGGGTATAGCTGAGATTATGGTAAGATGGATCTTCCTCGACAAATTGCGGGAATTTGCCGGATTTTTCCCAGTCAAATTTTCCTGAGTCCACAATCACACCGCCGATAGAGGTGCCGTGACCGCCAATAAACTTAGTGGCCGAATGCACAGCGATATCAACACCGTAAGAGAAAACATCGATGAGATAAGGGGTGGCAAAGGTATTGTCAACAACCAAAGGAATATTATGGCGATGGGCAATCTCTGAAAGTTTTTCAAGATCTGCAACATTCCCTAAGGGATTTCCCAGCGTCTCAGCTAAAATAAACTTGGTGTTGTCCTTAACAGCGGCTTCGATAGCGGCAAAATCAGCTACATCGACAAAGCTGGTCGTAATTCCATAGCGCGGCAGGGTTTCTTTGAGTAAGTTAAAGGTACCGCCGTACACAGTCGTTGCTGATACAATGTGGTCCCCAGCATGCGCTAAAGCAAGAGCCGTATAAGTAATGGCTGCCATGCCAGAAGCCGTCGCCAAAGCACCGACACCGCCTTCTAAAGCTGCCATGCGCTCTTCAAGAACGGCAGTCGTTGGATTGGTAATCCGCGTATAGATATTGCCTTCTGTCCGCAGAGCAAAAGAATCCTCAGCATCCTGCGAATCGTTAAAAACATAGGATGTGGTTTGGTAAATCGGCAGGGCACGTGATTTAGTCGTTGGATCGACTGTTTGACCGGCGTGTAGCTGCAGGGTTTCAAATGAATAGTCTCTTGTCATAATCATTCCTCCATAAATATCATTAGGTTTATTTTACACCTAAAACTTTTTATTGGCTAATAGCTAACTAAATAAAGGATGTATAGCTTTCAGCTATACATCCTTTATCAATTACAGACCAGATATGAGAGTGGGAGAAAAATCAATAAACCGTGAGAAAATCACGGTTTTGATTGACCTCGCTTTCCTATTTTTGGGCTGCAGTAATTCATTGGTGCTAAAGCACCTAATGAGCTGTGCAGGGGTAAGACTAAGCCGGCAAGTCTTGCTCCCAACCACTGCGTCGTTCTAGTTAAATCTGGAATAATATTAACGAGTCTGGACTCTTGTCTCAGGCTCCAGCTACTTCTTCTCAATCGGTGCCACACTGGCTAAAACTTTTTTAAGGCCGACCTCTGGAAAATTGATTTTGAGCTCCTGAGCCTTACCAGAGCCAGACACTTCTAATACCGTACCGTCTCCCCACTTACGATGGTGGGCAATATCACCAATTTGCCAATCAACAGACGGTTGATCAGGACCTGCTGACTGCACTGGAAGGCCTCCCGAACGAGCTTTAACAACAGATCTAGGAGCTGCCTGCGCTTTTCTGGCTTGCAGGGCCTGAGCCAAACTCATCCCTTGACCAAACTTCGTTTCGCTGCTGTCACTATAACTAGCCACAAAAGAGGTATTGACGGGCCGAGCCAAGCCCTTGTATGCTAAAAGCTCCTCTGAAATTTCCTTGATAAAGCGAGTTGGCTGATTATAACTAGATTTCCCAAAGAGAGTACGACTATTAGCATTGGTCAGATAGAGAATTTCTTCTGCCCTCGTAATCCCAACATAGGCCAGACGCCGCTCTTCCTCCAACTCATCTGGATCTTCGGCTGCTCGACTCAAAGGAAAGACATTCTCCTCCATACCAATTAGAAAAACAACAGGGAACTCCAATCCCTTGGCGGCATGCAGGGTCATGAGAGTCACCTCAGCTGATTCAGCATCTCCATCATCAGTATCTGCAATCAAAGCTAGATCATTAAGAAAACGACTGAGTTTATCGAGTCCCGATTCACCCTCAGGTGCCTCATCGTTATCACCATCAAAATTTTTGGTCACAGATAAGAATTCCTCGATATTCTCAATACGTGCCTGGCTCTCAAGAGTATTTTGCAGATTAAGAGCTTCCATATAGCCTGTCTTATCCAATACAGCTTCCACAAGCTCTGTGATGGTATAAGCATCGAGATCTGATCGCAGAGCCAAAAGCGTATTAGCGAGGTCCCAGACAGCTTGAACAGCCTTTCCTTTAATGCTGGACAGCATGACTTGCTCACAAGCTTCTAGCAGACTCATCCCCTGTAAGTTAGCAAAATCTCTAATTTTCTCAACAGTTCCTGGACCAACACCACGCTTGGGCTCATTGATAATACGCTCATAGCTGATATTATCTTGGGGATTTGCAATCACATTGAGATAAGCTATAACATCTCGGATTTCTTTACGACTATAGAATTTAGTCCCCCCTACCATGGTATAGGGAATATTAGATTTAAGGAGAGCTTCCTCGATGGTACGTGATTGAGCATTAGTGCGGTACAAGACAGCAAAATCCTTAAAATCTCGAGATTGCTCACGAACCAATTCATCAATGGTCGATGCAACGAAAACAGCCTCATCACGTTCATCATTGGCTCTATAATAAACGATTTCCTCCCCATCAGCATTTTGAGTCCAAAGCTCTTTGGGACGGCGATTGCGGTTATGATTGATGACATCATTAGCGGCTTGCAGGATTTTTTTAGTCGATCGATAATTTTCCTCAAGTAAGACAACTTTGGCCTCAGGATAGTCCTTTTCAAAATCCAAGATATTCTGCATATCAGCCCCACGCCAACCATAAATAGATTGGTCAGCGTCACCAACTACACAGATATTTTTAAAGCGTGATGCCAAGAGCTTGACCAGCTGATATTGAGCATGATTGGTATCTTGATACTCATCGACATGAATATATTGATAACGCTGCTGATAATAGGCTAAAACATCTGGATTTTGATCGAAAAGCCGAAGGGTTAGCATAATCAAATCATCAAAATCCATCGCCTCACTGCGACGCAGTTCTTCTTGATAGAGCTTATAGCATTTGGCGACAATCTGCGTATACATATCACCTGCCTGCTGTTCATAAGCAACCTCATCGATCAAATCATTTTTAGCATTAGAGATAGTGGCTAAAATCGCACGCTCATTCCATTTTTTGCTATCAATATTGAGATCTTTGAGAACACGCTTCATCAAGGTACGCTGCTCCCCAGGGTCAACAATCGTAAAATTTCGATTGTATCCGATATGATCAGCGTCCCGCCGTAAAATGCGTACACACATGGAGTGAAAGGTGGCAATCAAGGTCTCTTGAGTTGCTTCATTGAGTTGCATAGCCCGCTCACGCATCTCACGTGCCGCCTTGTTAGTAAATGTGATAGCTAGAATATTCCAAGGGTTGACCATTTTTTCGTCGATGAGATAAGCAATGCGATGGGTAAGCACACGTGTCTTACCCGATCCAGCACCCGCCATGATCAATAGAGGGCCTTGGGTTGTTTTGACCGCTTCTTTTTGGCGGTCATTCATGCCTGTCAATAGTGGATTCATTCGCTTCTCCTTATCAATTTTGCCTTAAAATTATACCACAAATCTCAATCAAAATCCCAACCCAGTCAATAGACCTAAAAAGCAGCTGACTCCATCAGCTGCATAAATAGATTAATAAAATTGATCTGGGCCGTTTTTACGAAGGAGCCAGCGCCACTTAGCATAATCAACTGTAATCTGCCATTTACTACAAGATTTGAAGTCATGCCGTAAAAAACGGACGCTCTGCCAAAAGTGAGACACACCTGATTTTTGCCAATTTTCTCGAGTTAAAAACTGGCCTCGAGTACGCCAGTACTGCTCTTCATAGCGATAATAGACCTGTCTAACACGAGCCAAACGAATCAAGGGCTGATAGTGGTTGCTGCTAGAGTATTTCTCAACAGGAACATTGATAAGAGCACCTCTCAGCAAAAGTTTCCAGCTATCTGGATGCTCATGAAAATAAAGCCTCATCGGCTTTTGCAGATCTGATGGCAGCTGGTAGTTCCATCGCTCACCATCCAAGAACTCCACCTTAACATAAAAAATTTTCTTACGCCTCGACATATTCTCTCCCCTTAAAACACTTGCGATTATATCACAGGACAGTTATAAAAGTCTAGTAACATTACTGAAATCTAGGTTGACGCACAATCTCACTTGTGATATGATTTTTAACAGACTTATTATAAATAAACCGAATGAAATCGTCAGGAGAGCAAAGACTATGTCTTTCACCGAAGGAGTAATACTCTCAGGTTCTAGTAGACTAGATATGACTGATGATGGACGGACTTCTGGAGAGCTTCCCACTAGGGGAACGCCGAAGGGGCAAGGTGGCTTGGCTGCTCAATCTCTCAGGCAAAAGGACAGAAAAATAATCATAGTCTTCTAACTTTAAATTTAGAAGCTATGTTTTTCTACCATCCAGAAGTCCAGATGCTATATCTGGACTTTTTTTGCTCTCCAGACGATCGTTCGGATTAAAGAAAGGATTTTTATGTCTGTCTTACTAACGATCGACTGGCTTAAACTGCTGACTGACATTAACGATAACTATGTCTGGGGTCCCCCTCTTCTCATCCTCTTGGTGGGAACAGGGATCTACTTGACCCTGCGTCTGGGCTTGCTACAGATGATCCACCTCCCCAGGGCCTTTAAGCTCATTTTTGCCGAGGACAAAGGGGAAGGTGACATCTCCAGTTTTGGAGCCCTAGCTACTGCCCTAGCTGCAACCGTCGGAACCGGTAATATCGTAGGGGTCGCAACCGCTATTGGAACCGGGGGACCAGGGGCACTCTTCTGGATGTGGATGGCCGCCTTCTTTGGAATGGCTACCAAATATGCCGAAGGTGTCTTAGCTATCAAGTATCGTACCAAGGATGCTAATGGTCAGGTATCTGGTGGACCCATGTATTACATCAGCAATGGTATTACTGGACGATTAAAACCCCTTGCCAAACCTCTAGCCTATTTCTTTGCCTTAGCAGGTATCCTCGTCGCCCTCCTTGGGATTGGTACCTTTTCACAGGTTAACTCTATTACCAGCTCATTGGAGAGCAGTTTCCAATGGTCACCAAAAATCATTAGTCCTCTCATTGCCGTGCTAGTAGCCGCTATCGTATTTGGGGGGATTCAATCCATCTCCAAGGTAGCAGAGAAGATCGTTCCTTTTATGGCTGCTTTATATATTCTGGCCGCTATCAGCATCCTAGCTGTCAACTACCAAAACATTCTCCCAACTATCTGGCTGGTCTTAAAATCAGCCTTCACCCCTGCTGCTGCCACAGGAGGTTTTGCTGGAGCTACTGTCATGGGAGCTATCAGGCTTGGGGTGGCACGCGGTGTCTTCTCCAATGAATCTGGTCTGGGTTCTGCCCCTATTGCAGCTGCTGCCGCTAAAACTAATGAACCTGTAGAGCAGGGGCTTATCTCCATGACAGGTACCTTCATCGATACCCTAATCATCTGTACCTTGACCGGGCTCTCTATCCTTGTCACCGGTAAATGGGCAGTCAAGGGACTTGAAGGTGCTACTGTAACTCAGACTGCCTTTGGTTCTGTCTTTGGTGAGCTTGGAGTCATTGTCTTGACCTTGTCACTAGCCCTATTTGCCTTTACCACTATCCTAGGCTGGTCTTACTATGGTGAGCGCTGTATAGAATTTGTCTTTGGCACCAAGGCTATCGCCAGCTATCGCATCATTTTTGTTATCATGGTGGCACTAGGAGGCTATCTCAAACTTGCAATCATCTGGAAGATTGCTGATATTGTCAATGGACTCATGGCCATTCCTAATCTGATTGCCCTTCTAATTTTATCGCCCATTATCATTAAAGAAACCAAGCGATACTTTAGCCATAAGCAAAACTAAGCGCTACTTGACTACTTTCAAAGCAATTTGACAGGTCAAATAACTTTTTATACAATAATGACATCTCTAATTTATACATAGTGTCAAGCGAAAGGAGCTAGGTCCTAGCTCCTTTTCTTTTCGCAAATAAAAGAAGATAGGAATGTATATTCTCATGTTAGATTTAGGACTATTAACAGATATTAAAGATAACTATGTCTGGGGACCAATACTACTCATTCTCTTAGTAGGTACTGGAATTTATTTGACTCTAAGACTTGGCTTTCTCCAGATTATCCGACTCCCCAAGGCCTTCAAGCTCATTTTTGCAGAAGACACTGGCGAAGGGGATATCTCTAGTTTTGGAGCCCTAGCTACTGCCTTAGCTGCAACTGTCGGCACCGGTAACATCGTGGGGGTCGCAACCGCTATTGGAACTGGCGGGCCTGGAGCTCTCTTCTGGATGTGGATGGCGGCCTTCTTTGGAATGGCCACCAAATACGCCGAGGGGCTCCTTGCTATCAAGTATCGTACTAAGGATGCTAATGGTCAGGTATCTGGTGGACCCATGTACTATATTGTCCATGGGCTAGGAGAAAACTGGAAATGGTTAGCAGTCCTCTTTGCTATCTTTGGTACTATGACCGCCTTACTTGGTTCCGGTACCTTTACTCAGGTCAATTCTATTACCAGTTCACTGGAGAGCAGTTTCCACTGGTCGCCAAAAATCATCAGCTGCATTGTTGCTGTTCTGGTAGCCATTATTATTTTCGGCGGTATCCAGTCGATCTCCAAAGTAGCTGAGAAGATTGTTCCTTTTATGGCTGCTTTATATATCCTAGCCGCTATCAGCATCCTAGCTGTCAACTACCAAAACATCCTCCCAACTATCTGGATGGTCTTAAAATCAGCCTTCACTCCTGCTGCTGCCACAGGAGGGTTTGCTGGAGTAGGCGTTATGGAAGCCATTAGGCTAGGGGTAGCACGCGGTGTCTTCTCCAATGAATCTGGTCTAGGTTCTGCCCCTATTGCAGCCGCTGCTGCTAAAACTCAAGAACCTGTGGAGCAAGGTCTCATCTCCATGACAGGTACCTTTATCGATACCCTTATCATCTGTACTCTGACCGGGCTCTCTATTCTTGTCACTGGTAAATGGGCAGTTAAGGGACTTGAAGGTGTGACTGTCACACAAGGTGCTTTTGGATCTGTTTTTGGCAACCTTGGTATCATCGTCTTGACCTTGTCACTAGCCCTATTTGCCTTTACCACTATCCTAGGCTGGTCTTACTATGGTGAGCGCTGTGTGGAGTTCCTCCTCGGAACAAAAGCTATCAAATTCTATCGTGCTGTCTTTGTGCTCATGGTTGCCCTAGGAGGCTTTATCAAATTACAAGTCGTCTGGACAATCGCTGACATTGTCAATGGACTTATGGCCTTTCCCAACCTTGTAGCCTTGCTAGGCTTATCACCGATCATCATCGCAGAAACGAAAAAATACTTTGACCAACGAGACAAAAAAGGCTGAGACAAAAGTTCTCAGCCTTATGTATTGAACCAAAGTGAAGAGTAAACTTCAACGATTGAAAAATGACAGCTTACAATCCAAGCGCCAAATCCCTTAGCTACCTAAAGTTTAAAACCCAACAAGAAATAAGAATCAATGCCTAGAACGATTGATTTTGCCCCCACTTCCTTATCCCCTACCCTATCACGACGGGGGCAATTCTGGTATAATAACTAAACCAATACTAAAGGAGAGCAAGCTGTGACTGAAAAAATAGACAATATCAAACAAGCTAGACGAGGGCCTATTCTTAGTATCTGCGCCTATATCCTTTTGGCCAGTGGAAAGTTGTTTGTAGGACACTATTTAGCGTCCTCATCCTTAATTGCTGATGGTTTTAATAACTTCTCCGACATCCTCAGCAATGTCATCTTGCTAATCGGCCTATATCTCGCTAGCCGACCTGCCGATGAAGACCACCGCTTTGGGCATTGGAAAATTGAGGATCTCTCCAGCCTCATCACTTCCTTTATCATGTTTCTAGTTGGTTTTCAAGTCTTGCTTCAAACCATCAAAAAATTGCTAGCCAACCAAAGCACTCCCATTGATGCCCAAGGAGCCCTAGTTGGTCTGATATCAGCCAGCTTGATGCTTTTAGTCTATTTTTACAATAAACAGCTAGCCAAAAAGGTGAACTCCAGCGCCCTCCTAGCTTCTGCCAAGGATAATTTATCTGACGCTTTAGTCTCTTTAGGAACATCTATTGCCATTATTGCCAGCTCACTTAAGCTCCCCATTATTGACCGTCTGGCTGCCATCATTATCTGCTATTTCATCTTAAAAACAGCCTATGATATTTTTATTCAAGCAACCTTTAGTCTGTCAGATGGCTTTGACGACCAAGAATTGCTCAAATATGAGAAAGCCATTCTTGAAATCCCCAAAATTACAGCGGTCAAATCACAACGTGGACGTACCTATGGTAGCAATATCTTTTTGGACTTGGTGCTTGAAATGAACCCTGATTTATCAGTCTACGAAAGCCATGCCATTACCGAACAAGTGGAAGACCTCCTCCACCATCAGTTCCAAATCTATGATGTGGATATTCACGTCGAGCCAGCCAGTATTCCCGAAGATGAAAAAGAAGAAAATGTTTACAATAAACTCCTTAGCTACGAAACAGAGATCCTGTCAAAACTATCTGACCATCTGGACCTCCTAACAGAGTCAACACAGCTCATCGACCAGGAGGGCTCTACTAGTAAAGGAAAGGCTATTGCAGACCACTGGCAGCCTTCTTCCAATCATTTAAAAAACTTCCAAATGACTTCCATCAGTCAAAAAACAAAACTAGTAACCTACCAAGTCAACCAAGAAAGCCATACCAGTATCTGGCGTCGCCATGAGCGTTGGCAACTGATCTTTCACCAAATCACATCCAAACAAAAAGCAAAATGAGGCCGGGAAATTTCCCGGCCTCATTTATTATGATCACTTGAATAATCCTTTTACGGTTCTTTGACCTCTTTAGTTGCAATGTCTTCTCCAAACCAGCGGTCTGAAATTTTCTGGAATTTCCCTTCCTGATACAAGTCACTAAAAGCTCTATTAATATTTTTAACCAGAGTCTTGTCTGCCTTACGGGCACCAACAGCAAAATTTTCAGACTCATAACCAGCTGGTGTCAGATTATACCGATCCAACTTTCCTTCTTGTTCCAGGTAGTAGTTGGCATAAACCCGGTCAATCAACAGTCCATCGAGACGATTGGCATCCAGATCAATCATAGCTGTCGTAAAAGTGGCATATTGGGTTGCCGTTTTATCCTTGACCTTATCCTTTAAGAGCTTGGGCTCAGCATTAAAAGCATCAAATCCTGATGATCCAGCCTGAGCACCTATGCTCTTACCAGACATACCAGCTATTGTATCAATACCAGATGATTTTTTGGTAATCACGACTTGTTCATTAACCATATAAGGATCTGTAAAATCAAGGACTTGCTTGCGATCATCTGTTACAGAATAACCATTCCAAATCAGGTCAATCGTTCCATTATTAAGCTCAGTTTCTTTCATGTCCCAGTCTATAGGCTGCCATTCGACAGTAATCCCATATTTTTTAAAGACAGCATTAGCTAAGTCAATATCAAATCCATGGTAACTACCATCCTTTTCTTCAAACCCCATAGGGACAAAGGTAGCATCGAAACCAATTTTAATCCGCTTTTCTTGGACATAGGTCTTCCACTGATCACGCTGAGTTGCAAAATTAGAACGGGAACTACAAGCCACTAATACCGTCGAGCAAAGCAGGGCCAAGAAGGAGAGCCCCAATAATTTTTTTATCATTTTCATAGATCACCTATTTCATTTAGGATTAATCGTCAAAATTTCATCTGCAATATTTTTCGCAAACTGCATATCGTGGGTAATAACAATCTGGGTAATACCTGTGTCACGATTTTGCAGAATGAGTTTTTCTACTTCTTGTCTCAGTTCTGGATCCAAGGCCGATGTCGGTTCATCGTAACCAATGATCTTAGGATCAATCATCATAGCACGCGCAAAAGCAACCCGCTGTTTCTGACCACCAGATAAGGAATAAGGATAGACATTAACATGCTCCTCAAGTCCAAGTGTTTCCAGCAGTTTCTGAGCCTTTTTAACAGCTTCGTCCTTAGAGATTCCCATGGTCTTAACCGGAGATAGGGTGAGGTTTTCCAAGACCGTCAAGTGAGGAAAGAGCTGAAAATCCTGAAAAACAAAGCCTAAAATATTCTCTGTTTCCAAATGACTCAAAGGAACCTCTTTCCCTTGATAGAGAACTTGACCAGCATCAATTGTTTCCAGACCAGCTAACATACGTAAGAGAGTGGTCTTACCACCACCAGAAGGACCAACAATCGCCAAGATCTCTCCTTCCTTGACTGTTAAATTGAAGTCGGTAAAAATCTTATTTTGGCCGAATTGTTTTGAAATATTTTTTAAAGTTAACATACGACCTCCCTATTTATAAAAATTGAATTTTTTCTCAATACGCTTAGATGCTAGGGTCACTACACCAACAAGAACTAAGTAAATAGCTCCAGCTACGAACATTGGCGCCAGAGTGGCATCACGATTAGCAGCGGTACGGCTTTCTAGAAGCAGATCACCCACACCCAGAACGTAAACCAAGGATGAATCCTTCACCAAGTTAATGACTTCGTTGAAGACGCTGGGAAGCACAATCTTGATAACCTGTGGCAAAATGATATAACGAATGGTCTGAAGCTGGCTAAATTTTAAAACACGTGCAGCCTCATACTGCCCCCTAGGAATGGCATCAATCCCCCCTCTAAATATCTCCGCAAAATAAGCAGCATAATTAAGCGTAAATGCTAAAATTGCAGCTGGCAAGCGATCGAAGACGATACCCACACTTGGCAGAACATAGTAAAAGAAAATCAGCTGAAGCAAGAGCGGAGTTCCACGCATGACCCATACATAGATCGTCAACAACCAATTCAAAGGTTTAAACTTGAGCTGCATCAAGAATGCCAAAATAATTCCCAAGGGAATGGATAAAATAATAACAATGCAGAAAACCTGCAAAGTGACTAGAGCCCCATTTAAAAGAGCGGGGAGAATTTCCATTACATACGCCATAATAACTCCTCGATAGATGATATGACTTATTATACCAAATTTTCTGACAATCAGATAGAGTATTTATTTTTATTCAATTCATAGCAAAAATATACAAAAAAAGCCAGACAGAATGCCTGAGCCTTTTGCATCATTTCCCCTAAGGATAGACAAATCAACAGAAAAACACCAACTGACTTCTTAACCACGATCACTGTAGCAGCTGATTTTTATCCAGCTTCTTGTAAACTTAGGATTTCTTTACGAATTCTGCCTTGAGCTTCATAGCTCCAAAGCCATCAATCTTACAGTCAATATTGTGATCACCATCAACCAAGCGGATATTCTTAACACGAGTCCCTTGCTTAATATCTTTAGAAGCCCCCTTAACCTTAAGATCTTTGATGACAGTAACACTGTCACCATCTGCCAAGCGGGTACCATTACTATCAAGCACAATCAAGCCCTCTTCCTCAGCAACTTCATTTGGATCCCACTCGTAGGCACACTCAGGACAAACCAGCAGAATTCCGTCCTCATAGACATACTCCGAGTTACACTGGGGACAATTTGGTAAAGACATGTATTTCTCCTTAATCATTAATACCACTATTTTACTGTAGGATTGGAGTTTTGGCAAATGGAGTCAGATAATTGATATTGAAAGATCTCTTCTGCCTCCTTCATGGCACTACTGAAATCCTGATAGTTAGTCTGTTCTTGAGGAATAAAGAGGCCGAGCTTTTTCAATGTTCCGCCGTAACCTGCAAGCCTTCCGATATAGTGATCAGCTTCTCTTTCAGTACTTGGAAATAGCAAACCGGCTGCCTTAGCTTCTAAAATATAAGTATAGCTAATCAGCTGAAACAAATCTTCCCGAGCAATGCCTTTCTCAGTCTTTTCCAATCGCTTATATTTAGCATCTAAAACAATACCTGACTGACGGCTGTAAAAGTCTGGATAAACTGTTCTTGTCCTGTCAGAAAAAGCAGAAATACCACCTGTACTAGCCTTATTCTGCGGGTGCTCGAAATCCTTCCCAAGCAAAGTCGCCAGATACTCCTCCCAGAGCCAGGCGACATCAAAAAGAAGACCGTGGATTTTTTGATGGGATTGATCCAGCCCATGCCTTTCTCGACATAAAATCATCAGGCAAAGCCGCTGCAAAGTCCGATACTCATGATAGTAAGCATGTCGGATAGGTTTATTTTGATTTTCTCTGATGATCTTAGTCCTATCTGAAAATCGATAACCGGGCGTTACCCGTACAATTTCAGCTATATTTTCCTTAACTGAAGATGAGCTGGATAAAAGTGCTCTGCCATTGGGAACCGTATGCTGAATAAAGGCAATGGTGTGGCGAATCAGCTGCATGAGAGCGTTATCAAAGGAAAATTCCCTAGTTGAATAAGCTATTTTTCCTGTAAAAGGCGTGTTCTGCTTAATATGCTGGGCAACTTCTATTGTCCCTTTGACATGACTGTCATTGTAGAAAAAGCGTTGATATTCCTTATACAGCCCCTTGCGCAAGGCTGCTTCAAGATATTTGGGAAAGAGATAGACCAATAGCTGGTACCAGCTATCTTTCTGAGACAGGCCGACATCGAGACTAGTCAGATTGAGCTGCAGCACCTTTTGCAGCATGTAATGCAAGAAATAGTCATCTTCCCCAGTGGCAAAACGTGAATGAATGCTCAAGCGCTCCTCCCCACAGCCCAGAAAGCCGATGATATTGTGCGTTTTAATCTGACCGTCAACTGTCTCTAGCACCTTGCCGTCTTTTTCCAAATCGAAAGAATCCTGTAGATCATGCGGAAAAATAAAGAGATTACCCTCTGTGGAAAGACCTTCCAACTTTCTATCCAGCAATTTTTCTGACAGCTGAGGGTAAGAAGTTTCAAATTCAGACCTAGCTACTGAATCATTATCCGTCAGTCTCATCTGACTCTTCCTTTGTTACTAAGTTGTAGGCTTCTTCTAACTTTTTCAGCTTTTCTACCTCATCATAGGAACCACGCAAGTAATCTTCCAAAAGCGGCTCTAAATAGTCAGACCAAAGTACACCATAATCGTAATCAAGATCTTTCAGTTTCAAGAAATACGATGGACCAATATGATAGTGACTGCTGAGACCATCAGTCCGAGAAATGGCATTGTTGAGGTTAGTCAGTCGTGCCTTTGCTTCCTCAGCATAGTCTCCCAATGTGTCATCCAATATTTCCAATCTATCCTCAGCTTTCACCTCAACAAACCTAAAACGCCGGCGCATAGCAAAGTCAAAAGTATCAACGGAGCGATCTATATCGTTCATGGTGCCAATGATATAGACATTCTCAGGAATATAAAATCTCTCATCCCTTTCATGTAAATTAGCATATTGGGTTGATACTGCACCCTTCTCCCCGCGGTAACTCGGATCAATAGCGAAAAACAACTCTCCAAAAATCTTTGAAATCTCTCCGCGATTGATTTCGTCGATGATAAAGACGAAGTTTTTGTTTAGATCTTCTCTTGCTTTCTTACAGAATTCCTTAAAAATCCCATCCTGCAATTCAAAACCAATTTGACCATCAGTACTTGAGACAGGGCGCAACCCTTCCACAAAATCTGTGTAATCATAGGATGGGTGAAATTGCACAAAACCGATTTGGTCATCATTCCCTCCAGTCAGCTCCTCAGTAATATGCCTAGCAAGATAGGTTTTCCCAGTACCCGGCGCACCACGGAGGATGAGGTTGTGGGAATTTAATAAAATATTAGCATTTTTACTATAAAATGTAGATGGATTTTCTTTTACTAGATTTTCTCTAGAACTGACTAAGCCTCTATATGCTTCTGTTTCTTTAATATGCATATATTCGTCAAAAAAATTTCTTAAATTCAAATTTGGATCCCTATCATTAAATAAATCTAAATCTTCTATGTTAGCTGCTATTCCTGTTGGTAAATCTTTTTCCCCGTTTTTCCAAATAACAGCTTTTACCGAAATAATTTTGCCATTTTTAAATTCAAATCTTAAATTTGCCCATAGCCCCTCCACCATATGATCTACAGAAATATCATAATTTATATAAGGTACTTTTGTCTCTCCATCTCCACTTTTAGGACCATAGGAACCTGTATTAAATAGATGACAATGAAATTCAATATCGGCAATCGTTACAAAAAACATTCGATTTCCATCTCTATATTCGCTATTTGGTAAATCCACTGATAATAATTTAGTTTTCTTATTCTCTGTTTGATTTTCATTCGCCTGTTCTACAAATCTCCTAAGTAAGTTCTTAAATTCCTTATAACTATTGGACATATCAAATATTCTCTCTGGCTTTCTTTTGGTAAATTTTGCTGCTATATTGAAAATTTCTACTTTACTGATGAGACAACATAACTTATTCTAGCATTTCTTCTTTAACTTTATATTAATTTCTGAAAATTTAATATTTTGCTTAAAAATTACTTTTCAGAGCATAAAAGGCTCATAAAAAAAGCAAGCTAACATTTTAGCTTGCTTTTGACATGACTGCTAATTTTTTAAATTGCAGTAACTGCATCTTCAATCTCTTTAATGAGCTCCTGATCCTTAAGGCCTGTGACTTGAGCGATGACTTCTGGTAGAGACTTGTCAGTCAAGAGTTCTTGCAGCTCAAGAGATTGCGGGTCTTCAGCATCATGATATTTGAAGACAAAGGCGACGGTTTTTAAAAGATTGTCATAGGAAAGCCCCCGCTCTTTTAATTCACGGATAGGGCGGATAAAGCGCTCATCAAAACCCAGTTTACGAATTGGCGTCCGGGCAACACGGGTCACGTCGTCGACAATATAAGGATTTTCAAAGCGAGAGATGATGACCTTATGATAATCAACTAAGGCTGTTTCATCAAAGCGCCATTTAGCCATCAAGAGACTGCGGATCTCTGCTAGAACTGCTTCAACATTGGCTTTAACCCTTTCGTTTTTAAGCGCTTCAAGGATGGTCTGAGCGCTATAGAAAGCACCAGTATAGGCAGATGTTGCATGACCGGAGTTGACTGAGAAGAGCTTGCGTTCAATGAAAGGTGTTAATTCTTCTTCATAATGCACGCCCTCCAGTTTTAACGCCTTATTTTTCATACGACCTGTTTCAACAACCCATTCTTTGAAGGGTTCAACCACCACAAAAAGAGGATCTTCATGGCTTTGTGCCGGAACAATACGATCAACAGCCGCATTTGGAAAACCGACATATTCCTTAGCATAGGTCAGACCAGCTTCAGATAAGTACTTCTGCACTTCGGACCAGAGGAATTCTGACCCACCAATCATATTTTCACAGGCCAAAACATCAATAGCCTGCTGATTACCAGCAGCTTGGCGGGCTTCGATCCCCTTGGCGACCAATTCAGCGATAAGCGGCAGGATATTAGGACCAATAGCTGTCGTGATCATATCTGCTTGCGCAATAGCTGCCACGACAGCCTCTGGATCTTGAGCATTATTGATACCACTGACACCTGACACAGCGATATGACGCTGGCCATCTTCCGCAATTTCAATCTCGTAACTGTGGCGCTCATTGAGTGCATTGATAATAGCTTCGTTAACGTCAACAAATGTAATGTCAAAACCATTTTCAAATAAAATCTCACCAATAAAGCCCCGACCGATATTTCCGGCACCAAAGTGTACTGCTTTTTTCATCATAAACCTCTTTTCTTACTCAACGCCATTTAACAAACGAATAATAGTTTCTTCTGACTGAGCATCTGCCAGTTTGACAACATTATCGACATCTGCACAGAAAATCGAAATTTTCTGAATCAACTCTAAGTGTTCATCACCGATACCAGCGATTCCAAAGAGAACTGTTGCAATTTGGGGGTCTTCTTCTGTTCCAAAATTAACGCCCTTAGGGACTTGGACAACACTGATGCCTGTCTTTACTACTGACTTTTTAGCATCGTCGGTACCGTGGGGAATAGCGATGAAATTTCCCATGTAGACAGATAGCTCTTGATTACGTTGGATCATAGCTTCGATATAATCTTCATCAACATAACCACCATCTGCCAGCAGACGGCCGCAATAACGAATGGCCTCTTCCTTAGTGTCGAACGCTTGACTCAATTTGATTAACTGTTTTTCAAATTCCATAGATTAACTCTCCAACTCTTTAATGGTTTCTGTGAAAATTTTATTTAATAATTGATAGATGATTTCCTGATTACCCGTTTTGTAAATTTCCGTATAGAGGTGATTCTCAATAATAGACTGACCTATAGCTGACATTAAAGCTTTAATTTCCTTAGAACTATCTAACTTGGTCAACATGACTAAAATCCGACTCACCTTCTCCCGGCTATTATCCATGGAGACTACTTCTATTGGAATAGCCAATTCATAGACCACAAACTGACTGACATCAACAGTATGAGATTGCGTATGAAGTAGGGCTAATCCCGTCTCTGGAATGGCAAAAGGGCTAATCTCAAAGCGCTTCAATAGCTTATTTATCAGATAAGAAGAATCATTGATCCCTTTAAGCAGTGGCACAATTTCTGAAACAGTCTTTTCAAATGTCTCGCTGTTATCGATCTGCTCTAGGTAAAATTGTTCTAAAATCTGACGACTCGCCCCCAAATAATCCTTGAGCACTGTCTGACCAGCCAGCTCAAAACTCTGCTCACGGCGCTCATCACGCTCCAGTTGGACCCTCTGCAGTCTTTCTTGAAGACGTAAGAGTTCAGCATTATTAGGAAAGCTAGCAATCACATCAATCCCCTTTTGATCAGTTGGACTAGTTGATAGGACATAATCATACTGATCTAAATCTTCGACAAGAAAATCTTGTATACGCTTAACTTGGATGGATTGGATAAAGGGAGCAATAGATTTAATTCTGGTAAGAAGTAACTCCGTTGCTAAGGGCCGCTGATCCGTCAGCATAAGCACCTGGATAGGATAAATATCAGGACTTCGCCTTAAGCTGGATGCAAAGTGCAAGGTGATCAGCTCAAATTCTGCTTCCGTTTGAATGTAAGCTGGAAACAAATCTTTAACAACCTGCCTAATAAGGCGATGCAAAAAGTCATTTTGAAAGGCAACGACATGAGCTATTGAGGACACCGATTGATCAGGAAAAAGATTAGGCACCGCCAAACTTAAACGAAGATGATGAAACAAAAATTTAAACAAGGTCTTATCTTTGACAAAATTAATCTTTGTAAAAGATGATAATTTATCAATAAGATTCGTCACACTGTAAAAATAAGGACTGTCAAAATTTTCTACATACAAAGGATTGTCTTGCCGCTTGATATAAAGACTGTCTAATTGACTGGCCCAGTACAGAATCTCATCGCTTTTGTAAACATCACCTGAAAGTCTAGCCAAACTGTAAAAGAGATGTTGTGACAACTCCACAGCCCGCTTACTGATATGATGCACTGTAGAAACCTGACCAAATTGATTAGAAAGGCCTAAGAGAATCACAAAAAATTGAAGCAATTTTGGATCCATATCCGGAATGAGTCCCTGATTTTCCTTAAAAGCCTTCTGAGCAAGCTTAATCGGCTCAGTAAGAGAATCAGGTAGACTTTCTAGCCTGCCTTGATAAAAATCATCAGTTGTTAGGTCATGAGTCAATAAAACAGCTAGTAAATAACGCCTTTTTTCAGAATCTAGGATCAACAGATAACCCTGTTTTCGCTCAAGGCTAACATCAAAGGACTGCAAACGCTCCTCAATCGCATTAATATCTTGAATAATCGTGACATTGCTAACACCAAAACGCTCTTGGAAATACGCATTGGTTAAGGCAGAATCACTCAACAATAAGTCACGTGTAATCAGACTTAGACGTTCACTGCGGCTGTAATTCTCCAGAGTATAAAGTCCACTTAATTTTGATAGATCACCAGCTAGAACATACTTCTTATGATCTTTTATCAGATCTATATTCAACTGTTTTAAGCTATTCGTTAGCTCAGACAACACTCGATAGGCTGTTCTTTGTGAGACACCTAAAATCTTTTGACTGTCATCAACCGAAAGCTTTCCAACCTCCAGGAAAGCTTTAATCAATTTTTCTTCACGTTTATTAAATATCATGGCCTCATTATACACTACTTTAGCTAACAAGATGCTATAGCCTTATTTATGCATCCGATCAACCATCTTGTCATACTCTGGTGTAGTCACCAAACTATCAACAACTAAGAACTGAGCATCTGGCGCAAATTTTTGAGCATCTGATTGATTGGCAATAGAGGTAATAATCAGGATATTTTTAGCATTGAAGTTACCCAACTGAGCATTAGCTACCTTGGAAATTGGAATACCGATTCCATTTGCCTTAAAGATCACCTCTAAAGTCGCTTGTCCCATAGTCGCTGACCCTTCTGCAAGTCCATAAGCAAACACAGCTTCGTCAATATAGTTTAAATCAACGCCATCACGATCGGCTTCATTAGTCTGAGCAGCAGTTGTTGCACCTCCTTGAGCCTCACCAGCCAAGAGACTGACAATTTCATCATATCTAGGTGTTGCTAAGAAATTATCAACCATTACATGGGCTGCACTTGGTGTTCGCTCTGCTGCACGAGCAGCCAACTCTTCTTGAGTGACAATCAAGGTGTGATCTTTATCAGTCAAGTTAGATATAGCCATATTAGTCACTGGAATATCCAGACCTGATTTCTTCACCTTATCACGCAAGATAGAGGCACCCATAGCTGAGCTACCCATACCCGCATCACAGGCAAAGATAATTTGCTTAATATTATCACTCGTAATAGCATTTGAATCAGCCAGCGCTACTTCTTCAGACTGTCCTTTTGATTCTGCCTTAGCCGCCTGAGTCGCTGCTTGAGCTTCTTCCAATGAGATGTCAGACTTATCAGCCTTCAAAATAATTGCTCCGATAAGGAAAGAAACGACTGTCGCAACCAAGATACCACCTAAAACTGCCAAATGCGCACCGATCCCCTTAGGAGACATTAGCATAATAGCAATGACAGAACCAGGAGATGCAGGCGACTTAAGCCCGGCATCTAGAAGCTGGAAGGTAAATGTCCCTGACACACCACCGGCAATGACAGCTAAAAACATAGCTGGTTTCATCATGACATAAGGGAAGTAAATTTCATGAATACCACCAAAGAAGTGGATAATCATTGCCCCCCATGATGAAGATTTAGCAGAACCCTTACCAAATAAAGCATAAGCAATAAGAATTCCCAAACCAGGACCAGGATTAGCTTCAAGCAAGAAGAAGACCGATTTACCCGCTTCTGCCACTTGCTCAGTACCAAGTGGCGTGAAGATACCATGATTAAGGGCATTATTGAGGAATAGAATTTTAGCAGGTTCAATGATCACATTAGCCAATGGCAACAAATGAACCTTTACAATAGCCTCAACCCCTTGACCAACCCATTCCGTCAAAGTCGCAACAATGGGACCGACACCAAAATAGGCAACCAACATCAGACCAAAGCCGATAAGACCAGCAGAGAAATTATTCACCAACATTTCAAAGCCAGTTTTGACCTTAGGCTGAACAACTTCATCAAACTTCTTGATACACCAAGCTCCTAGAGGTCCCATGATCATAGCACCGACAATCATAGTAACATTGGGTTTACCATTAGCCACAATATCTGAATATTTAGTGACAAATTCACTGGCAGACATAGTCGCCGGATCCAGTCCACTGATCAGACTATTGACCATCAAGCTACCTTGGGTACCAGTGATAGCACCAAAAGTGGCAATAGCACCAACAACACCTCCGCGGTGTTCATAAATATTCTTACCACCTGTAAATCCAATCAAAGTTGGAATCAAATACACCAACATAGGATTAACGATTAGATTGAGTTGTGGATTTGGCAAATAACCATCCGGAATAAACAAGGCCGTCAAAACACCCCAAGCAATTAAGGCTGGAATGTTTGGCATAACCATATTAGAAAGCGCAGTCCCCAACTTTTGGATTCTGAGTTTCAAAGAATTACCTTCATTCATAGATAAATCCTCCTTTTTCTATGAGTCTATTATAGGAGAAAATTTTTTGCCATAACACTCAAATTTTGGCAAAAAAAAATTGTCATAACCCTCTCTTCTTCAATATCCTAACCATTCATGACAAAATCACTACCGTTCATGACATGACGCCCACAAATAGATCAAAATAGATTATACTAAACCAGAGATTAAACCTATCCATATCTCCTATAAGAGTTAAAATCCTAGTAATGCAGTTGCTTAGAAAGAAGGAAATCATATGGCTCCACTAAAATGGTTTGCAGGCAGCGAGGAAAGACAAGATCTTGCTCTATCCACCCTCAAAAACCTGATTAAGGAAGTAAGAAAAATAGAGGACAGTCAGGCCTTACAAGAAGTACTAAAAACTTATCAAAGAAAACTAGAAGAAAGACAAATACCAATTCCTGCTATTTTAACTGGCTTCAATATCGCAGTCTCTAAAGTTCTAAGAGAAAATCACATCCTATTGACTAATCAAGCAGAAGAATACCTAACCACAATTAGAAAACTCTCTTACATTAGATATGGGTACTAATAGCTAAGAAAAACGAGATCCTAGCGCAGCTGGATCTCATTTTTTTATTAGAAAACGATCTCAACATCAGATTGAGATCGTTGATACTATTATTCAACTGTAACCGCCTTAGCAAGATTACGTGGCTTATCAACATCCAAACCACGCTGTAAAGAAGCATAATAAGCAATTAATTGTGTCGGAATAACCATGGAAATACTTGCTAAATAATGATGAACCTTATTGACAACAATATCATCACCATCTTGAGCTAGTCCTTCCTCTACAATCGTAAGGACATTAGCCCCACGTGCTGCAACCTCTTGTATATTACCACGAGTATGAGCCGCAACCCCCTCACTCGAAGAAATCAAGGCTAATACAGGTACGCCTTCTTCAATCAATGAAATGGTTCCATGCTTTAATTCACCTGCCGCAAAACCTTCACATTGAATATAGGAAATTTCCTTTAACTTCAGCGAAGCTTCCATCGCCACATAATAATCGTTACCACGTCCAATATAGAAAGCATTACGACTATCTGGAAGAAGGGCAGAGACCTTATCGGCAATAAGATCTTTTTCAGAAAGTGTTGACTCAATAGACTGTGCCACAATAGATAATTCATGCACAAGATCAAAATCAATAGCTTCTTGCTTACCATTAGCCTCACCAACAGCCTTAGCCAAAAAGGCAAGTGCTGCTATTTGAGCTGTGTAAGCCTTGGTAGAAGCAACCGCAATTTCAGGTCCAGCATGCAGAAGCATGGTATAGCTAGCTTCACGTGATAGAGTGGATCCCGGAACATTGGTCACTGTTAAGCTTGGAATTCCCATCTCATTAGCCTTAACCAATACTTGACGACTATCTGCTGTTTCACCAGACTGGCTGAGCAAAATAAACATAGGCTTTTTGCTCAAAAGTGGCATATTGTAACCCCATTCTGAAGCAACTCCGAGCTCAACAGGTGTATCAGTCAATTGCTCCAGCATAGACTTAGCTGCAAAACCAGCATTGTAAGAAGTACCAGCCGCCAATATATAAAGACGATCAGCTTCTTGAACTGAGGAAATAATATCCTTATCGACTGTCATCTTACCAGCTGCGTCAGCATAAGTGTTGATTAACTTGCGCATAACAGTAGGCTGTTCGTCAATCTCCTTGAGCATATAAAATGGATAAGTTCCTTTACCAATATCGGAAAGATCCAACTCTGCTGTATAGCTAGAGCGTTCCTGAACCTTACCATTATAATCCTGAACCTCTACACCGGATGCTTTTACAATAACCAATTCTTTATCATGAATTTCCATAAATTGGTTTGTTTCACGGATCATAGCCATAGCATCGGAACAGACCATATTATAACCATCTCCCAGACCAATCAAAAGAGGAGATTTGTTTTTAGCAACATAAATAGTCTCTGAATCCTCTGAATCCATAAGCGCAAATGCATAAGATCCTTCAATAATAGACAAGGCTTTCTTAAAAGCTTCAAGAACAGGTAGCTCATCTTCTTCAACAAACTTACCAATCAAATGAACAGCAATTTCAGTATCAGTTTGCCCTTTAAAATCATGACCAGTCAAATAAGTTTCCTTGATAGTCAAATAGTTTTCAATCACACCATTATGCACCAGGGTAAAACGTGATGTTTGGGATTGATGTGGATGGGCATTAACTTCGCTAGCTGGTCCATGAGTTGCCCAGCGTGTATGACCAATTCCTGCTGTTCCCTTGGTATCTCCTACCTTTTCTTCCAATTGAGCAATTCGCCCAACTGCTTTAATCAGATGATTAGACTGCCCATCGGTAACATAAATACCAGCAGAATCATAACCACGGTATTCTAATTTTTCCAATCCTTGAATCAAAATATCTGTCGCATTAGCATTACCTACGACACCAACAATTCCACACATACAATTAATCGGCAGAATTAAACTGCCTCTCCTTTTTAATTTTATCCTTAATTGGTATAGTCTTTTTTTATTTATAAACTATGAATACATTATAAATAAAGCCTATTTATTTGTCAACTTCAAAAATTGGTATAGTTCAATTACCAAAAAGAAAAACAGCCGTGCCAGGCTGCTTTACTCTACTGAGATAAATCCAAATTTATCCAAAGGCCAAATACGAGTAGAGGCTACTCCCTTAATCTGACTCTTCTTAATCAGACCAAATGAACGGCTGTCCTGCTTATTTTGCCGATTATCATTTAAAATCAGATAACTATCTTTAGAAATCGTATTAGTCTTATCATTTCCATTTAAGCTATTAATTGAAAAATCTTCTGTATAAAAATGATCAGCTTGGGCTGTTTTTAAAAAACGATTCTTATCTTTTTTTAGATAGGGTTCTTTGTTGACCTTGTGATCAACATAAAGAACATCATCCATTGATGTGACTTCTTGCCCTTCCTTAGCAATGATCCGGCCCATATACTCCTTACCATCTACCTCATAGACGACAAAATCTCTTACCAAGGGGGAACGTTGCTTAGCAATAGTGACAATATCACCGGATGCTAGATAATGATTGCTACTATCATCCGTTACCTTGAAGGTTGAAAAGAAGAAAATACGAAACAATATGACTATTAAAATAACAATCAAAGCGAGCAAAATATTTCTTATGAGATCACGTCTTACCATTAGTGCTCCTTTCAATCCTCACCATTATAACATGATGACAACAATTTTAAAAGGTGGCTAATCCTCAGTCAACATTCTCTAGCGATGTTCTAATTAAATGATTCAATAGCAAATAATAAAAAAGCCCTTTCGGACTCTTTCTATCTTATTTGATTGTGCGAACACGCATAGTGTTTGTACCGCCTGAACCTACAGGTACACCAGCAACAATCACAATATCGTCACCTGATTGTACAAGACCAGACTTAACAGCTTCACGTTCAGCCACTTCAAACATGTCATCAGTTGATGCAGGTTTATCAGCAATAATTGGAATAACACCCCAGTTAAGCATCAATGATTTTTGGATTTTTTCATCGAAAGTAACAGCTAAGATATCAGCTTCCGGACGATATTTAGAAATCAAACGAGCAGTGTTTCCAGATTCTGTAATGGTCACAACCAACTTGATATTCATAGAGTTAGTAGCATCTTTAACAGCAGAAGCCACTACATCTGTCTTGGTAGAACGTTCAAATTTTGAAGAATCCAAACGACCGTACTCTTTCAAAAGAGTTTGAGCATTTTTATCAATCGTAGCCATTGTACGAACGGATTCACGAGGATATTTACCATTGGCAGACTCACCAGAAAGCATAGTAGCATCTGTACCATCGATAACAGCGTTGAAGACATCAGAAACTTCAGAACGAGTTGCACGTGGCTTATCAGTCATTGTTTCCAACATATTTGTCGCTGTAACAACAATTTTACCAGCAGCATTAACCTTGGTGATGATCATTTTTTGGTAGACTGGAACCATTTCAAATGGTACCTCAATACCCATGTCACCACGCGCAATCATGATACCATCAGCAGCTTCGATAATTTCATCGATGTTTTCAATCCCTTGTTGGTTTTCAATCTTAGCCAACAATTTAACATGACCATTACCTGTTTCTTCACAGATAGCACGCACTTCGTTCACATCTTTAGCTGTACGTACGAATGAAATTGCGATGAAGTTAAGTCCTTGTTCCAAACCAAAGCGGATATCTGCATTATCACGTTCTGCCAAAGCTGGGAATGGAATTTTAGTATTAGGGATATTAACACCCTTTTGTTTAGCAATGATACCATCGTTTTCAACTTCAACTTCGAATTCACGAGTAGCATCGTCTTTCCCAACAACACGAAGACCAAGCTTACCATCATCTACAAGAATTTGTTTACCAATTTCAACATCATCGTAAATATCAAGGGCACCAGCAACATTCAATGCAATAACATCTTTAGTAGATTGGATTCCTTGTTTTGTAGCAACACGAAGTTTGTCACCAGTTTTGTAAGAGTATTCTTTCGCATCATCTGCAAACAACTCAGTACGAATTTCAGGTCCTTTTGTATCAAGCAAGAAACCAACTTTTTGACCAGCAATTTCCTCAGCTTTACGCACAACTTCCATACGTTCACCTTGCTCTGCATGATCACCATGTGAGAAGTTAAAACGAAAGACATTAGCACCTTCACTGATTAGGTTAGCAATATTTTGTGCTGATGCTTCATGATCGAGGCTTTCACCCCAATAGCCATCATCACCAAATTTCTTACCGCCACGGATTTCTACCGCAGGACCGAGTGTTGCAACAATTTTTACGCGTTTATTCATGATAATATGAACTCCCTCTATTTTAAATCCCTATTGGGACAGATTTAACTAGTTTTTTAAAAAAATAATAATTAGTAAGTTAAGCTACGTGCCAAATCAGCAAAGTCAAGGCGAGCTTTATGCGGAGTGTTAACGATAATGCTACCATCTTCAGCTAGACTAAATAGGGCACCTTCCTCAGCTGTTCCTAGGATTGGACTCTCTACCAATGCTTCATCATGGATACCAATAGCAAGACCACCTCGGCCTTCTTTAAGTAAGTCAACAGCGTGGGCACCCATCCATGAAGCAAGTACACGATCACGTGCTGTCGGAGCTCCTCCACGCACAATATGACCAAGATTTGTCGCACGAAGATCGCTAGTATCACCAGCTTCCTTCATCTTCGCAGCAAATTCATCGGCACCCATAACACCTTCAGCCAAGACAATGATATGGCGCTTCTTGCCCTTGTTTTCATAGCCGTCTTTTACCTTGGCAACAACGTCATTGATATCATAATCTTCTTCTGGAACAATAATTTGATCAGCACCAGCTGCAATACCAGCCCAAAGAGCAATATCACCAGCATTACGTCCCATCACCTCAACAACAAAGGTACGGTTATGACTATAGGATGTGTCACGAAGTTTATCCAGGGCATCTACGGCTGTTGTTACAGCAGTATCAAATCCAATAGTGTAATCAGTACCAACGATATCATTATCTATCGTACCTGGAAGACCAACAGCAGGGAAGCCATGCTCAGTCAAGCGCATGGCACCGTGATAAGAACCATCACCACCAACAACGACAACACCTTCTATGCCGTGTTTTTTTAGCTGCTCAATCCCTTTAAGTTGGCCCTCAAGAGTGGCAAACTCAGGGTAACGAGCAGACTGAAGAAAGGTTCCACCACGATTAATAATGTCAGTTACACTTTTAGCATCAAAAGGAATGATATCCCCATCGACCATACCAGCATAACCACGATTAATACCGAAGACTTCCATGCCTTCAGCAATTGCTTTACGAACAACTGCACGAACAGCAGCGTTCATCCCAGGGGCATCTCCACCACTGGTCAAAACAGCAATACGTTTCATTCTACCTGATACTCCTTTTTTCTTTTTAACCCTTTAATTATAGCACACTCAGTATTAAAATGCTTCTATTTCTAACAAGTTTTTAGTGATAAATCGTTTTCAACGTCACTGCCTGAAGCTCATTTTGAAGTTCTTGAGATTTTGAAACATGGATCTTATGACTCTGCAGTGTTTGATTGCTATCTTGATAGTGCAATACTACTGGTATATTCCCTGGATAGCGCTTTAATATCTCTGCGATTTCCTGATCCTTATCATGATTGTCTACTTGTATCCAAAATCTTTCACGACTAACCGTCTCTAAAGATTGCATTATTAGCTGCAAGGCCCCATTTCTCTCTTGCGTGCGACCACTAACATAAACAATATCTCCTTCTTTTAAGGATGCTTGCCAAACTTTATACGTTTCCGGAAAGAGAGTAACATCGAGTCTACGCTTAGTATCACTAAGGCTCAAAAAGGCCATCTGCTCTCCTTTTGACTTGGTTCTAATAACACGTACACTCTCGATTTGACCAAGTACTGTAACTTGTTCTTGCTCTATTAGATCATCAAAAGGTGTATAGGAGCCACGCAACTCCTTAGAGAGGATAGCTAAAGGATGCGGGCTAATCCCTACACCAAGCAATTCTACTTCCATGTCATATTTTTGACTGGCTGTATAGTCCTGGGCTTCTACCCAATGATAGGAGGATTCTGCAAAGAGACTGCCTAATTCATTGACAAAGGTGAAAAGTGCTTCAATATTGTCTTCTATTTTTTTACGATTGGAATCAAAAGAATCAAAAAGACCAATCTTGACCAAAGGAATCACGAGCTCCAACTTTTGATACTGTCGAGGTAACTGGGTGAAAAAATCTTCCACCGACGCAAAGGGACGCTGCTCAATAATCCAGTAAGCCAAGTCTCTAGGGAAGCCCTTCAAGTTTTTCAGCCCCATATAAATCTGCCCATGAGAAATCTTATCCGTATAAGGGATATTATTGATAGTCAAACGTCCTATCTGAAAGCCAGAATCCAAGGCATCCGTAATATAATCACTGCTTGAATAATTAAGCATGACATCGTAAAAAATTGAGGGATAATGGGCCTTAAAATAGGCTAACTGGAAGGCTAAAGCAGAATAAGCAAAAGCGTGACTGCGATTAAAGCCATAACCGGCAAATTTGGCCATTCTTTGAAATAGATCCTCAGCAATCACCATATCACGCTTCAATGCCTTAGCCCCCGACATGAAATCAGCTTTCATTTCCTGCATCTCTGTCGCATTTTTTTTGGACATTGCTCGGCGCAAGAGATCGGCTTTACCTAAGGTAAAACCAGCGTAAATCTGCGCAATCTGCATAACCTGCTCCTGATAGAGCATAATACCATAGGTACCTTCCAAAATAGGAGCAATCAGAGGATCAATGAGGTCTACTGGTTCTTTACCAAAGCGACGTTTGATAAAATTTTCCGTATAATCACTAGCACCCGGGCGATTGAGACTAGTGGTCGCTACAACATCCTCAAACGTCTTAGGTTTAATGCGCTTAAGGAGATTAATCGCTCCCGCTTGCTCAAACTGAAAAATCCCTTTTGTGCGACCTTGTGCAAATAAGTTTAAAGTTTGGGGATCATTGAGATCAATAGACCTAATATCTAGATCAATATTCTCTTCCTCCTTAAGCTTTTCAGCCATTCGCTGCACAAAGGTCAGATTTCTGAGTCCCAAAAAATCCATTTTAAGCATCCCGTTTGCCTCAACACTAGGAGCATCATATTGGGTAATCATCATATCTTCACCAGGTTTCAGAGGAATATGATTGGTCAGATCATCATCGCTCATCACAACACCTGCCGCATGAATGGAGGTCTGCCTAGGTTGCCCCTCTATTTTTAAGGCAATAGCAAAAGCCTTTTGATACTCAGCCTTGGCATTAATAATCTGCCTAAAAGACATATTATTATCATAAACCAAGCGCAGATTATCCTTAAAGCCAATCTTTCTCGTAATGCTAGTCAACTCATATTCAGCCGCCCCAAATCTTTTAAAAACATCACGAATCGCTTGCTTAGCCCCAAAAGTTGAAAAGGTTACAATCTGAGCCGAATGGCGACTTCCGTAACGTTCCCTGACATAGTGCAGAAATTCAGCACGGTAAACATCTGGTAAATCGATATCAATATCAGGCATGCTATAGCGCTCAACATTTAAAAAACGTTCAAAAAGAAGATTATTTGTCACAGGATCAATTCCTGTAATGTCTAAAGCATAGGCCACCAAACTACCAGCTGCTGATCCACGTCCCATCCCCATATAATAGCCACGACTACGACCAAAGCGCAACAAATCCCAAACGATTAAAAAATAATCATCAAACCCCATTTGATGAATGATATTTAATTCATGTTCTAGTCGCTCCTGATAAATAGATGAGGTCAACTCTTTTTCAAGCAAGCCCTGCTCTGCTCTTTCCCTCAATTCCAACCGTGCTTCTTTCTCCCGATTAAAACGAGGGAGTTTTAAACTATGATCAAACTGATAGTTTACTTGACTGAGTAACTTTTCTAAATTAGCTAGACTATCTGGATACTTCTCTCTAAAGACAGCTTCTATATCAGATCTAGCATATAAGCGCTGATGGGCAGCAGGCGAGGGAACATCTTTTAGGGAGAGGTTATCTCTAATCGCATGTAAAACCTGCAATGCTTCCCTATCACTATCCTCAAAGTATCTAACCGTTTGGATAGGAAGGACAGGATGATCAAACTCCTTCTGGGTCGATCGAGCAGTTACACCGATATAAAAATCAAATCCCAAGTCCTGATCTATCAGCTTGGTAGACTCTGGCAAAATATAGGCAAGACCTTGGTGATCACGGTTCAAATCTTCAAGTTTCAACTCTCCAGACATTTGTAAAGTTGATAACACAAGCAAACGTTTATAGCCAACCGTGTCCAGGGCGATTGCCTGAACTAGTAAAGGCTCATCGCCCACCAAGACCTCCAACTCAAGTCCAAGAACAGGCTTGATCCCCGCTTTTTGAGCTTGAGTGATAAAGGGATAGGCTGCATACAGATTATGACGATCCATAATACCCAGATGGCTGTAGCCAAGTTCCTTCCCTTTTTTGATGTAGGTAGAAATATCGACCAAACTATCCATAAAACTATATACAGTTTTTGTATCTAGGGGTACAAACATCACTTATCCTTTCTATCATACAGTCATCTACCTATCATTATACTACGAATCTCACAATTTTACGCCTTATAATAACTATTCAAAAAGACTGAGATGAAACATCTCAGCCTTCTAGCACTACTCATAATTACAATGGAATACTTCAATTATTTTGAAGCCATATTGCTTTCTTGCTTATCTGTTAATTTACCATTCTTGAAAATCAGAACCATTTGAGCCTGATTATCGCTACTAGCTGACTTAACATTACTATACCAAACAGCCTGCAACTCTGTCTTACCAGATGATACAGCCTCTGATAGACTGTCCGGAGAGCCTAGGCGAGCCACCATATCAGAATAGCTATCTCCCTTTTTGATCTTGTCAAAAGTGCCCTTGTTTATCGTCATGCTACGACTGTAAGAAAATCCCTGAATAGAACGAACCAAGGCACTATCTTTATAAAGTTTGACCTCAACTGACACACCTTCCACTGTCCAATGATAGACATCAAGAGTGATGTTCCCTGACTCAGGCTTTTCGGTCTTGTGACTGCTAGGTTCCCCAAAGTACTCTTTCAACTTAGCTAATTTTGTCCCATCAGTAAAATTTTTCTTAGCAGTAGCTAATTTAATCTCATCAAAATTTTGACGCACAGCCAGTGCCTTAGAATCTGTTGAACTAGTTGATGAGGTTAACAAATTACCAGCCTCTGAAGACTTGGTTTCTGCCTTTTTCTGACAAGCACCCAACAGCACTAGGGCACACACCAGAGCTAGTCCAGTCATAAACTTCTTCATTTCTCAATCTCCTTATCAGATGCAAGAATATATGGAGCCGGTGGGAGTCGAACCCACGTCCAAACACCTGCCAATATATTTATCTACAACCATAGGTTATGTATTGATTTAACCAAACGACGGCACATAACTCAAGCCCTCATCTAGCGATCCTATAAGTCTCTTTTTAATCAGCTAGGAAATGATCAAACGTAGCTTGCTGCTAAATAAAACCTTCTAGTGGGACACAAGCAATCCCATAGAAGATTACACTAGCTGTTGTTTAGGCAGCGATAGCGTAAGAATTAGTATTTTTTGCAGTTATATTTAACTGAGCGTTAACGGCGCCACCCGAGTCGCAAAATATATCACATAGTGCCTGTCGAATCCGTAACGACCCCGCAAAACTATGCTTAAATTATAACAAAAGGCCCTAAAAATAGCAAAAGCTGACCCCCTCTATATCTTTCTCATTAGAATCTCAAGTTCATAAAAAAAGTAAAAAGAGCTAAAAAGTCTGAAACAAAAGCTCAGACTCCTTGATACTATTTAAAATCAACTAGATTAATACTGCAATACCAGATAACCTAAATGGCTATAAATTTGTAATAAGCCATTTAAACATATCCATCCTAAGGGAATCGAACCCCTATCTCAAGAACCGGAATCTTACGTGATATCCATTACACTAAGGATGGAAGCGCCTATTATTATACCATGCCATCACAAAAGAATCTAGAGAAAAATAAAAAGAGGCCTAAGCCTCCTATTATTATAGCTCGATATCACCAAAAAGGTCAGCCATTGAGAAACCAGTTTGAGTTTCTGGCAACTCGAAATCACGTTTTTCACGTTTTTGACGACGAGGACGTGATTGACGTCTTTCAGAAGATTCACCTTCTTCTTGAGCCGGACGTTCTTGAAGAGCCTTGATTGATAGAGATACTCGCTCTGCATCAGAATTCACTTCAAGCACTTTGACTTGAACTTCTTGACCTACTGAAAGCACATCTTTTGGATTTTCAACACGCTTATGTGAAATTTGTGAAATATGTACCAAACCATCAATACCTGGTAATACTTCTACAAAAGCTCCAAAGTCTGTCAAACGTTTAACAGTTCCGTCTATAACATCACCGGCAGCCAACTTCTGATCAACACCATCCCATGGACCAGGCGTTGTAGCTTTCAATGACAGAGATACACGTCCAGCTTCTTCATCAATCGCCAAAACTTTAACATCAATTTCATCTCCAACAGATACTACCGATTTTGGAGATACATTACGCTCATGAGATAGCTCAGTCACATGAACAAGGCCATCAACACCACCGAGATCAACGAAAGCCCCAAAACTTGTCAGACGTGCTACTTTACCAGTAACAATAGAACCAACTTCAAGTTTAGAGAACACTTCTTGGCGAGCAGCAGCAGTTTGTTCTTCTACTACTTCACGACGAGAAAGGATGAAACGATTCTCAGCTGGATCAACTTCCTTAATTTTAGCTTCAATATCTTGCCCTACAAATTGTTCTGTATTACGTACAAAACGAGTATCGAGCATTGAAGCAGGGATAAAGCCACGAAGACCTTCAAATTCGACAGAAAGTCCACCCTTAACAGCACGAGTGCCTTTAACAGTAACAACTTCTTCTTCACGACCAACAAGTTTATCCCAAGCTTTGCGTGCTTCCAAGCGTTTTTTAGAGACAAGATAAGTCACCGTATCAGTATCTTTACCAACGACTTGACGAAGCACAAGAACTTCAATCTTATCACCAGATTTAACAAAGTCATTGATGTCTGCTTCACGATCGTTAGTCAACTCACGAAGCGTCAAAACACCCTCGATACCAGTACCTTCTATGATTACGTTTGCTTGACCATTATCAACTGTCAAAACTTCAGCAGTGACAACATCACCAGGGTTAACTTCGCTAACACTGTTTAGCAAATCTTCAAATTCATTCATTCTAAAAAATCCTCCAGCAGGAGTGGGATTCCCCACTCCTGGCAACACTATATTTCTTAAGGCAAACCCGTAATAAGTAAACGGTCCTAGGCAATGACCTAATACCTCAGACTGGGGTAGCTGGATTCGAACCAACGCATGAGGGAGTCAAAGTCCCTTGCCTTACCGCTTGGCTATACCCCAAAAAGGACGCTGAAGTAAAACTCAATTATCTGCATATGCACGCCCAATGGAGAGGGAGGGATTCGAACCCCCGAACCCGAAGGAGCGGATTTACAGTCCGCCGCGTTTAGCCACTTCGCTACCTCTCCAGCAACTAGTTTTTAGTCTAACATAAATAAAGCTAAACTGTCAACCGTTTTAATGATTTAAATTGTAATTTTCGATGATGCTCTCTACCGCTTGATCCATACTCTGATAAACCGTTCCCAAAGCACCTTGCTCCACTGTTGCAAACTGATCTTCCAGTTCAACAATTTGGCCTACTGAGCGCTTACCAATAACCATAGCATAGCCATCAATTTCCTTACCAGATACTTCTACTTTTGCATCTATCAGCTGAATTTCTATTTTTTTATCTTTTTTTGCCATTTCTTTCTCCGATTTCATGAATATTTCCTTCATTTTACACAAAAACAAAAAGGCTTGCAAGAGCAAGCCCTTTCTCGTGCTTTAATCCACTTTATAAATCCAACCTTCTGGTGCTTCTTTATCACCAAACTGAATGCCTGTCAGCTCTTCATAGAGCTGGCGAGTCACAGGACCAACTTCTGTCTCACTGTAGAAGACATGGAAATCATCACCATGCTGAACACCACCAATGGGAGAAATAACTGCAGCTGTACCGCAGGCACCTGCCTCAACAAATTTATCCAACTCATCGATGTGAACATCTCCTTCTATAGCAGTCATGCCGAAGCGTTCTTTTGCGAGATAAAGCAAGGAATATTTCGTAATAGAAGGCAAAATAGAAGGGCTAAATGGGGTGATAAACTCATTATCCTTGGTAATGCCAAAAAAGTTAGCCGATCCCACTTCTTCAATCTTAGTATGAGTTGCAGGATCCAGATAGATAACATCTGAAAACTTACGATCATGAGCTAACTTTCCTGGTAAAAGACTGGCTGCATAATTACCTCCAACCTTAGCAGCACCAGTACCATGCGGTGCTGCTCGGTCATAGTCATCTTGAATCAAGAAATTTGTAGGCGCCAAACCACCCTTAAAATAGTTACCAACCGGCATAGCAAAAACTGTGAAAATATACTCTTCAGCTGGATGAACCCCGATAACATCACCAACACCAATTAGAAGAGGACGAAGATAAAGAGTAGCACCTGTCCCATATGGCGGAACATAGTCTTGATTGGCCTTAACCACTTGTTTAACAGCATCAACAAATTTGTCAGTTGAAACCTGAGGCATCAAGAGCCGATCTGCTGTGCGTTGAAGGCGTTTGGCATTTTCATCAGGACGAAAAAGCTGAATCGAACCATCTTTTGTCCGATAAGCCTTTAGTCCTTCAAAAGCTTGTTGCCCATAGTGCAGAGCCGGAGAACTCTCTGAAACATGTAGAGTCGCATCTTCAGTCAATCCACCATCATCCCATTTACCATCTTTATAATAAGAAATGTAGCGAAATGGCAATTTATGGTAAGCAAATCCTAGGTTTTCCCAATCTAAGTCTACAGTCATACTAAAAACCTCTTTCTTTCATGTGCTTAACATTGTAGACCTTTTCCAATAAATTTTCAAGCGTTTTTTCAAAATTCTGACAATTCTGTTGATTTCTCTTCCTGTAAAGACTTAAAAAACTATATGGTTCTATCCTGAGTAAAATAAAACATCATTGACATACCATCAATGATGTTTTGATCTTTTCTCTTTAACAACAATGGTCGTTAGGGCTAATAAAGTGGACAACACTAATAGTCCTAACGCACGTGAGTTGTCGTCACCTGTCTCTGGAAGTCCCGCAGGTTGTTCTTGTAAGGAACTATCCACTTCTTCTTTTGACTGACTACTCCTAACCGACTCTGCCTGAGAAGTCGGTTGATTTACTTGTGCTTTTGGTTGTGATTGGGCTTCTGCACTAATCGCATTTCGTCCTGCAGAAGTCTCTGAGTGAGCAACAAGATCTGTTGACTCTGTACTCACTGCAGAATTATGATCTTCTATCTTTTTAGAAACTGGCTGAGTTTTTGGCTCGATAGCTGGAGCAGGTTTCACATCTTGAGCTAGCGAATCAGTTGTTTCCACCTTTTCATCAGTAAGGGACTCCGATTCTTGCATAGGTACGGTATCCAGATCAGATGGTGTCTGCTCTGTAATAATCTGACTAGAAAGACCATCATCTGATACAGGCTGACTCACTTCCTGACTAATATCAGGTAGGGATGAAACACTTTCAGCCACTACTATCCCACTAGCACTGAAGAAAGCAAAAACAACCATTAAAGATACCAAAACCAAGTATCGGCCATTAATTGATAAACCTTTCATCATAAGCCTCCTAAACTTATAATTCCCTTAAGAGTATAGCAAACCTTAAATAAAACTTCAATACTTGTTTTTAAATTGGGCTATTCTTTCCTCACACTATCTGTCTCAATCAAAAAAAGCATCCTCGCTAGACTCTCAATCCAGCACAGAGAATGCTTTTTAATGCCTATCACTAAATTTCATAAGCTTCAAATACTTCTTCATCTGAAATGGTATCTGATATAAAGCTACCATTGCTAGTGCGTCCAGACAAGGATAAATGAGCCAGATCGACTTGGTTAACAGTACCAGTTTTAGAGATAATTTTAAGGAACTGCTCATCTCCAGTACTCTCTGAATCTGTTGAGAATAGATCCAACTCTCCCACTTGAGCGTCTGAGCGCACTGGAGCAGCCATAAAGATACGATGGGGCTTAGACTTCAATTCATGAAGCACCTGTAATCCTCGACCAGCACGCTTGGTCAGAGGAATATCTCCAACTGCCATACGCTTAAGACTGCCACGCTGAGTCAATATGTAAAATGTATCAGTCGTGATCGCAAAGGCTGAAGTGACTATATCGTCATCTTTTAGATTAATGGCTTTGACGCCGGCAGCTTTTCCACTAACAACCGGTACTTCTTGGCTATTAAAGTGAAGAGCATACCCTTTTTCAGTCACTACCATAATCGAATCGGCAGTCATCGGAGCAATTGCAACTACGGCGTCCTTCTCAGACTTGAGCTTAGCATATTTAACCGACTTTGTTTTGTAACTACGTCCTGGTTGGAACTCTGTCTGGTTAACCCGCTTAATCTGTCCATAACGGGTTACAGCATAGTAAACACTTTCGGTAAAATCGTCAAATACTTGAGCATAAAGAATCTCTTCCTGGGAATCAAAATTGGTAATACTTTGTGACAGATGTTCACCAATTTCTTTCCAACGAATATCCGTCAACTCATGAACTGGACGATAAATGACATTACCTAAATTCGTAAACATCAACAAATGTTGAGGGGTCTTGGCCTGTTGTATGAGTACAACTTGATCATCATCACGTTTACCAAGCTCTTCTAGCGTTGAAGCATTGTAAGAACGTGGACTAGTACGCTTGACATAGCCCCCTCGGGTAACACTAACATAGGTCTCTTCCTCAATAATGAGACTAGCTGTATCGATCTCAATAGCTTGAGTCTTAGCCTGAAGCTCAGAACGACGTGGAGTAGCAAAAGCCTTCTTGACTTCACGCAATTCCCTCTTCATCACATTGTACATGGTACGCTCATCTCCAATGATGGCTGTTAATAACGCAATTTGCTCCCGCAATGCCGCCTCTTCCTCCTGAAGCGTCACAATATCTGTGTTCGTCAAACGATAGAGCTGCAAAGTGACAATCGCTTCTGCTTGCTCTTCTGAAAAGCTATAGCTGACCTTGAGGTTTTCCTTGGCATCAGCCTTGTTTTCAGAGGCACGGATCAGGGCTATCACTTCATCTAGAATAGAGATTACACGAATGAGCCCTTCCACAATATGCAGGCGCTTTTCCGCTTTTTTCTTATCGAATTTGGAACGTGCTAAAATAATATCTCGGCGGTGAGCAATGTAGCTAGACAACATTGACACTAATCCAACCTGACGAGGTGTAAAATCGTCAATCGCTACCATATTGAAATTATAGTTGATTTGGAGATCGGTATACTTAAAGAGATAGTTAAGTATGACTTCGCTGTCAGCTTCTTTTTTTAGTTCGATAGCAATGCGCAAACCATCACGATCGGACTCATCACGCACTTCAGCAATGCCGGGGACTTTATTGTTAATACGAATGTCATCAATTTTTTTAACTAAAACTGCCTTATTGACATCGTAAGGAATCTCCGTCACAATAATCTGCTCTTTACCACCTTTAAGAGACTCAATTTCTGTCCGAGAGCGAACAACCACGCGGCCTTTCCCCGTCTCATAGGCTTTACGAATTTCGTCAGCCCCTTGGATAATAGCACCTGTTGGAAAGTCAGGTCCCGGTAAGAATTCCATGAGCTTTTCTAATTTAGCCTTGGGATGGTCAATCATGTAAACAACCGCATCAATAACCTCAGAAAGATTATGAGGAGGGATGTCTGTAGCGTAACCAGCTGAGATACCAGTCGCACCATTGACCAAAAGGTTTGGGAAGGCTGCTGGAAGAACAGTTGGCTCTTTCTCTGTATCGTCAAAATTCCAAGCCCAAGGGACAGTGTCTTTATCAATATCTTGAAGCAGATAACCCGCAATCTCTGACAGACGAGCCTCAGTATAACGCATGGCAGCTGGCGGATCACCATCCATGGAACCATTATTCCCGTGCATTTCTACGAGAATTTCACGGTTCTTCCAATCCTGGGACATCCGGACCATGGCATCATAGATGGACGAATCCCCATGCGGGTGGAAGTTCCCCATGATATTACCGACTGACTTGGCCGATTTACGATAACCCTTATCATGGGTATTTCCGTCCTTATTCATGGAATAAAGAATACGGCGCTGAACCGGTTTTAACCCGTCACGGATATCAGGCAGCGCCCGCTCTTGAATAATGTATTTAGAGTAGCGACCAAAGCGCTCTCCCATGATGTCCTCAAGGGACATATTTTGAATATTGCTCATAATTAAGATACAAAGCCCGTAAAAAAGACAAGATCAAAATAGGAAATCGACAGAAAATCCTGATTTTCTAGACGATTTATCTTTTTGACACAATCTTTTAGGACATGTTCAATTCCTTTCAGTAAATTACAATTATAAGGATATTATTTAGTTATTAGACGTGTCAATTCACGAATAACAGGGTATCACATTACTCTGCTATCTTAACTTGCGTCAATGCTAGTAAAGATTTCCTCGGAACAGTTAGATAACCATTTTTGTCATATTTAAAAGTTAGTTTTACCGACTGAGTTCGACTAGGGTATTCAAGCGGAACCGTATAATTATTATCCTTGTTAAGATCATAGACAGCGACGTTCATCAATACAGATTCATAAAACTTATAAGTAGCATGTTCTTTAGGTTTGTCCTTATCGAATGATTGTGACTTCAAAGCAAATGGATAATAAGTTGAAGAGTATTTAGGGGAACCTTGTAACATTACTGTATATTGATACGTATCGATGGTACGCAGCTCTGCATTTACAGTAATCTTTTTGTCCTTAACATTTAGGTCAGTAATCTCATACTGATTAGCTGTTTGAAGACTCCTCATCGTTGCTAAAATTCTTTTAGAAGCTTCGTCCCTAAAATTAAGAGTTTTACCATCAAGCTTGACGGTTTGCTTCTGATCAACTGTCATGCCATAACTTTCATTCAAATAGTTGAACATTTCATCCGTTAGACCATCTAATAACTCTACATCTGTTTTTCCTAAAATCTCTTTACGCCTTGATGCACCATTCTCGTAGTAGAAAGCTTGAAGAATATAGTCAACATCTTCACGAGCTTCCTTCTCAGAAACTGCTGATGTTCGAGATTTTCTTTTAACATCGTTTTTTGCAGAAGCTGGTAACTCTACTTTTGTAAAAGTATCATCCTCATAGTAAGAGACAAATGGTTTATTGAGCTCTTCAATAGCAAATTTATCTGATTTGGTTTTCTGACAAGCAGATAAAGTCACTAGCACTAACAATATACCTAAAACTCTAATAATCTTTTTCATTTAATTTCTTTAATCTTCTAAATATTATTATCCCTTAAAACACCGTACTTTCTTCCAAGGTAAACTTAACATTGTCTTCAATCCATTGGCGGCGTGGGGCGGGCTTATCGCCCATGAGAACAGAGACACGGCGCTCAGCACGCGCCAGATCTTCAATAGTGACACGGATCAGAGTTCGTGTCTCAGGATCCATAGTTGTCTCCCAAAGCTGATCAGCATTCATCTCTCCCAGCCCTTTGTAGCGCTGGAGACTAGCTCCCTTACCAAATTTTTGGCGGAGCTCTTCTAACTCACCGTCCGTCCAGGCATACTCTACAACTTCTTTCTTACCCTTGCCTTTAGACATCTTATAAAGAGGCGGAAGGGCAATATAGACATGCCCCGCTTCGACAAGAGGCCTCATATAGCGATAGAAGAAGGTCAATAAAAGCGTCTGAATATGGGCACCGTCGGTATCCGCATCGGTCATGATGATGATCTTATCATAATTGATATCGTCAAGACTAAAATCTGGTCCAACACCAGCACCAATCGTGTAAATCATGGTATTGATTTCTTCATTTTTCAGAATCTCAGGCATCTTGGCTTTTTCAGTATTGAGAACCTTCCCCCGAAGCGGTAAGATGGCCTGAAATTTTCGGTCACGTCCCTGTTTAGCCGATCCTCCGGCAGAATCCCCCTCAACGAGATAGAGTTCATTTTTCTTAGGGTTTTTAGATTGAGCAGGTGTCAGCTTACCTGATAAGAGCCCTTTATCCTTTTTCTTCTTGCCAGTGCGGCTAGCATCACGAGCCTTACGAGCTGCCTCACGAGCGTCACGAGCCTTGATCGCCTTACGAATAAGATTCGACGCTATCTCTCCATTTTCCATGAGAAAGAAGGTCAATTTTTCAGAAACAATGCTATCCACTACCGGCCTAGCTAAAGGTGAACCAAGCTTATCCTTGGTCTGACCTTCGAACTGAAGGTGCTCTTCCGGAACTAAAACAGACAGAACAGCCGATAGCCCCTCACGATAATCCGAGCCTTCTAAATTTTTATCTTTTTCCTTGAGAAGGCCAGTCTTTCTGGCATAGTCATTCATAGCTTTGGTAATAGCTGACTTAAGCCCTGTTTCATGCGTTCCTCCGTCCTTGGTACGAACATTATTGACAAAAGAAAGGATATTATCAGAAAAGCCATCATTATATTGAAGAGCAACTTGGATGTCAAATCCTTGGTCTTGACCCTCAATAGCAATAACAGGGGTCAGGGTTTCCTTATCTTCATTCAGGTAAGCAACAAAGTCATTAACCCCATTTTCGTAATGAAATTCCTCACGCTGGTCGCTACGCTCATCTACTAGGACAAGAGTCACTTGCTTGAGTAAAAAAGCCGACTCCTTAAGACGCTCTGCGATGGTATTAAACTTAAACTCCGTCGTTGAAAAAATAGTATCATCCGGTTTAAAGGTCACCTTAGTACCTGTCTTAGACTTTGGAGCTGTCCCGATCTGGTCCAAACCTGTCACCGGCTTACCACCGTTTTCAAAGCGCTGGCGATAGACAGCGCCATCTCTTGTGATCTCGACCTCCAGCCACGCAGACATGGCATTAACAACAGAAGAACCTACCCCATGAAGACCTCCAGATGTTTTATAGCCACCCTGACCAAACTTACCACCAGCATGGAGAACGGTAAAAATCACCTCTACAGTCGGTTTGCCTGTCGCATGTATACCGGTTGGCATTCCACGTCCTCTATCAGAAACACTGACAGAACCGTCCTTATGGATAATCACTTCAATACGGTCACCGAAACCAGACAAGGCTTCATCAACAGCATTATCAACGATCTCCCAAACAAGATGATGCAAGCCTGTACCATCGGTTGATCCGATATACATCCCTGGTCGTTTTCGAACAGCATCCAGTCCTTCAAGAACCTGGATGGCATCATCATTATAATTTTCTATTGTTATCTCTTTGTTAGTCACAATTGACCTCCCAGTTAATCGTCCCATTTATATTACAAGTTTTTCCTCTATTTTGCAAAAAAAATTGTCACAGAATTGTTACGTTTACCCTCAAGCTTCCCGACTTTATCCCACGACGAAAGATGCTATCTTAGCCGTCTATACTAGACCTAGCAAGCGCTTTAGAAGGCTAGAGGCATAGGCAGAAAGCCCTTATTTGTGATATAATGGCAACATGACAAATTTGATTTTTATGACTATAGCTTATTTACTCGGTTCCATCCCGTCTGGACTATGGATTGGTAAATATTTTTTCAACAAAAATCTACGTGAACTCGGCAGTAAAAACACTGGCACAACCAATGCTTTCCGTGTCTTAGGCAAAAAGGCTGGCACTGCAACCTTTCTCATCGATATGCTCAAAGGAACACTGGCAGTACTTCTACCTATATGGTTTGGGCAGGGTCACACCTGGTCTCCCTTACTCATCGGCTTCTTTGCTGTATTAGGTCACACCTTCCCTGTCTTTGCCAGATTTAAAGGAGGTAAGGCAGTAGCTACCAGTGCTGGTGTCCTCCTAGGATTTACACCTATCTACTGCCTCTTCTTACTAGGTTTGTTTGCCCTCCTTCTCTACCTCAGCAGCATGATCTCCTTTGCCAGCGTCACGACAGCTCTTTTAGGATTAATCACACTCTATACCTTTCCTTACTTTCACTTTATATTGGAAGGATATGATTGGTTATTCACCCTTATTGTGACAGGGCTTGCCCTAATCATCATTCTTCGCCATAAAGAAAATATCAGCCGCATTCGTCACCACGAAGAAAATTTAGTTCCATTTGGATTAAACCTCACTCAGCAAAAAGTCAAATAAGTAGGTTTCAATCCATTAAAAAAAGCTCTTTCAGAGCTTTTTTTAATTGGAACGACGTGATCTAATGTGATCAAAAATTGAGCCACCAGCTACGGTAACAACACCGAGCACACTGACAATAACTTCTCTAATGACAGTCTCAGATCCAGCAGGTTTCGTCACTGCTGCAGGTGAAGCTTCCAAATCCGGACGCAATGCACTGGAAGCAGATTGGGAGCTCCCCTCTTTGGCACTACCAGCAGTATCAGTCGCTGAAGTACCAGCAGCCAGATTTCCTAATTCTGTGGCCTCTTCATCAGAACTGTCAACAGAAGCCTTAAGGTCTGCAGAATGATTTTCAGAAGCATCTAAAACAGAATCACTAGTTGAAAGAATCGTCGATTTAGCAATTTCCTCAAATGACGAAGTAGAATTGGAGTGAGGAGCTGGAGAATCAGGCAGTAGATCTTGTGGTTTATCAGGCAACCCTCCTTGCCCCCCATCCTTAGGTGGAAATTCTCCATCTTTCAAATCGAGTGAAAGACTGACCGTCGGATCGAATGCAAACTGAGCAGAAATTGAATTTTCTGGCAGCATGACGTATTCTGAAAACCCTATAAAGTCAATAAAACTAGCTGTAGCAGGTAGTATTACAGGCAACAAGCGAGTATAAGGATGGATCTCACTATAATTGGTTAAATCAATCCCTGATTTGAGATAGGCTGCCAGCACTTCATCCATTGATGGACCTTCTTCTCTAGCACCTCCCAACATAGTATAGTTATCACCACCAGAAGCAAGGAAATCATTTGTCGCCAGATAATAGGTCTGATCAAGATCTATTGGCTGATAACTATTTTGTTCTGGATCAAAGATATCTACTGCCGCCACATGGAGATGAGGATCAGGAAGATCCAGTGAGTCTGCTGAAAAGTAAACATTTGCACCTGAAAAATGAAGGAAGCCACCATTGGGCTCTAGCAAGGGATTGCCATGCTCGTCCACAATGTACTCTCCCTCTTCATCCCTTTGTAGAGGGGCACTGAGAGAGGTCTCAAACATATCAAAGATTTGCTGACCAGTCACTTTAATCTGAGAGACTGTGTTCCCAAATGGAAGAACCGAAATGATATCTCCCTTTGTGATAGGCTGGTCTTTTTTGATAGAGGCACGTAAACCACCACCATTGGTCACAGAAAGATTGCTCTTATGACTGAAACCAGACTGCCCATATAATAACAAGGCATCTGCGACTAGATTGCCCAGATTAGTCTCACGAACACGTACATCCTGACGATCACCACTAAGCTCAACAGGATTATTAGCAAGAATAACTCTTGCCATATCCTTTTCGTAATTAGCCTTGATAGTCTCTACCATCTCAGCGACTTCAGGACTAGGAAGGAGCTGACTAGCTTCCTCAGCCGTAATAACCCCTGCAGATAGGACACGATCTGAATTTAGAACAATCTTACCAATATTATTGAGGTAACTACCAGTTTGATTGTAAGTAACATTCCCATCAGTAACTTGTAGCACCGTGTGTGAGTGACCATCAATTACAATGACATTTTTATCCTGCAAGAGTTTATTTTGCGCCAAAGCATGTGCTAAACTGATGCCTTGCCATGCAGACTTAGTTGTATTGTCGACTCCCAAATGCGCTAAGATAACATAATTATTATAGGTTTTCCCTTGCGCTCTAGCATTGGCTTCAGTCTGATCGATCACAGTCATCACTTCTGTGATAGGATCTGTAAAGGTCACTCCTTCAACGTTTTTAGGATGAGTTTTAGTAGCTGTCTCTGGTGTGGTAACACCAATAACAACAACCTCATCACCATCTACTGCCTTATTTTTATCAATAATAACAGAAGGATCAAATAAGCGAGCACCATCAACATAAACATTTGAACTAATCATGGGAAAATCCAGATGTTCTCGAAGTCGTTTTAACTGGAGCAGACCAAAATCAAACTCATGATTACCAACCGTCATAGCATCGTAGCCAAGACGGTTCATAATTCTAGCCATATCCTCACCCTGACTATTATTGGAAATAGGTAATCCTTGGAAAGAATCTCCCGCATCTAACAAGATCACCTCACCTTGACGACGTGCTTGATCAACAACCGTCGCTAATTTAGCATCACCAATAACACCGTATTCTTCAGCTAATCGCCCATGAACATCATTCGTATGAAGGATAGTCGTCTCAGATTGACCAACTGAAACAGGCTCAACTTGAATTTGGGCCTGTTCGGAAGCAAAGGGAGCGTCCGTATCAGACTCCTCCCCAGTAGTCTCAGCAGCCGGCGTCACCTCAGAGGTCGACAAAGGATTCCTACTAAAATCAGCATTCCCTGACGCTTTTGATGCTTCCTCCTGCGACATGTTAACGGCATTGTCATTAGCCGATTCATTACCTGGCTCATCGGCCTGTACAACTCGAGACGGAACTGCCGCCGATAATAACATAGCAGAAAGCGCAGGAATTAAATAAGTTTGCTTTCGCATATAACTCTCCACAATAATTTTATTACTATCTATTGTACACTATTCTAAACGTCATTTAAAGATTAAAGACTCAAAAGATTTCTAAATTATGACAACATAAAGAGAACAATCTGATAGATCTAAAACGATATAAAAGAGGTGAGATATCTGCCTCACCCCTATCTACCTAACCTCTATCATAATTTCATCACATTCCATAGATTACCTGACCATTACAAATGGTATATTTAACCACTCCTGTCAAAGTCTCTCCAATAAATGGAGAATTACTAGCCTTGGAGGCAAACTGTTTGGTAATGAAACGCTCTTCCTGATCCGCGAAAAGTACTAAATCAGCTGGTCCTCCCTCAGCTAAATAACCCGCATCAAAATCATACATGCTAGCAGGATTGATTGTCATCTTTTCAAGCAAACTCATCAAACTTAACGCACCTGTCTGTACCAAATGAGTCAAACCAAGAGACAAAGAGGTTTCCAGCCCTGTCATACCTGATGGTGCCTTGGTCATATCTTCAACGGTTTTTTCCTCCTTATGATGAGGAGCGTGATCAGTGGCAATGACAGAAATAACACCGCTCTTAAGACCTTCGATAATAGCACGGCGATCTTTTTCTGTCCGTAAAGGCGGATTCATTTTAGCATTTACCCCTTTTGATAAAAGGAGATCTTCGGTCTTAGAGAAGTGCTGGGGGGCTGCTTCTGCTGTTACAGGAGCCCCCAGTTCTTGGGCAAATTTAACAACTTGAACAGATTCAGCTTTTGATAAGTGCTGGATGTGCAAATGAGCCTGAACAGCATGAGCAATCATGGCATCCCGTGCAATCATGCTATACTCAGCCACACCTGTTGCTCCGCAAAAACCAAATTCCTTACGAGCAATAGTTTCGTTGAATCCAAGAATACCATTGAGTTCCGGATCTTCTTCATGCAGGGCAACGAAAGTATTATTCTCCTTAGCCAATTCTAGGGCTTCTTTGACTAGCTTACTGCTTTGCAGAGGAATCCCATCATCCGAGAAAGAAACAGCTCCTGCCTCTAAGAGAGCTTTAAAATCCGTCAAATTCTGTCCGTCAAAATTTTTGGTAACCGTTGCGTTGGTGTAGATATGAATGTTCTCCTTAGCCGCACTGGCCAAAACCTCCTTAAGGGTAGGGATATCTGAAATGGTTGGATTAGTATTGGCCATCATTACGACACTAGTAAAACCACCTACTGCTGCAGCTAGCGCTCCTGTATGAATATCTTCTTTATGAGTTTGTCCGGGTTCGCGGAAGTGAACGTGAATATCAACTAATCCTGGAGCCACCACTAGGCCAGTCGCATCGATTACTTCTGCGGCCTTTTCATCGATAGCCTCAGCGATCTTAACCACTCGCTCACCATCGATGAGCACATCTGAAACTTTATCAAATCCCGACTTGGGATCCATCACTCGACCATTTTTAATTAATAACATAGTAACTCCTCATAAGTATCTCTTTAACAAATAACTTCCTATATCATTTAAAATAACAACAATAAGCTGCATAAATTGAAACATAGAATAGAGCAAGATAATCATACTCACACCACCTAATAGAACGAATACTACCCTATAAAACCATTTTCTTACAGAGTCTTTTCTCAAGTCTCGTTTTTCCTTTTTAGATAATCTTCGTTTTGAAACGAATGATAAATTTTCATCAAATTTTGATAGACTATAGTAAAAAACGTGCTGTTTGGTAAGAAAGAAAATTTTATCTTCTATTAAGAACAAAATTTTTTTAAGCCATGCAAGATTATAAGGAATTCTGAAGAATAATATATGCTTATCAATATATTTATCCAAATTAAGTATAAAGTCATACGATCTCATTATTTTTTCTGAAGAGTAATGAATATTGTAATTTTGGACAGAGTCTAAGATTCTTAATTTGATTAATTCAACTTCAAAAGACGTCCAAGCACATACTCCTTTAAACTCTCTTTGGCTAAGTACACTGATTTGCACACTTGTTTTGGGTTCCAATTGTTTTTGATTAAAAGTTTTCTCTGCTATTTTATCTCTGAAACCGGCAGATTTGTCCCTAAAAATTTTAACTACCCCTTCAATGTCAAAAATATCCTTACCACTTAAATTATTCATTATTAAAAGAAGATCACCATCTTTTTCTTTACATATAAATGAAATTTCTTTTTCAACATTTGTCAGTAGAGATAATTGCTCTCTTAGAGTTTTTTCTTCAATGACTAAATCAGATTTTCTATCACTGACTATAATCAATAAATAAACAATAATAAATGATAGGAATGCAAAAAGGGAAAGAGGATATCTTGATATTAAAACAAAAAAATATTCCCTCTTGAAAGTAAGAAGCGACAGTAAAATTAATAAAATAAAATATTTATAATATTTTATTGGTAAAAGATCTTTCAAATTTTTTAGTAATTCAACTATATTCATTACTACCTCAGCCAATTAATCGGTTCCAGACCTACTTCTTGTAAATATGCATTAGCTCTCGAAAACGGCTGCGAGCCAAAGAAACCACGATTAGCTGACAGCGGGCTAGGATGAGGAGACTCGATAATATGATGGATGGGATTATTGATCAGAGTCTTCTTTTTGCGGGCAAAACCACCCCAGAGGATAAAGACAACAGGATGGTCCTGTTGGTTGACGACCTTGATAATCGCATCTGTAAAGGGCTCCCAAATCTGACCTTGGTGACCGTTAGCTTGACCAGCTGGTACTGTCAAGCAAGCATTGAGCAAGAGTACACCTTGCTTAGCCCAAGGCGTTAAGTCATGATGGTCACGCTGTCCAATATCTTGTGCTAACTCTTTGAGAATATTCTGCAGAGACGGCGGGGCTGGGATAGCCTCAGGTACCGAAAACGACAGGCCCTGAGCCTGCTTGGGACCATGGTAAGGATCCTGACCAATAATAACCACTTTAACCTTTTCCAGAGGCGTCGTTTGAATGGCATTAAAAACTTTTTCCCGCGGCGGATAGACGACGCCTTGGGCGTAAACCTGATCCATAAAGGCATTGATTTTCCCAAAATAATGCTGGGGTAACTGAGCTTTAATCCGCTCATGCCAACTTGAATGTTCCATAGGGCAGCATCCTTTCTTAGCTCAAAATCAGACTTTACCGACCAAATCAAGCTCAGCTTCGGCCAAGATATGACCTTCAACTGCGTGCATAAGCTCATTAAGGTAAAATCCATGATCAAGTGCAAGCGCAGTATCCAAAGCATAAACTTTTAGCGTATAAAGGTGATCTTTATCTGGCGGGTAAGGTCCGATATAATTATCTTCAATAGCTGAAAAATCTGTTGATAAAAATTTGCTGACAAGGCTGTTTTTACCATGGAGATGCTGGCTGTCCCTTCTGGAAAAATCTGCCTCAATCACAGTTTTAGCAGCAGGGACATTAGCGACTGTCCAATGAATGTAGGCAAAACCGCAGACTGGAATAGAATCATAGTCAATAAGAGACCAAGCAAAAGTCTTAGTGCCCGCAGGTACATCTTCTATGGAAAAAGGGAAGGATACAATGGCATTCCCCAATTCAAGTTCACCAGTATGTTTACTGTAACGATCTGGGATAATTTTATTTTCAAAAGGAACTGTAATTTTCATCATTAACCTCCTAACGTGTTAAACGGCTGCTTTCCAGTACCATAGCCTCAAGTTCAGGTTCGCTCAGCTCAGTTTCATTGACTAAAACGCTGAGCCAGTGCTTTCTAGTCATGTGATAAGCTGGGATAACGCCCTTGATATCCATCATCTCTACCTGTTCGGGTTGGAGGTTGAGGTTGAGCAGGAGTTTTCCGTCTTTTCTGTGTCACCAGCGCCAGCATTTTTTGATTGCGGCCATGCCGAATGACCGATGTATCCTTACTTTTCTCACGTGTAAAGGGATAAGCCACTTCGGCTCCAGTCAGATCGACCAGCCAATCCAGCAATTCCCGCTTGTTGAAATTGCCAAAAGCCATTGGAACCTCCTATTAATTTTCCCTTTCTTACAGCGACAGAATCAATCCTGCCAAGTTTCTTGGTTTTCTTTGAATTTTTTCAGCAGCTGCAGACCGTCAGCGTTGATATAACCTTGAACCTTGGCTACTTTGATGAGTTCAGAATAGTTGGATAGGGTTACCAATTTCACCCCTACATCAGAAAAGTTCTTATCTGCCTTGGGTAGTTCATAGGTGAAAATAGCTGCGACACCAAGGACATCAGCTCCTTCGCGCTCAGCAGCTGCGACAGCTTCCAATACAGAGCCGCCCGTTGAAATCAGATCTTCGATAATGACCATCTTTTCACCCTTAGCAACCCGACCTTCGATTTGGTTTCCCGCACCATGGTCTTTGGGTTTGCTGCGGATATAAGCAAATGGCAGATTCATCTTATCCGCAATGATGGCCCCGTGAGGAATCCCAGCTGTCGCTGTCCCAGCAATCACTTCAACTTCTGGAAACTCTTCCTTGATTTTTTCAACAAAGCCATTTTCAATCAAGCTGCGGGTTTCAGGATAGGAAAGGGTGATGCGGTTGTCTGTATAGATTGGGGATTTGATGCCTGAAGCCCAAGTGAAGGGCTCCTCAGGTTTCAGGTAAACCGCCTTGATATCTAGTAAATCTGATGCAATTTGTGATGCTAATGTCATAAAGTTTCTCCGTTCTAAATTGGGGATTAGGTTAGTTTGCAAGTTTTAGGCTTGAGCATTCCACTCAGCTTTAATAGCTTGATAGGCTGCGACAGGCTCCTCAGCTTGAGTAACAGGGCGTCCAACCACGATGTAGTCAGAACCAATTCTGTAAGCATCAGCTGGAGTCATCACCCGTTTTTGGTCACCGACAGCCGAGCCCGCTGGACGAATACCTGGGGTCAAGCATATAAAGTCTTCAGAGGTTACTGTCTTAATTTTAGCTACTTCATGAGCTGAGCAAACCACGCCGTCTAAACCAGCTTCTTGCGTCTTCTGGGCATAATGCAGAACCGACTCTTCCAGACTGGTCTGAATATTTTGAAAGTCTCTCATTTGCTCCTCAGATGTAGACGTCAGCTGAGTCACAGCAATCAATTTAGGACCCTTTCCTAAACCTTCTCTGGCAGCTCGCATCATTTCGACGCCACCAGCCGCATGGACATTAGTCATATCCACACCCAGCTTGGCTAAAACTGCCATGGCAGATTTGACCGTATTGGGAATATCATGCAATTTCAAATCCAAAAAGACGGAATGTCCTAGTGATTTAGCATAGCTGACAACTTCCGGTCCAGCAGCATAAAATAGTTCCATTCCTATCTTTACATAGAGTTTTTCCTCTTTGGGAAACTGATTTAAGAAAGATTTTATGACCTCTAAGGATGAAAAATCGAGGGCGATAATCGGACGTTCTTCTCTCATAGTTCACCTACCTTTAACCTAAACTATCCTTGACATTGCGACGTAAAGTTTCTAGATCATCAATACCGTATTTATCCATGGCAGCGGGCAAATCATCGATAATAGTTGGACAAGCATAAGGGTCGCTAAAATTAGCTGTCCCGACCCCTATAGCTGATGCTCCTGCAATCATCATTTCCAGTGCTGCTTCTGCTGAATCAACACCTCCCATACCAATGATGGGCAGATCCGTACTACTAGCCACTTGGCGAATTAACTTAAGCGCTATTGGAAATACAGCTGGTCCACTCATTCCCCCTTGACCATTGGCAATGATCGGTTGTCTTGTTTTCAAGTTATAACGTGTTCCAACCAAGGTATTGATCATGGTAAAGCCTGCCGCACCGGCTTCTTCCACTGCCTTGGCTATCTGTGTGATATCAGCAACACTGGGCGTCAACTTAACATAGACAGGTACTGCTGAAGTCTCAACAGCCGCTTTTGTCGCCGCATAAGCCAACTCAGGTACTTGTCCAATTAAAAGACCTGCATTACCATGATCAACATTGGGGCAAGAAATATTAAGTTCAATAGCTGCAACATTGGGAGCCTGGGAAATTTTTCCTGCTACATAAGCATACTCTTCATTTGAAAAGCCAGCAACATTAGCAATTATAGGAAGGTCAGGATAATGCTCCGCCAACCAAGGTAACTTGTCAGAAATAACAGCAGCAACACCAGGATTTTGCAGACCAATGGCATTGAGCATGCCAGATGGTGTCTCTGCTACTCGTGGTGTTGGATTTCCAAAGCGGGCATCCTTGGTAGTTGCTTTAATCATAATAGAACCTAGTCGATCAAGGTCGTAATACTTAGCATACTCTTGACCAAAACCAAAACAGCCCGATGCAGGAATAATAGGATTTTTTAACTTTAAACCAGGAAGATGAACTGCTAAACGATTATCAGACATAGTTTCTCCTTACAATACGACTGTGCCAGTAGCAAAGACTGGACCATCTTCACATACACGCTTATTAGCAGCATCATCTTGATCCTTGAGATGGACAACACAGGCATAACAAGCTCCCATGCCACATGCCATACGTGACTCAAGAGAAAGATACGCATGGGGATGGTTCGCAAATTTTTGATCAACATATTTAAGCATACCAGGCGCCCCACAGGCATAAATGGCAGCAAATTCCTCATCTAAAGTATCAATTACCGTAGAAACATATCCCTTAATACCATAGGAGCCATCATCAGTTGTCACTGCCACATCAGCATATTGACCGATCTCTTCTTCTAAAATGACAGCATCTTTACTAGCAAAGCCCAGCACAGCTGTCACCTCAGCTCCTTTTTCAGAAAGGACTTGAGCAGTCGCATACATAGGAGGGACACCAATACCTCCACCTATAATAAGCACCTTTTGACCTGGCTCTACAAAAGAAATATCAAAACCATTTCCCTGAGGTCCCATGGTATCCACAAAGTCACCAGCATGAAGACGGGACAAAATCTCCGTCCCCATTCCCTCTACTCGATATATGATAGTAACTTGCTGACTGGCCTTATCTATGGCACAGATCGATATTGGGCGTCGTAGAATTTTACTAGGATCTGGAACCTTAAGATGTAAAAACTGACCGATAGCCATCTCTTCTACCATATGACCCGACAAAACCATCTTGAAAATTTTAGGAGCAATTTCTTCCTGCCTTACTACCTTCAAATTCTCTTTGAGAAACGACTGTCTGGAAGAGACGACTTTAGTTAACATAGTTGCTTCCTTTCTTTCGATCAATCCTTCATATACCACTACTCTAAAACCCCATCTGGAGGGAGGTTACCAGGCACACCTAAGCAGGTCCGCCTACAGAAAAACCTTGTCCGAGGACAAGGTTGCACGAAAATAACTGAGTATAGCTATCCTATACCCAACTGATACCCGCCCCTTTGAAGCCTCACTGGACTTAATTAAAGGTTTTTAAATTGTCAATAGTATAGCTTATAACTATCTAATTGTCAAGACATTTTGAGACGGAGATATTCTTCATTGAGGGCACGCCTAGAAACCTGTAAACTTCCAAATAAGTCCACTAGGATACCGTAAGATTTTGAACGGTCTTGATCCAACAAGGTATAGAAAAATGGCTGAGCCAAGGCAACTTTTTCCACATAAGCCAGTTGCTTAATCCACTCCTGAAGGACATCTAAAGACCCCTCCATAGCACGAAAAGATTCAGTCGTATACCATGATAGAGACTGGACTCTCTCTTCAAGCAGATGAAGAGGACGACAGGCCTCAATAATCTTGGAGATTTGATCTTTGAAACGAATAGAATCTAGTGAATACTCCAAAAGTGAGGGTTGACTAACAACCATATCCAATTCCGACTCAAACAAATGTAAATAGTGACGTGTAACAGACAGCTTATGCAGCAACTGTTTAAAATTTTGTTCGGCTTGTTCCATCATCATCTCTTTTCTTTCCTATTGATTTACTCTATTTTATCACAATGTTATAGATTTCTTAAAGAAAAAGCACCCCCAATAAGACAAGTACAGCAGCATATACTAACTGACCAAGCAATAGAGCTTACATACTTATCAAACGATCGATCTCACAAGAACAGACAAAAGACCCTGACCGATAAACGATCAAAGTCTTTGTGAGTCACCAGATTATTTTGACTTTGAGAAAAAGCTATTCGCAAAATCTAAATGTTTTAAGTAGCCCTGTCCAGCATTCAAATCATATTGGACAAATTTATAGTCTTCTAACAATTCTTTTTGTTGCTGAGTGAGATCATCCTCTGTAATAACCTTACCATCATCAGTCGTATACATCGTATTAGGCTGATCGACATTAGAGGTTGTCTCTGTACTTAGCGACATAGCCGGTAATTGTTCTTGAACACGAGTCAAAAGTGCAGTGTAAGCATCCACTTTTGAATTTGTCTGTTTAAGAGCCAAAGCAATAAAATCATTTGGTCCTACATAACGGTCACTTGTATCCTTGATATTTTTTGCACCATGTTCCCTAGCATATTTATTGGAATAGAGGAAATAATCTGTAGAGTGCATAAGCAAGGCTTGAGAATCTTGATCCCCTGGGAATATTCCAGGCAAGTGATCCCCATAAAAAATCAGGGTAATCGGCTGATCAATCTCATCAATTTTTTTAATGAAATCTTTAAGCGCCTCATCGGTATAATGAAGACCTGTCGCATAATTAGTGGTGTTTTTCTCAACTTCAGGTGTAGATACCCAAGGACCAGATGTTGCATAGGTCGAGGTGTCATTATAGGTATCTAAATTATAGGGGAAGTGATTTTGCATGGTCACTAATTGGACAAAATTACCACTGTCCTCCTTAGCCTTAATAGCATCAAGTGTATTGAGATAGGCTGTTTCATCCGATAGGTAACGGCTGTGATCAATACGTTTGAGATGATGCAGCTTATCCTTGCTGCCTTCATACATAAAGGAGTCAAAGCCAAATTTCTCATAGACTGGAATACGACTATAATACACACCCGAATACGTATGAATAGCCTTTGAATTTGGAAAGGCCTGGTTAAAGGATAGGGCAGGCGACAGAGAAGACACTAACTGAGTATAAGGTGTTGCCAAGGTTGGTGAATAATGGCTCAAAGTAAAACCTGTCAAACTCATGTATTCCATATTGGCAGTTCCTCCACCATAACCAGAGCTGACCATAGTCCCCGATGTCGTTTGCTTCATCAGGGAGCGAGTGTAAGGAATAGGATCATTTTTAACCTCAATATGAGGTGCTAAACGCTTAGGATCCATAAAGCTCTCACTCAAATTAAAGACAATCGTCTGATCAGAAATATCATTAGTCCGGGTTTTATTAATGACATTAGCTTCAAGATTATACTTACGTGCAATCTCCTGCATCTTATCTTGTGAATAACCAGATGGCTCAGCCATCACTTCAACATCTAGATTATTCAAAAATTGAATCGTCGGACCGTTGAGCTGCGAAGCCACCGATTGGTTATAAAACATGGGCTTATTACCCAATCCATCCGATACAACCTTAACCATACTGCCTTCGTGGTTAAGATAGAAGACTGACGGTGTCACTACTACAAAAATTCCAAGATAGACTAAGCGTCTCTTCAAAGAAATTTTCTTGAAGGGAAGGCGACGCTCTAAGAGAAAGACAGCTGCAATCAACAGTATTAAGAAGATAGCAGATACTATCAAAATACGCTGATCAACCATGGTTAAAAGACTACCATAAGCCGAAACCATCTTAGCCTCAGAAGGCATAATAGGCTCACCACGTGTCAGCATTTTGAGACGACTAGCTACACTCCAAAAAATCAAAAAGGCTGATGTCGCTACTGCAGATACCCAAAAACGATTAGTGATAGCCCTCAAAACTGCATAGAGTAGAAGATAGATCAAAAACGTGATAAAGAGCAAGTTTTGGCGTGCAAATAAGCTATATAAGAAAGCATTGTGCTTAGTGGCTGTCGAAACCGAGATAATGTAGGAGGTGTTCATAGCCAGCATAGATAGATAAGACAAGACATACAAAAGAACACCAAAACCGATTTCAATCTTATGGTTAGCAACAAAGCGCTTAGCTTGGAGGAGTCCCCTAATAACGACTTCATAGGCATTGAAGATCGTGACCTTACGCCAATAGCTATTAACCCGCTGGCGGTAGCCGATACGGTTGGCTGTAAAGTACAAAATAATATGTAACACCGTTACACCAATACTGATCACAATCGCATTTCTAAAGGAGTAGATCAAGTGATATAGGGTAAAACCACCAAACCGCGGAAGGTACATGCTATTAAAATAAGAAAGGACATTAATATTTCTAGAAACAACTAAAGCCGATAAAGCCACATAGGCAATTTGGTTGGGATACAACCACTTCGGTAACTTGATTTTTGATAAGAATAAAAAGGTGAAAATAATAGCAACGATAGAGAAGAGATTAGTAATATTGTGAAAACGTCCTGCTGTCGATCCATTACTATGAACCAAATAGGACATATAGGGCATGGCTATATTAATAATAGCGACAAGGAGCCAACTGCCAACTGTTCCAAGTAATAAGCGCTTCCAGTCAAGATCTATATGACAATAGTTGATAAAGACTCCTAAAATCCCCAATGAGAGATAAAATACAATTGAAGTCCCTAATGTCATGGAAAAAATATCTTTATTAAAGATCGTTCCCAAGCCATAGAAAACCAAAATAACAGCAATCAAGCGCTGTAGGGTCATCCTCTCAGCAAAAATCTTAACCAAGGGCATAATCATTAGCAAGAGAATGATCGACGTAATCTCCAAACTACTGCTCCTAGTTATTGGAAGCAACACATCATAGAGCGTCGAAATCATGAATACCCTGGGAAAAATGATCAAAAATAAGACAACAAATAATCCTACGACTACCGTGTTTAGCCAGAGCTTGATAGCATCAGGAAAGGTATTTTTCTTGCGCGCAAACAGATACCCTATAGATATTAAAATCAGCGGCAAGCCCGATGAGATAACCAAATCAAAGACATAAGAAAATCCTGTTCGTAAATCTCTTCCTGCGAGATTAGCAATAGCAGGAGAGCTTTGCCAAAACAGGCGATTAAATACAACCAAGAATATACCAACCAACATTGGCATGACGACGCTTTGCTTATTAAAATAATGTTTTTTCATAATTTCTAGATATTCATCCTGTTTTTTCATTCCGTCTAAGTATATCACTTTCACCCTTAAAAAAAAAGGAAGAACCCAGTCTCCCCCTTTAAATCTCTTATTTTTTTAGAATGTCTTGACTCTTGGCATAATTAGCCTCAACAGCCTCTTTCTCAGACTGCCACCAATCTTTATGGGAACTATACCAGTCAATGGTTTCTTGTAGTCCTTCCGAAAAGTCAGTAAACTGAGGTTCCCAACCAAGCTCCTGACGCAACTTGGTTGAGTCGATCGCATAGCGCAGATCGTGACCAGCACGGTCAGTCACATGATCATAAGCATCCTTGGGCTGGCCCATCTTTTCCAGAATCAACTCTAGAACTTCTTTATTATTTTTTTCACCATCAGCACCGATCAGATAAGTTTCCCCAATTTTTCCTTTAGTCAAAATCGCCCAAACACCGGTAGAGTGATCATTAGTATGGATCCAATCACGGACATTTTTCCCATCACCATAAAGTTTTGGCCTAATCCCAGATAAGATATTAGTGATTTGACGTGGAATGAATTTCTCAATATGCTGGTAAGGTCCATAATTATTTGAGCAGTTAGAAATGGTAGCCTGAACACCGAAAGAACGGACCCAAGCCTTAACAATCAAATCAGAAGCTGCCTTAGTTGATGAATAAGGTGATGATGGATTGTACTTGGTGTCAGCAGTGAATTTTTCACCTGGCCCTTCGCCGTGCCCTGGCAGATCCTCACGCAAGGGAAGATCGCCGTAGACCTCATCTGTCGATACATGGTGGAAACGAAGATGATATTTACGAGCAGCTTCTAAAAGGGTATAGGTCCCAATAAAGTTAGTATAAATGAAGGGACTAGGATCTTTTAGGGAATTATCATTGTGACTTTCAGCAGCATAGTGGACGATAGCATCAGCCTTAGCAGCTAACTTATCAACCAATTCAGCATCTGCAATATCACCCACTACAAGCTCTACACGATCACCGAGAATTTCCTCGATATTAGCACGATTACCAGCATAAGTGAGCTTATCCAAGACAGTGACATGCACATCTGGGTGATTATTATAGATATAATGTACAAAGTTTGATCCGATGAAACCAGCGCCACCGGTAACGATAATATGTTTATATTCTGACATGGTAGTTCCTTTTATGATTTGATTTTGGAGACTTATTCTAATAGTTAGACCTCTGTCCAAGAAGCTCACTTATAAAGAAGGATACCTTATAGATCTTCCTGCCTCAATGGCTTTACATCTTGGAGCAGAGGGTGATTTTTATCTGCTTCTGACACTTCAGCCGCTTCCAGATTTTCCCATTTAATGTCTAGGCTTGGATCGGCATAGTTGACAAAAGCATACTTGGGTTTGAGTTCCAACGCCCAATAATCATTGACCAGATAACTATAAGATACCTTATCTGATAACACCTGAAAGCCATTGGCAACACCTCTAGGGACAAAGATTCCTTTGGATGCATCAATAATGGTTTGATAGGTACGACCAAAGCTCTCTCCCTGACGAAGATCCACCCAAGCTCCCAGTACTTTTCCTTCATCAGCAACAGAAATATATTTATCCCAAGGCTCCGCATGAAGACCTCTCAGCACATTTTTCCGAGAGAAAGAAACATTATTTTGTAATTTACCAGCCTCAAAAAAACTTTCTGGAAATCCTAAAGGGAGCATTTTTTCTTTTTGAAAGTTTTCTTTAAACCAGCCACGATTATCCCCATGTACGGGAATATCAAATTCCAGCATTCCCGGTATAGCATCAATCTTACGAACAGCTAGATTTTTACCAAAAAATTGTTCTGACATTAGGCTTCTCCAATCAAACGGAGCAAATATTGTCCGTACTCATTTTTCTTAAGAGGCTGAGCAAGCTCAAAGACTTGCTCCTTAGTAATATAGCCCATGCGATAGGCAATTTCTTCCAAGTTTGCAACTTGCAGGTTTTGCAAGCGTTGAACCGTTTCGATATATTGAGCCGCCTCCAACAGACTCTCATGCGTCCCAGTATCCAGCCAAGCAAAACCACGCCCCATGACTTCGACAGATAAATCACCACGTTCTAGATAAGCCTTGTTCACATCTGTAATTTCCAGTTCACCACGAGGAGAGGGTGCAATCTTTTTGGCAATATCAACGACATCATTATCATAGAAATACAGACCCGTAACTGCAAAATTTGATTTGGGTGCCTCAGGTTTTTCTTCAACTGAGATAGCATTCATCTGACTATCAAACTCAACCACACCGAAGCGTTCAGGATCTTTAACTTGATAGCCAAAAACTGTCGCACCAGATGTCTTGCTAGCTGCACGCTGGAGCATTTTACTTAAGCCATTACCATGGTAAATATTATCTCCTAAAATAAGGGCAACCGAATCATCACCGATAAAGTCTTCACCTATGATAAAAGCCTGAGCCAATCCGTCAGGACTTGGCTGCTCAGCGTAAGAGAGACTAATACCAAATTCAGAACCGTCTTGGAGAAGCTCTCTAAATCTAGGAAGATCTTGTGGCGTGGAGATAATCAGAATATCTTTGATACCAGCCAACATTAGAGTTGATAGGGGATAGTAAATCATAGGCTTATCATAAACAGGCATCAGCTGTTTGGAAGCTGCGCGTGTCAGAGGATAAAGTCGAGTGCCAGAACCACCCGCTAATATAATACCTTTCATAGGAAAAATCCTTTCGCAATTTATCACCTTAAATTATACCATAGAGGTCCTCAAATGTCAGGAAGGCGTTGCCTTCTTGGTGTTTCGCTCATATTTGATATTATATAGCCTGTAACTATAGCTAAAGTGTGATACAATACTACTATGCGAATCCAACAATTACACTATATTATTAAAATCGTTGAAACTGGCAGTATGAATGAAGCTGCCAAGCAACTCTATATCACCCAGCCCAGTCTGTCTAATGCTGTCAGAGATCTTGAACAAGAGATGAATATCACCATTTTCAATCGAAATCCCAAAGGAATCACTTTGACAAAGGATGGCATGGAATTTCTCTCATACGCTCGTCAAGTCGTCGAACAAACCAACCTCCTAGAAGAGCGCTATAAGAGCCCCTCAACTAGCCGAGAGCTCTTTAGTGTTTCTTCACAGCATTATGCCTTTGTTGTCAATGCCTTTGTCTCTTTGCTAAAAGGGGCGGATATGACCCAATATGAACTATTTTTACGCGAAACCAGAACCTATGAAATCATTGATGATGTCAAAAATTTTCGCTCAGAGATCGGCGTCCTCTTTCTCAACAGCTACAACCGTGATGTCCTCACCAAAATGTTTGACGATAATCATTTATCCTACACCAGCCTCTTTAAAGCGAAGCCTCATATTTTTGTCAGCAAGACCAACCCTCTAGCCCAGAAATCATCGATCAAGCTCAGTGACCTAGAAGACTTCCCCTATCTCAGTTATGAACAAGGAGTACACAACTCTTTCTACTTTTCTGAGGAAATCATGTCACAGATTTCCCATAAAAAATCTATCGTCGTTTCCGACCGTGCCACACTCTTCAACCTCCTAATCGGTTTGGACGGCTATACTGTCGCTACAGGGATTCTCAACAGCAATCTAAATGGCGATAATATCATATCAATTCCCCTTGATGTAGAAGATGAAATTGATATCGTTTACCTCAAACATCAAAAAGCTAACCTTTCTAAAATGGGCGAACGCTTTATTGACTACCTACTAGAGGAAGTAAAATTTACATAATAAGAGAGCGAGACAAAATTTGTCCCGCTCTCTTATTATTTTACAGATGATGCTTTGCCATCCGTTCTTCAAAAATATCGTTGACAATCTTTGTCAGCTGCTCTTTTGCTTCTGACGAAATGTCTCCTTCTTTCTCAGCTTCAGCATAAGCTTCTGGAAACTCACGCGCAATCAACTGACAAGTTGACCTAGTCGCATGCCCCCTCACCAAACGGGGAATACGCTCCATATATTCTGGCTTTACGAGTGCTATAATCTTTTCATCAGCAGTCATCATACTAACACACTTTCTATTTTTATTACCTTCTAACTTCATTATAGACCTTATCTCCTATATTTCAAGCCAATAGTTAAGTTGATAACAAAATAAAATGCTCGATCACTCAATCGAATATTCCTTAATATTAGAAGAACAATCCCTTTAGAAAGATGGACGTAATCCCCATAATAAAACCAGCCAGAACAACTCCCAGCATAGTAGCTATAATACTATTTTTAAACTTAAGATCCAAAATGGAGGCAGCCAAGGTTCCCGTCCAAGCTCCTGTTCCTGGCAAGGGGATACCCACAAATAAGAATAAAGCAAGGTAGAGTCCTTTATCTCCAGCACTTTTAGCTAATTTCTGACCACCACTATGTCCCTTCCTCAAACACCAGCTAAAAAATTTTCCAATAATTGGCTTGTCCGATCCCCACTCCAAAACACGACGAGCAAAGAAGAAAATAATGGGCACAGGTAACATATTACCAATGACAGAAATCACAATAGCCTGCCAGGCGGGAATTCCGGCAGCCACACCATAAGGAACTGCACCACGCAGCTCAATTATAGGCACCATTGAAATCAAAAACATTATGAGATACTTTATCATTTTTTAGATATAAAACCTTTCATTTTAGATAAGTGATAAAATCAGCTGATTGATCTGATCAAAGTAAAATGGATTTTCTTGATAGTTGATGCCAGTATGATGAGCTAATTTAATCAGCATCTCAAGAAAGGCCCTAGATGAAAACCCTGTCGTTTGACTCAAAATCCGCTCATCAAAAGGTTTGATGAGATGTGCTAAAGGATTTCTCACAGATTTTTCCATATCCCTCAAAAAAACAACATCTTTTTTCAAGGACTCTGAGACTCCCAACTGCTCAATAAGCACCTGCAAACTCTTGGAGGTCACACGAGAATCATGCCAGACCTGAGAAAAATTCATCAAAGCTGGATAGTTTGACATTGACAAGTGTTCAAAATCCCATGTATCATACTGGGAATCCTTAGCATTCACGATGTAGTCAGTAATATCAGGAATTTCTCTAGCAATCAAACGCATAAAAAGACGATAGATAATCGGACTAACTGCACGGACAAAGTCTATAATGTCCTCTGTTTCAACCTTAGCTTGAAGATCCATAATATAGTTAGCTAAAAGCTCTTCTTCAGCTGCATTGACCACCAAATCCACTCGATAATGTGCTTTGAAATACTCAAGTGTTTTTTTACTGAATAATTCATCAATCGCCAACTGTCGCCGTCTCTTCATAAGGTAAATCAGTGTCTTAGCATCCTGATCAATCGGTTCTGATTTGATAATACCATAAGCTGAATTATAGTCATAATGATTGAGCAAGATTTCAATAATATCTTTGCTAACAGTTCTATTCATCGCCATCAATTAAGGTTTCCAATCCAACTTTCATCATATCGGTGAAGGTGGTTTCACGCTCCTTAGCAGTGGTATCCTCATCAGCAACCAAGCTATCTGAAATAGTCATAATACCAAGGGCTTGAACACCGTGTTTAGCTGCAAGGTAGTAAAGGGCCGCTGCTTCCATTTCTACAGCTTTAAGGCCCATTTTCCCTAATTTAATATTGTTTTCAGCAAAATCAGAATAGAAAGCATCTATAGACAAGACACTGCCGACATGAAGTGGCAACCCCATCTCTTTAGCAATATGATAAGCCTTATCCAGCATGCTAAAATCCGCAATCTGTGGCAAATCATACTGTGGCCACTCATTTTTTATCATACTTGATGTCGTTGCTGCCGCCTGAGCCAAGACCAGATCACGCACATGTACATCTTTATTGAGAGAACCCGCAGTTCCCACACGGATCAACTTCTTAACACCATAAGAAGTGATCAATTCATTGGCATAAATAGAAATAGATGGCATTCCCATACCAGTTCCCATAACAGAGACCCTATGCTCCTTGTAAGTCCCAGTATAGCCAAGCATATTGCGGACTCGATTGAAACAAACCGCATCTTCTAGGAAATTCTCTGCGATAAATTTTGCACGTAAAGGATCACCTGGTAAAAGAATTTTATCGGCAATATCACCTGACTTGGCTTCAATATGAATACTCATTGATTATATCCGAGTGTTAAATATGTTAACACTCTGTCCTTTCTTATTAATCGTTATTAAGCTCTAAATAGTTTAAAGTTCTGCCAAAACAGCTGTAATCAAGGCCTTGAAATCCCCCTTGACCCTTTGAGTCACCTCAACCACTTCCTCATGGTTGAGCTCTTCTTGAAAACCTGCAGCATGATTAGTGATACAAGAAATCCCCAAAACCTTAAGTCCAGAATGGGCTGCAACAATCACTTCTGCTACAGTAGACATACCAACTGCATCGGCCCCCATAGTCTTAAAGGCGCGAATTTCAGCAGGTGTTTCATAAGATGGGCCTGACACGCCGATATAAACCCCTTCATCCAACTGAATACCGATCTTATCAGCGACACGATGAGCAGTAGCACGATAGTCTCTCGTATAGGCGTTTGACATATCATTAAAACGAGGGCCAAAACTATCAAGATTTTCTCCAATCAATGGATTTTGACCGGTAAAGTTGATATGGTCACTGATCGTCATAAGTGTTCCTGGTCCAAAGCCGATACCGCCTGCTGCATTGGTAACGAGAACCCCTTGACAACCAAGAGCCTTCATGATGCGCACCGGAAAAGTAACAAGATCCAAGGGATTCCCTTCATAGAAATGGAAACGACCTTGAAGAGCTAAAACTTTACGACCGGATAAATCACCATAGACTAGCTTACCAGCATGCCCAGTGACAGTCGAGCGACCCCAGTTTGGAATGTCAGCGTAATCCAATACAATAGCATTTTCGATTTCTTCTGCCAGCTCTCCCAGACCTGATCCTAAAATCAGACCAAATTCGGGTGCAGTCATGCCTTTTTCTTTAAGAAAGGCAGCCGTTTCATTGATTTTATCAAGTAGTGTCATGTCTTTTTTCCTTTGTTAATAAAATTAGCGGTAGCCATCAATGACCTGACCATCTTCCTTGATAAACGGGAATGGAAATGGTTCAGGTAACAAGTCCAAAACGGTTTCCGATGGTCGACAAAGTTTAGTACCCTTATCCGTTACGACAATGGGACGATTGATCAGAATTGGTTCTTGCATCATAGCATCTAAGAGCTGGTCATCACTCAGTGAGGTATCATCTAACCCAAACGTTTCATAAGGTAGTACATTTGTCCGAAGGACATCTCTGATCGATAGTCCTGCTGCATTAATCAAGCTCACCAACGTAGAGCGAGTCGGAGGTGTTTTTAAATATTCAATAACCTCTGGTTCAAAGCCAGCTTGCTTAATCATGGCTAGTACATTTCGAGAAGTGCCGCAATTTGGATTATGATAAATGGTAACCTTCATAACTACTCCTTTAGTTTAATTTATCCAAAAAGCTTTGACCAATCATGGCTGTGTCGACACCAAAGTTTTCAGCGATAGTTGCTGAGATGTCTGCAAAGTGTCCCTGTGGAATGCCCCCATTACCTTGGAAGGCAGGACTATAAGCCAAGAGTGGGATGTATTCTCGAGTATGGTCGGTACCGGCGTAAGTTGGGTCATTACCATGGTCAGCCGTAATCATGAGAAGATCATTCTCTCCCATAGCTGCAATAATTTCAGGTAAACGAGCATCAAACTCTTGGAGACAATCGCGATAACCGTGAGCATTGCGACGGTGACCATAGAGAGCATCAAAGTCCACCAAATTGGTAAAAGAGAAACCATGCTCAAAGTCAGGGGACTTCATAGCCTTGATAAGATTGTCAACACCGTGGTTGTTAGACTTATTGTGCCCCATATCGTGATTGATGCCTGAACCATTGAATATATCATTGATTTTACCGACAGCATAAGTGTCAATACCAGCTTCATCTAATTGGTTAAGGACGGTTGGGGCAAACGGAGAAACAGCTAAGTCACGACGATTAGCAGTACGAGTAAAGTTACCCGGTTGGCCTACATAAGGACGGGCAATGATACGACCAAGTAGAGCTGGGCGTTCTAAGGTAATGGAACGAGCATATTCACAGATACGATAGAGTTCTTCCAAAGGAATCACATCTTCATGGGCCGCAATCTGTAAAACTGGGTCAGCTGAAGTATAGATAATCAGTTCACCAGTTTCCATTTGGCGGGGACCAAAGTCTTCGATAACTTGCGTTCCTGAATAAGGTTTGTTGGCTTCACGGATAACCTTGCGTCCTGAGAACTCCTCAATTTTAGTGATGATTTCTTCTGGAAAACCGTCCCAGAAGGTATCAAAAGGTTCTGTGATATTGAGCCCCATGATTTCCCAGTGACCAGTCATGGTATCCTTACCAAGTGATACTTCTTCTAGCTTAGTGGCATAACCGCTTGGAGCATTTTCTACTGAAACAGTTTTTAATGCTTGTGAACGAGGGATGTTCCCCAGACCAATTTTAGCCATATTTGGTACATCAAGACCAACGGTCTTTGAAATATGACCTAAGGTATCAGAGGCACCGTCTGGCACACCAGCATTAGAAAAATTATTGGCATCTGGTGCCGCACCAATCCCAACTGAATCCAAAACAACTAAATGAATACGATCAAATTTTGACATAGGACTCCTCCATTCTAAACTCTTAAGACTTTTCAATAATATCAACACCGGACTTGCGACCGACTAGAACCTTGGAAACTCGATCTAAGAACAGACCGTGTTCTACCACACCGACTGTAAGCTTCAACTCCTCGGCCAAGGCGTACGGATCATCAATTTCTTTGAGATCAAGATCGATAATGTAATTCTGCATATCAGTAACAAAACGCTCACCATCAATCATACGAAAAGATGGCCGATACCCCTTTTCCTCAAATTGCCTAAAAAGATTAGTAGCGCCATACTGAACCACCTCTACCGGCAGTTTAAAAGATCCTAAACGACTAACCAACTTGGACTCATCTACAATCCAGAAGCAATCCTTGCTGTTTGAAGCAACAATCTTTTCCATCAAGAGGGCTCCGCCACCGCCCTTAATACCATTGAGATTAGGATCCACCTCATCAGAACCGTCAACTGTTAAATCAACATAAGGAACCTCATCAATAGCTTTCAAGTTGATTCCTAGGCTCTGAGCCTGATTATAGGTAACACTGGAAGTTGTTACACAAGTGATGTTCAGGGCCTCCTCCCTGACACGCCGACCAAGTTCCTCAACAAAATAATAAGCAGTCGATCCTGTACCAAGACCAACAATCATACCATCACTAACAAATTCAGCCGCCTTGACACCAACAGCCTTCTTAAGATTAGACATAGCAACTCCTTCATTTTCTATCACTCTATTATACCATAAACCAGGTGGCGCAAAGGGGGCTTTACCCATCCAAATAAGAAATAAAAAATCCAAAGTAATTTTATTTTGCCCTATCCCTCGACAAAAAATACCTCAACTGTTAGTCAAGAAAGACTAATAGTTGAGGTACAACTTCACAAATTTTATCTATTTTTCTTTTTAGTTATTTAATCAATAGCGATGTAAAGACGTTTACCAGTATAGGTCTTGTAAGACAACCATTGATGGCCATCTGACTTAATCACACTGTCATAGTAAACCTGATCGCCAGCATTATAGTAAGTCAACACTTTGCTAGAAACCTTTGGCTGACTCTGAATCGCTAAGCGTTTTTTGAAAGTATAGATACCTTGAGCTGGTAAAGTCGCTTTCTTGCTTGAGTTGACCTTGCCTGCATTACCGACAGCCACATAGAAGCGACGACCAGAATTAGACAGGTAGCTAAGCCATTGCAAACCATCCGCCTTCACGACTTTGTCGTAATTAACGGACATGCCTTTATCATAATAATACTTACTAGGCGCATTTTTCTTTGGAGATTCTTTAATCTCAGTACGTTTAGTAAAGGTATAGGTACCTTTAGATGGTAAAGTTGTTTTAGCAGATGGCTTAGTTGTATTTGTTTTACCTGCGTCATCTTTAGAGGCGTTACCAATAGCTACATAGAAACGACGACCAGAATTAGACAGGTAGCTAAGCCATTGCAGACCGTCTGCATTGAGCACTTTGTCATAATTAACAGACATACCCTTATCATAGTAGTAATCACTAGGTGCATCCTTAGTTGGAATTTCCTTGATCTCAACACGCTTAGTAAAGGTATAAGTACCCTTAGCTGGTAAGACTGCTTTCTTAGATGGCTCAGTAGCATTGGTCTTACCTGCATCAGCTTTAGAAGCATTGCCAACAGCTACATAGAGACGACGACCAGAATTAGACAGGTAACTAATCCATTGTAGACCGTCTGCATTGAGTACTTTGTCATAATTAACAGACATGCCCTTTTCATAGTAGTAATCACTAGGCGCATCCTTCTTTGGAGATTCCTTGATTTCAGCACGTTTAGTAAAGGTATAAGTGCCCTTAGCTGGTAAAGCCGCTTTGGTAGCTGATGGCTGAGTTGTATTAACCTTGTTTGCATCAGCTTTAGGAGCATCACCAACTGCTACATAGAAACGACGACCAGAATGAGCGACATAGCTAATCCATTGCAGACCATCACCCTCTATGAGAACATCATAGTTAACTGACTCTCCCTTGTCATAGTAGTAATCGCTAGGTGCATCTCTTCTTGGATATTCTTTGATTTCAGAACGTTTAGTAAAGACATAGGTACCTTTATCAGGGAGCTGATTGCTCTTAGCTACTTTACCAGCTGGTGCTGGTTCTTTTGCCCCCTTATTGGTCTTAGATGTTTTAGACAAGGTAGCAATATCAGCATAATTATAAACAAAATTATAATCCTTAAATTTCAACCACCGATGTCCATCTGCTTCAATCACAGCTTCATACATAACATGGTCACCCTTACTGAACACTTTATCAGCCTTACGAGATGCCACAGGCTCATACTTGATTTCAGTTCTTCTAGTAAAGGTATAGGTGCCTTGAGCTGGTAAATTATTTACCTTAGCAACACTGGCTTTTGCCTTTTGGTTATTTTTGACAACTTTAGAAGTAGCTACTGAATCATCAGAAGTAGCACTACCCACATGACTCTCAGAAATATCTGAGGTAGGAGCTGTTGTCGTCTTGGATTCTGGAGCTGTCTCTGATACAGATGGAGCGGATTCAGAAGTCGCTGGAGTTTCAGGTGCTTGATTGACTTGTACTGAGGAGTTATCATCTGTCTGACTAACGATAGAGGTTTCTGGAGCAGTGGTCGTTCCAGATTCCTGAGTCACCTGATCTGCCCTGACAGGACTGCTGGCAAACAGGGCTACAGCAATCAAAACAGACGCCACGCCAATACTGTACTTACGAATAGAAAACCGTTGTTTTTTTGAGAATAAATCCATCATAATGACTCACTCCTTTCTTATTTTTACAAGTTCATTATATCACAATTTTCTGGAAATTGTATCTTTTTATTAATAAAAGTCATTTTTTTGTCATCTTTTTAACAAAAAATGCTTTTAAACCTTCCATAGCTTTTTATTCCTAAACATTGATCCTTTTAGGCTCCTATACAATTCTATACTGATGCATTTCATAGCTAGCATGATATAATAGGAAGAAGCTATTATTGTTGAAAAGGAAAATAAATGATTACTAAAGAATTTGATACTATTACCGCTATTTCTACTCCTCTGGGCGAAGGTGCCATCGGTATCGTCCGCCTATCTGGAAATGATGCGCTTGCTATTGCTAAGCGAGTCTTTAAAGGCCATGACCTTGAGCAGGTAGAAAGTCACACCTTAAATTACGGGCACATTATTGATCCTGAAACTGATAAAGTTATCGATGAAGTCATGGTAGGAGTCATGCGTGCCCCCAAGACCTTCACCCGTGAAGATGTCATTGAGATCAATACCCATGGTGGTATTGCTGTCACTAATGAAGTTCTCCAGCTTCTCATCCGCTTCGGTGCCCGCATGGCTGAGCCTGGTGAATTTACAAAACGTGCCTTTCTGAATGGCCGTATTGACTTGACTCAAGCTGAAGCCGTCATGGATGTCATTAGAGCCAAAACAGACAAGGCTATGAATAATGCCGTCAAACAGTTAGATGGTTCCCTATCTCAGCTAATCAATCAAACTCGACAAGAAATTCTAGAAACCCTTGCCCAAGTAGAGGTCAACATCGACTATCCTGAGTATGATGATGTTGAGGAAGCTACAACAGCTGTTATACGTGAAAAAACAGAAGAATTCCAGCAATTGCTGGAACACCTCCTCCAGACTGCCAAAAGAGGAAAAATCCTTCGAGAAGGTATCTCAACAGCTATCATTGGGCGGCCAAATGTTGGAAAATCTAGCCTTCTCAATACACTCCTACGGGAAGACAAGGCTATTGTCACAGATATAGAGGGAACCACACGTGACATCATTGAAGAATATGTCAATATCAATGGTGTGCCATTAAAATTGATTGATACCGCAGGAATCCGTGATACAGAAGATGTGGTTGAAAAAATTGGAGTAGAGCGTTCTCGCAAAGCACTCTCTGAAGCAGATCTAGTCTTACTGGTCCTCAATGCCTCAGAACCCTTGACAGAGCAAGATTATCAGCTACTAACTCTATCAGAGGATAGCCGACGAATCATTCTTCTTAATAAAACTGATTTAAACGAACAGATCGAAAACGATCAACTTCCAGAAGATTGTATCCGTATCTCTGTCCTTGAAAATAAAAATATTACAGCTATTGAAGAAAAAATTAATGCCCTCTTTTTTGACAATGCGCAAACCATCGATCAAGATGCCACTTACCTATCAAACAGCCGTCACATATCCCTCATTGAACAAGCGATTGCCAGTCTCCAAGCTGTCAATGATGGCTTGGCCATGGAAATGCCAGTCGATCTCCTTCAAGTAGATCTTACCCGCTGTTGGGAAATTCTGGGAGAAATCACCGGCGATGCCGCTCCAGATGAACTCATCACCCAGCTCTTTAGCCAGTTCTGTTTGGGGAAATAAGCCAGTCTGGGAAGCATCAGTTTAGAACAAGCCTGAAAGTAATGGAGGGCGAACAATTAAGACACAAACTATTGTTAACGAGTCCTGCAATTATTATCAAACTCAAAAAATCTGAGACAAGACTCAGATTTTTTTGACTTATTATTGACCTACTTACCGCCAATATCTCGGATGTCAGATTCAAAAAAATAGACAAACCAGACCAGAGATGGCCAGCAGGCTTTCCCAAAATCTAAGATAGCCATTCCTAGGATTTTCAGATTATACTCTTACTGATACTTCTGCCAGATGTCCTGTTCAACGTCTAATGGTGCTTGGCCAAATTCGTAAGGGACTTTTTGATTGGAGGCTAACAGATTTATGAGTCCTAAATAAATTTCTTCAGCATCGGCTGAATATCGTCTAGGAAATTGTGTTAAATATGCTCTAGCCTCCTTATCCAAGCCCAGATTATGAGCGATTGAAATTAGAACCTTAAGGTAGCTTTCCTGCATCATCTGAGTTTTTGGTTTTACATCTATACCCTGTAAGGCTTGATAGTACTGACTTTCTGTCATACTAGTAACAAGCTGCTTTGTTTGCTCAAAAGCTTGCACAAATGCTCTGTCTCTTTGCTTATTGATAAAGGTTTCTGCTTGAGTCCAAATCAAACCACCTAAGAAAATAGCTAGAATTAACAAAAGATAAGTCAGAACTCTAGACTTTGTTAAAAATATAAAGAGGATAGCTAGGATCACTAAGACTGCGGTTGTCGCTGCACTCAGGACCTTAGCACCGATTGATGTGGAATGGTCCTTCATATCAATCCGGTCACTGTAGAAAAGATGGAAAACCTCCATCAAGCTATCCAAGTTAGACAATTGACGAGGCAGAGTCTTGTAATTTCTGCGAGCTAATCTCAAGTTATAGTAAGCTCCATTGGTCATCCGAATTTTAACGACAGCATTTAGGCCACCGTATTTAATCTTCACTCCTTGAATTTCATCTTTATCAATAACCTTAACTTTTTGAATTTTACTGACATTTAAAGTTGCTAAATAGATTAAAACAAAATAATAATCATTTTCAAACCATAAGAGAGGTGCTTGCTGAGAAGATCGGACAGAGCCTTCTTTGTCAGTCCCATAAATATAGGTTTTCCAGTCAATTTGAAAGGCAGGATTAATCTGATTGTACTCCGCAACTAAGTTCGAAACAATTTCTTCTGTTAATTTTAATGCCACAATTTTTTCCTTTTTTAATATTTAATAATCAGTCTTCTTATATCCTTAGCTCCTAATCCCCTCTATAACCAAAATTAGGAAAAAGAACCATAGTAGACCATTGATGATTAAAAAAACGATGTTACTTACCAGACTCGCTGAATAGCTTTCGATACCGCAACGATTATATTGACTGGCCTTGACTATTCCTAAAATACTAAGAATAATAGTCGCAGGCATATAGGTAAAGACCAAGACTATTGCCGTTAAGCCCAGAACGACATTATTAATGGCCGAGCTAAATATTATACCTAATAGAATCAACAGCAATAAAATTGCTGTCATAATAGCAACAATAGTCGTAAATAGGCCTGGCACCTTCGAGCGGTTCTGCCTAAAAGACAATGTCCTTAAAGTATCCTGCTTAGAAAGGGTAGACGGGTTTAAGTCAGAATAACGTTCTTGGAAATGATCCCTGCCCGATGTCCAAATAGGGTTAGAAAAGTCTTGTTCCTCTCGCTCTTGGTTAAATTGATTCGGAGTCATAATATTTTCCTTAAAAAACTTTTAGAAAAAGTTTACCATTTTATAAGAAGGCCGGCAAGCCTTTTTCCAATAATTTTAAGATAGGGTAAATGTACCGGCTGGCTAGAAAAAATCTGATCCAAGTAACTTGGATCAGACTCCATCTACTTTTCTAAAAAAGCCTGCAATTCTGCCACCTCTTCTGCCACTCTGACAGCTGAGTTGACCTGAACCAGATGATAGCCAACCATATAGGGAGAGGCTACAAAACGAGGAACTACTTTACAACTGAGACCTTCTTCCTGATGGTAAAAGAAGAGATTGTAGGAGCTACAAGCGCCATCTAAATAGCCCTCTAAAACATAACGGAGAACCTTTTGAACAGTATCAGCTAGCTTATAGCTATCCTTGATATCTGCTATAGTCACGTTGATTTCAGTAAAACTACTCAAAGGTTGGTCAGAAATAGTGACCTGAGCCAGCTGTTCTGTCTCTTGACAAACAAGAGTTCCCTCAAAGGTTTTTGGATCAACGGCCTCATAAGCATCAAGATCTTCAAAACCGACAATCTGCATATGAGGATGGCGCAGAGAACCACCCGACAAAGGCCCGAAATTCTTAAAGAGAGCAACAGTCTTAAATTGGTCGCTCTCCTCCAACTGATGCCAAGACTTGATAGCGAAGACAAAGAGCTTGCGATTATATTCCTGACTGTAGGTCGTGATATCGCCTAGATGCTGGTCAGACTCAATAATCAAGGTTTGATAGGTCTTATCAAGAACAGGATACTTATTGTCTAGCCAAATCATATCGCCTTCTTGAGCGATGATTTTTTCCAGACTATCGACCTGACAAAAGGGACAGCTATCCTGATTACTAGGTTTCTTTTGAGCGGTAGAAACATTAAAAATCAATTTTTGTGTCATTTTTCAAGAATATCTTTCACAAGTTGTTTGAGGTCTGGCAATACGTCTTCCTTGAACCAAGGATTTTTCTTTTGCCAAATATTATTGCGAGGCGACGGATGAACCAGCGGGAAAAAATCAGGGAGGAAGTCCTTGTAGGACTTAACATTGTCGGTCAGCTTGACTGAAGGCTTTTGCTGGAGGTAATAGTGTTGCGCATAATTACCAATCAGTAAAGTCAAAGAAATATCAGGTAATTCCTGCAAAATCAAGGGGTGCCATTTTTCAGCAAAACCCTTGCGAGGAGGGAGATCACCAGACTTCCCTTTACCAGGATAATAGAAATCCATAGGGATAACGGCTATTTTATCAGAACTATAGAACGTATCTCGATCAATCCCCAACCAATCTCGTAAATTATCGCCCGATGGATCATTCCAGTAAAGGCGGGATTCCTGAGCCTTAATTCCCGGAGCCTGACCGACGATATTGATACGAGCGCTCTTTGGCGCCGTAAAAAGCGGTTCAATGCCAGCCTTGGTATAATCCTCATTTTCTGGATCGGCCATAATAGCTTTAACAATGTCTTGCATGGTTGACATGGACAACATCTCCTTTTCAAAATCAGGTTGATGTCGGAGCATTTTTTCTGCCCTTGGGCATTCATCCTTGAGTATTTCCAAGCTAAAATCAGTGAAACAATCTAGCCAGAGATTAGTGAGCTTAGATATGTGGTTACTGCCTTATTTGATCAATTCGTAGATGGCTTCGGCGTAGATAGCGCAGGCCCGATAGAGATCTTCCACTTCGACAAATTCATTGGCCTGATGCATGGTATTGACATAATCGGGGAACATAGCACCAAAGGCAACACCTCTTTCCAAGAGGCGGCCAAAGGTCCCACCGCCAATGACCTGCTCATAACCTTCTAGACCAGTTTGTTTTTCATAAACAGACAAGAGGGTCTTAACTAGGGGATCATCCATTGGGACATAGTGAGGCAGGTGTTCATGGTCAGCCAGACTAACAGATTCGACCCCAGCCAACTTTTCGAGTCCAGCCTTGATGGTTGCAGTATCGATTCCTTGGGGATAGCGGAAATTGAGGGTAATAGTATTATTATCAGAATCCGCTTCAAAGTCGAAAATACCAGCATTCATAGACAAAGCTCCCATCTTAGAATCCTTATAAGCTAAGCCTAATTTATGCCCATCAAAGTCTCCGTGCAGAACATCAGCAGTCAAATCAATGAAGGCTTTGGCAGGACCAGCAAAAGCTAGATCCTTAAGAAAAAGCGCTAAATAAGTTGCTCCATTGAGACCTTCTTCAGGGGTTGAACCATGGGCTGCCTTCCCGATAATTTGGACTGTTAATTTATCGCCTTCTGCTGTTAGAGAGCCCGACAGATTAGGATTTTGAACTAAGAAAACGGATAATTTTTCTTCCAAATCTGCTTGACTGACTTGACCAGAAAGGACTGCTGTTGCCGATTCTGGAACCATATTATCCCTAAGACCGCCCTTGAAAGAATGGAGAACGACTGGGCCAGCATTTTGACCAGAAAAATGCAGATACTGGGTAATATTGCCCTTTTCCCCATTGATAATGGGAAACTCAGCATCCGGAGCAAAGCCAAAGTCTGGTTTTTTTACATCTGGGTGAGCAAAGTAATAATCCATATCAGCCCATCCAGATTCTTCATCTGTTCCTAGAACAAAGCGAACCTTTTTAGAAGTCGGCAGACCTAATTCCTTGATGATTTTCAAGGCGTAATAAGCTGCCATAGTAGGCCCCTTATCATCCGAGGAGCCACGCGCATAGAGTTTCCCATCCTTGATAACTGGTTTATAGGGATCAGTCTCCCAACCAGAACCAGCAGGCACCACATCCAGGTGGGCAAAGATTCCCAAAGTCTCATTGCCCTCACCAAACTCAAAATCACCGACATAATTGTCGATATTGCGCACCTTATAACCATCCTTTTCAGCCATAGCTAAAAAGTGTTTGAGGCCCTTAACAGGACCAGGCCCAAAGGGATGTTCCTTATCAGCCTTACTATCATCACGTTCCGAATTGATTTCCAAAAGGCTGAACAAGTCAGCCAACAAGTCTTCACGGCGTTTTTCTACTTCTGCTTTAAAATCAACTGGCATAAGCTTCTCCTTTGATAATATCGTGCCTTCATTATAGCACAAAGATTAAGACTCCATCATCAAAAAGCTGAGGTCATACACTCGTATGCCTCAGTCTTTTTGATACAATTATGGTCATTCCTCTTGATCTTCATTGCCCGACTCAGATGAGGAAACATCACCGTGTCCAAAGAAAGCCAGTAAGTCACCACGGCGTCCTTCCATTTCCCCTTGCTTAAGCTCTTGAACAGTCGCATTAAGGACAGCTCCCGTAATCAAAATCCGTGCTAAAACAACGAACCAAAACATGATAATGAAGATAATGATAGATCCAAACACCTTAATATCGATGAGATTATTAAAAGTTCGTGTTACATAACGACCGACCAATCCTGTCATAAAAATCAGAACTAGCGAGCTGAGCATTGTACCAGGTAAGGTATAGCGCCACTTTTTTATCCTAACATTGGGAAGGATAAAATAGAGAGTCATTAATCCAATGATAATGATCATAATCATCAAAGGCCTATTGACATGCAACAAAAGACTGACAATCCCAGCGGGCAAGTCATAATCTTTACGTAAGGATTGGTAGATACCATCTGACAAGGTTGACAGCAAGAGAGCAAATGTCAATAGAAAAAAGATAAAGAAACTAGCAATAATCCCAATGATATGACCGATCACAAAATCTCGATGCTCACTCACATCATAAGCTTTATTAAAAGCCTTTTGAAGGGAAGTCAAACTTCGAGACATGGTCCAAAAGCCAGCCACTGTCGCCACTCCCAAAATACTGCTAGAGGGAGTCGCAAATAAATTGCGAATAATACCTGCTACAGAACTATAGATCTCAATCGGCAGATTCTGCCTCAAAAAAGAGAGAAAATCAGTCAGATCAATATCAAAATAAGGAAAAATATTCGCAGCAATAACAACCATTGGAAACAAGGTCAAAATCAAGTAATAAGCCACAGCTATACTAGATAAATCAATCTCAGCACTGCGATAGTGCTTGATAAAAACCTGCAAGGGTGGATAGCTCAATTTATCGAGCAACTGATCCACTATTTTTTTCATCATAGGCTTAGTATGTTCTTTCTTCTCCCTGACTAGTCAAAATAACAGGACCATCTTTAGTGATAACAAACTGATGCTCATATTGACAAGACAATCCACCATCCAGTGTCTTATGTGCCCAGCCAGTCTCCATATCTGTATCTATCTCCCAAGTACCTGTATTAATCATTGGCTCGATCGTTAATACCATACCTTCTTTTAAACGAAGACCACGTCCAGCCTTCCCATAGTGAGGGACATTGGGTTCCTCGTGCATAGTCGGACCAACACCATGTCCAACAAGATCACGTACAACTCCGTAACCACGGCTCTCAGCATATTCTTGAATAGCCGCACCAATATCTCCAATACGGTTGCCAATGACCGCCTGCTCAATTCCAATATAAAGAGCTTCCTTAGTCACGTCCATAAGGTCCTTAACTTCTTGAGAAACCTCACCAACAGCATAGGCCCAGCAAGAATCTGCGATACCACCACGGTAAGTCTCTGTGTATTTTTTCATCTCTGCGGTATTATCAAAATCAAGCTTGGCCACATCAAGCTCAGCCTTATCAATAGGCTCACTCAACACCATATCCACCTTCAAAAGGTCCCCATCCTTAAGAATATAATGACGAGGAAAGGCGTGAGCAACCTCATCGTTTAAACCGCAGCAAGTAGCGTAAGGATAGTCCATCAACTGGCCATCAACCCCAATCTGTAAAGGAAGAACATTAGCCTCCTTGCAACGCCGACGAACATATTCTTCTACTTCCCACATATCTAAGCCAGGTTTGATAAGCTTACGCAAACCAATATGAATGCTGGCTAGAAAGTCACCAGCACGATCCATCGCTTCAATTTCACGCTCAGATTTAAGTGTAATCATAAAATATTAAGTCTCCTATTTCCTTAAATAAAACATCAATAACAAATCTACGACCTGTTCTTCACAGTACAAAGTATACCATCATTTGATTAATAATGATACTAGAGCATCAACCGTCAGGAAAAGCAGTCAAATGAAACTCCAAGTAATCCCTCATCCTATGACTATACCGATCGCTACCCTTATAGCGTCTAACAATATTAAAACCAGCTTTTTTAGCAACTGCTTGGCTGGCAATATTTTCTAAATGAGTAATGAGAACCAAACGCTGGAGCCCAAACTCCTCAAAGGCTAAGAAGCTCAACGTTTTTAAACTCTGTGTCGCAAAGCCTCTCCCCCAATAGTCCTTATGAACAAAATAACCAATCTCGGCTGTCCTCTTCACAAGATTAAGCTTTTCGAAGCGAATAGCACCGACCAATTTACCACCTATCTTGTCTTCCATAGCCCAGATTCCTAAAGGCTCCTTCATAAAATAGTGAACCAACAAATAATCACTTTCAGCTTGACTAGCTTGACTGGGAAAAATAAAGGCCATATTTTCAGGATCTTGAGTCATCTCAAAAAAATCTTCATGATCACTAAAACAAAAGGGTCTTAAATAAAGATCCTGTGTTTCTAACTGAGAAAACTGCCCCAGCTTTGTCCAAATATCCATGCCTTTATACTACCCTTTTTGCTAGGTCAAGTCAATTTATAGCACTAGCCTTATACCCCCTCCTATGACCATAAAAACATATTAAAACACCACAATCAATCATATGATCGTGGTGACTCTTACAAAACACAAATAGCTAGGACTTCCTTATCCAATCATAAATTTCTTGGGGAGTCCCTAAAGCCATAAGTTCTTGGTATTTAACAACCTGTACAAGATCTTGGTAGATCTTACTGTCAGAAATCTCACGTTTTTGAGCGCCTTTATTAACACGCATCACTCCATCATCAATGGTCACAAAGTCTAATTCCTCAAAGATCTGAATCATTTTGACCAAAAGAATATCAGGAATCTTGAGATAATTAGCTAGCTGATTAAGTTTGTGACGAACATCAAATTCTGGAAATTGGTAGATCGTTTTATAAAGTTTAGCAAATTGGTCACGGGTACCATAGCCAGTTAAATAATAGGCTTGTTTGATTTGATTTTTAAAGTAGATCACCTTAAAATCCTGCCCAGTAAAGAGACGCTTCAACTCCTCTGGTTTTTCTGGTAGATCTAGCAGAACAACAGACTCCATTCCCTCCTCTTGTGACCCTAAAATGGGAACATGATCTGGTAATGGCGCTGACTTAGCCCTGATATCTATGAGTTGAACACCTTCTACCTGGGCATCTACCAGAATCAACTGCAAGCTAGTATTGCCGTTCCAAACATTGACAGATAAGGTAACAGCTACCTCCAGATGACTAGCATTAGCAAACTCCTGTACCAGATGTCCTTGCGAAAAAGCAATAAGATCAAATTCGGCACCATCCTGATCAATTTTTAGCTTGAGGTGAGCTCCATTTTGTCCCATGGTACGGCTCTGGAGAACCTTAAAGTCCTTCAATCTAAAGACAGGCTTTTGGTGATCCATCCCAAATGGTGCTAGCTTTTCTAGACTTTTAACCGTATCAAAATTAAGGTCTTTCAAGTTGAGTTGATCATCAATCGTTAGGCTATTTTTTTGCCTACTATCAATAGATTGGGACATCACATACTCACTAAGAATTTCTGCTAGCCTAGGCAAATTCTCCTCAGATAAGGTCATTCCAGCAGCACCTGCATGACCACCAAAAGCATCGAACATATTACGGTGCTCACTTAAAGCTTCAAAGATATTGACAGCATCTATGGAACGAGCACTCCCCTTAGCTTTCCCATTCTCAATAGTAAGAACAATGACTGGCTGATTGATCGTTTCAAGAATACGTCCAGCTACAATTCCAAGAACGCCTGGATGCCATCCCTCCTTAGCTAGCACTTGGACCGGACGATCAGGATCAACCATAGCTTTAGCCTCATCATAGATAGTCTGAACAAGAGCTTTTCGCTCATCGTTTTTCTCCTTGATCATATAAGCGATCGTCTGAGCCTCTTCCTCGTCAAAACCAGTTAAGAGCTCAATGGCGGGATTAGGATCATCCAAACGTCCCAAAGCATTCAGCATGGGAGCAATCTGAAAACCGATCGTTTCTTCTGTTAGGGTTCCCATGTTCACATCAGCTAACTTCATGAGTTCTTGCAGGCCAATACGCTCGGTATGCGCTAAGACTTGGAGTCCATATTTGACCAAGATACGATTTTCATCTGTCAAACTAACCATATCAGCTACTGTCCCAATCGCTACGAGATCCAATAATTCATTGGGGATTCCTTCTAACAGAGCCGTAGCAAGCTTAAAGGCAACCCCGCATCCTGCTAAATATTTAAAAGGATAATCGGACTCAGGATGTTCCGGATGGATAATCGCATAAGCTTCTGGCAATACATCTGGTATAGAGTGATGGTCAGTAACAATGACATCCACCCCCTTAGACTGTGCATAAGTGATCGCTTCATGACCAGCCACTCCATTATCTACCGTAATGATGAGAGAGACCCCCTGCTGTTCTATAAAGTACTTATAGACACTTTGATTCGGACCATAACCATCTGTAAAGCGATTAGGCAGATAAACGGTATGTTCTGCCCCCATCATATCGAGTGCCTCCTTCATAATAGAAGCAGACGTCATCCCATCAGCATCATAGTCACCATAAATAAGAATCTGCTCATAATTCTCAATAGCCTGACGGATACGCTCCACCGCCCTTTCCATATCATGAAGTAAATAAGGATCATGTAAGTGACCAAGATCTGCATGAAGAAAGTCTCGCAAAGACTCTTCAGAATCAATCCCTCGATCATAAAGAATCTTAGCAACTGTCGGTGTTAACGCTTCTTTTTGTCCTAGTGCTAAAAAGGACTCACTAGGAGCCTTTTCAATCATATTCCAGTCATATTTTGACGAAATCATTTATAGTTAAAGACCTTTCTGGATAGAAAATCAGATACCCTGGGAAATAGGGTATAAAAAACGAAAGCCGCTTGCAGAGCTAAAGGCATGTTAAGCTCACGCTTATTTTTACCCAAAGCTTTAAACATTTTACCAGCCACTTTCTCGGGCCGCAAACTGAATTTTTCAACCGATTTCAAGTAACTCCCCGATGGATCAGCTCGATCAAAAAAAGGCGTTGAAATTGGACCAGGGTTGACCGTCGTTACAAAGACATTGTGCTCAGCCAATTCTAATCTGAGTGCATTAGAATAGCCGATAACTGCAAATTTAGTAGCGCCATAGACACTAGCCTTAGCCGTCGCCATTTTACCAGCCATACTTGCTACTGTCATAATCTGCCCACTTCCTCGTTCAACCATTTTTTGTCCGACTAGGCGAGAAAAGTGAATAACCGCCAATGTATTGATATCGACCATCTCCTGAATGGTTTCAACATCAAAGGCATCATAAGCCTTAAACTCACCAAAACCGGCATTATTAATAAAAACATCAATGCGTCCAAAAGATTGGTAAATCTCTTCAACTAGATTTTCAATCGCTAAAGGATCACGCAGATCCAGTCCATAAAAATGAATATTATCCTGACCCTGATAAAGCTCAGCTAATCTGGCCTCACTACGACCAATAGCTAAAATCGTATCGTCTGGCTGTAGTAAACCAATAAAGGCCTGAGCCAGCCCACCTGATGCTCCTGTAATAGCAATAATACGACCGCTTGCTTTCATTAAATTTCAACCTCTTCTAAATCCCAAACAACCTTACTATTCTCAAAGATTGTTCTAGCATCGGCTTCAAGTTGTCTGACATCACGTCCTAAAAATCGAGCACTGATATGATTCATCAATAGACGCTTAGCCGAAGCTTCCTTAGCTACTTGCGCCGCCTGTCTATTGGTAGAATGCCCATGATGGCATGCCAATTTTTCATCGCCCTTGCCATAAGTCGATTCATGAACCAAGATATCTGCACCAAATCCCAGACGGACACTAGCATGGCACTGGCGTGTATCACCCAATATCGTAACAACCTTCCCTTTACGAGGAGCTGATAGATAATTCTCAGCCTTGATTATCCGACCATCTTCCAAGGTAACATCCAAGCCCTTTTTAATTTTCCCAAAGAGGGGACCAAAAGGAACACCATCAGCCTTTAATTGTTCGGCATCCAGTCTTCCTTCTAAATCCTTTTGGACGACTCGGTAACCAAGACAGAAGATCGTATGATCAAGTGCTTCTGCATAGACAGTAAACTGATCTGTTTCAAGGATCTTGCCTAACCCATTGGGTTGCAATTCATGAAAGTTAATACGATAGGGCAGACGTGTTTGACTAACCTTCAATGCTGTTAAAACAAAACTACGAATGCCTTCAGGACCATAGATATCAATACTAGTCTGCTCCTCACTAGCTTGAAAAGAACGACTGGACAAAAAGCCCGGTAACCCTAAAATATGATCACCATGTAGGTGAGTGATAAAAATTTTTCGAACCTTACGTGGTTTGATAGTGGTCTCTAAGATTTGACGCTGGGTCCCTTCACCGCAGTCAAACATCCACACTTCATCAATCTCATTGAGCAGCTTTAAAACTAAACTTGAAACATTACGTGACTTAGCTGGTTGACCAGCACCTGTACCTAAAAACTGTAATTCCATGCCTTATCCTGTCCTTAAATTTTTCAACTATTATCCTTACGTTCTTTTTTAGTAGGCTCGCAAATAAATAACAAAGTTTCTCTGATAAAAGCTATAGTATACTGTCTGTGCCAAGTTAAGATTTAATACTTCTAACAAATCATCTTGATTGTAACCAGTCACCTTTAGCAAATTTCCCTTAAGCTGATAGGCTTCAGTAAGCAGACTTTGATGAGGTAAGTCAACTTTTTTCGCCCCTTCTTCATCAAACTCAATAGGCATCATATAAATCCGACCTTGCTCTAAAAAAACCTTGTAGTGGGGGAAAATTTTAGCAAGCTCCATCAGTAAATAAGGAGTCACTGTAGACTCGACTTCAGAAAATACTAAAGCTCGTTGCTCTTCATTTTCAAAGACCATACCATAAGAAGTTCCAGAGATATTTAAGCGAATAAAAGGAAATTGCTCAGCCTCAAAACTAGGATCAGACTGAAACCAGCCAAAGACCTTGCTCAATTCCAAATAATAATCTGTCGCCTCTTTAGGCCCTTGCTTTTGATAGATTTCTGCAAAATAAGCATTCACAACACTTGGAGGTGGTGCAATCATTTCTAACTGCTGCTTAGGGCTTAATTTTTGCAAATGAGTCTGCAAGTAAACCCTGTCCAAGCTAGTATAGCCCCCATAACGTATCGCTAGATCTAGCATATCAGTCATAGAAATCTTCTAACCTCCATTTATTGTTTTCAGCAATAAATCCCTTGATTTCTTCGCTAGACTCTTTAAAATCCAAAGGATCCATCAAGGCAAATTTACTCAACTCATACCATTTATGATAATTTTCTAGCCCCAGTCTGATAGTAAAGGGAACAAAAATTTGTTCAATTTCATCAATAATCTGATGTCGTAAAATATTACGACTATTAGGATCTTTAAGAGAGAGTCTGATATTGGGAAAGGCTGTAGGAATCAGATGATCAACCTTGTCCATTTTATTATAAATAGCCAGTCTAGGAATATCCTCCATCCCTAAATCCTCAAGAATATCCATGACAACCCTCTCTTGTTGACTATGGTTAGGGTCACTAGCATCAATAAGGTGAAGGAGGAGATCAACTTCTCTACTCTCTTCAAGAGTCGATTTGAAGGCTGCAACGAGCTCAGTTGGCAGATCTTGTATAAAGCCTACCGTATCAGTCAGTGTAACTTGGAATTGATCCTTGAGATGGATCTTTCTCGTCGTTGTATCCAAGGTTGCAAAGAGTTCGTCTGCCTCATACTGTTGGTCATCTGTTAAAACATTTAACAGTGTAGATTTTCCAGCATTTGTATAGCCGATCAAACCGATTTTAAAGGTGGATTCGTCCATCCTCTTATCCCGTAGCTTCTCTCTATTTTTTTCAACCTGCTGAAGCTGACGCTCAATATCTGCAATTTGATTACGAATCGAACGGCGATTGAGCTCCAACTGGCTTTCACCAGGACCGCGGCTACCGATACCTCCAGCCTGACGACTGAGCATCACTCCCCGACCTGCTAAACGAGGTAACATATATTTAAGCTGGGCCAAATGCACCTGAAGTTTACCTTCATAGCTACGTGCTCGCATAGCAAAAATATCTAAGATCAACTGCATCCGGTCAATTACCTTAACTCCCAATGCCTCCTCTAGATTAACATTTTGTCGTGGTGTTAAACGGTTATTGACAATAATAGTATCAATATCTTCAGCATCTACCAAAGCAGATATTTCTTGGAGTTTCCCTGAACCAATTAAGGACTTGCTGTCATAACGCTGCCGCTTTTGTACGCACCTAGTAACAATTTGGGCACCAGCCGTCTTAGCTAAATTTTCCAATTCCTGAAAGGACATGGCAAAATTTTGCGTATCTGGCAGCTCAACTGCCAATAGGACAACGCGCTCAGCTTCCTTACTTGTGCCAATCACAGAAGATCCCCCTTTCTACCTACTAATCAGTAAATCATATTATATCATATTTGCTACAAGGTCAGATAGCACAAGCCACCTCTCTTAGAAATTCTATTCACAAAATAATCAGTAGCAAAATCAAAAAACCTAGGCACTTTAGCCCAGGTTTTAGGATTAAAATCTAATAATTTCACGTGTTCTTTGATAAGATGATACAAATCGATCTGTAACGCCTGGCTCAACCAGCTCTAAAGCGTATGAAATTTCCTCAAAAGATGACTTGTAGTCATACTCATTTTCAAACAATCTCAGTGCAATCTCAAAACTTTCTTGCACAGCAGGTTCAAAGCTGCGATAGCGGTTGGAATACTGCAAGAGCTGCTCAGTCAGGATAGCATTTTGAACGACACGATAAGTCGTTTCAACCAATAGATCCATAGAGGAAGCTGCCGACTCTGTCAAGCGAGCCACTAAATTGATTTTAATTCGCTTCTTACCAAGCTCATCCATGAGCGTTTCCAAATGTTCACTAGCAGTAAAGAAAATACTGAGAAAATCTTGAGGAATCCCCGGTAAATTTCGCTTTTCCATAAAACGCTTAATCGTATGCAACTGATTAATAAAATCGTCTGCCTTGATGCGAGAATCATTCTCAATACGCTCAATACTCTTAAGTTCTTTACTGAGCTCAATTTGACCTTCCTCAACAATAGCTAAAGTCTTAAGCGCTTCATCAAATATAACCTTAAGCTCAGAATAGGGCTTGTCCTGGGTAGCAAAGTTCTCAATAGCTGGAATGGTATCACCTTCAATCTTTTCCAGCTCCTTAGCAAATTTTTGAACACTGAGGGTTTCATTATCCTCAATGATATAGATCTCATTGAGACGATCCATCTCAGCATTGATTTGGTCATTATTGCCTTTGGCATGCTCAAGATATTTAGGCAGAATCTTACTGTCCTTCATAACTTGCTTGTGGGCATCAATCTCACGCTCAAATATAGCATAAAGGCTATCAATTTTTTCCTGAATATCATCGTTTTCTTCATTGGCACGATCCAAATCTAAATTGACCATACCTTCAGCATTACTCGAGATAGATTCTCTAATATCTTGGAAACGACGTTCAATATTGCGCTCTGGAAAATGATAATGGGCTTCTAAGAGCTTTCTGTATCCAGTTTCCAAATCATCCAACTGATCGGGAAAATCATCTTCAAGCTTAGCAACAATAGCTGGAATTTTCTCTGTTATCTGTCCCAGAGCAATCGTATGTTCTTCAGAACGGTCTAATATCTCTGCCGCTTCTACTGGATCACCAGTTGTATTAAGCGTTACAAACTGAGAAAACTCCAACTCAATATTTTTGAGCTGCTTATCAATTTCAGACTTGGTAGTCCCGAAGTTATCTGCATTATCTTTAATGCTTGCCTTTAAATCTTCAAAGAGATCTAAAGCATGCTTGACACGTGCGCTATTTTTATCCTCTTGTTCTTGAAGGATAGCAAGAGCATCACGCACAGAAGCGATATCTTCTTCAGCTAAATCAAGCTGGCTCTCAATAGTTCCAATAGCATTGCTAACCTTGAGAAAGCGAAAGGAATCATTCAAGTGCTCTGCTTCAACGATCTGATTACTGATATCATCCTGTGAATTTTCAACTAGGTCGGTCCATTTTTGGTTCCATTCACGGAAAGTCGTCTGACTCTGACCAATCAAATTGAGTTTTTTGACTTTTTCCAGATCTTGATCGACCGGAGCATTAAAGAGAGCTTTTTTTCTCTCATCTAATCCTGCCAGTAACGAATCATTTCTCTTTCTAATAATAACGCCGATTAAGTAGCCCGCAACCAATACGATAATGAGGACTATACTCAGCACTAAAATACCCGACATGTTTTCTCCTTTAGTGTCAAAGGTATAGAATACCTTCACAATATCACATATTACGCCCCATTATAACATAGTTATGGAGACATATCAAAAAAACTTGGTTACAAAGCTGTAACAGCCTCTTTATCACTAGATATCCAAGGTACTGTAAACAGCATTTTCCTCAATAAATTCGCGACGTGGCTCTACCCGGTCTCCCATCAGCATATCGAAAATTTTATCTGCTTCCGCAGCGTCATCAACAGAAACACGTGCCATTAAGCGGTTATCTGGATCCATGGTCGTTTCCCACAACTGATGGTCATCCATTTCCCCCAGTCCCTTATAACGTTGAACCGTTGGCTTAGAGCGCCCAGTTGTATAGCGGTCAAGTGCTTCTTGAAGTTGAGTTTCTTGATCCGTTCCTGGTTGGATATATTCCTTAATCTCACTACCGACCTTGATACCATAAATAGGCGGCTGCGCAATATAGACATAACCAGCCTCAAGTACCGGCCGCATAAAGCGATAAATCAAAGTTAACAATAAAGTCCGAATATGTGCTCCATCGACATCGGCATCCGTCATAATAACAAGTTTGTGATAGCGTGCCTTGCTCACATCAAAATCAGCACCAAATCCTGTCCCCATAGCCGTGAACAAGCTACGGATTTCATCATTGGCCAAAATCTTATCCATGCTAGCTTTTTCAACATTTAAGATCTTACCACGAATAGGTAAGATAGCCTGAAATTCACGATTGCGGCCAGATTTAGCTGATCCACCTGCCGAATCCCCCTCAACGATGAAGAGCTCATTTTGACTAGCATTATTAGACGAGCAGTCCGCCAGCTTACCAGGAAGATTAGAAATCTCAAGCCCTGATTTTTTACGAGTGACCTCCCGTGCACGCTTAGCAGCAATACGAGCTTTGGAAGCCAAAATTCCTTTTTCAACAATCTTCTTAGCCACTTGTGGATTTTCAAGAAGGAAACGTGAAAAGGCATCACTGAAAAGGCGATTAGTAATCTTAACGACTTCAGAATTTCCTAACTTAGTCTTGGTTTGACCTTCAAATTGAGGATTAGGATGCTTAACTGAGATAATAGCTGTCAAACCTTCTCGAACATCTTCCCCAGATAAGTTATCATCCTTTTCTTTTAGGAGTTTATTTTGACGTGCATAATCATTGATAACACGTGTCAAGGCTGTACGGAAACCTTGCTCGTGGGTACCACCTTCATGGGTATGAATATTATTAGCAAAACTGAGAACCGTTTCGTGATAAGTTCCGGTGTATTGCATAGCAACTTCGACAGAAATACCATCCAGTTCGCCATCGGTATAGATAGGGGTTTCAAAAAGAACGTCCTTATTCTCATTAAGATAATCGACATAGCTTGAAATCCCACCCTCATAATGGAAGTGTTTTTCTTGCTGACTATCTGGACGCTTGTCAGTAATAGAAATTCTCAAACCCTTATTAAGAAAAGCTAGCTCTTGGACTCGCTTAGCCAATTTATCAAAATCATAAACAATCGTCTCTTTAAAGATCTCTGGATCCGGACAAAAGTGAACCGTTGTCCCTGTACGGTCAGTTTCTCCAATGACTTTCAAGTCCTCTACGACTGCTCCCCGATGATATTCTTGGTAGTGAATCTTACCATTCTTATGAACTTTAACATCAAGGACTGTTGATAAAGCATTTACGACGGAAGAACCGACACCATGAAGACCACCAGATACCTTGTAGCCGCCACCGCCGAATTTTCCACCAGCGTGAAGAACCGTAAAAACTGTCTCTACGGCAGGACGTCCAGTCTTTTCTTGAATATCGACAGGAATTCCCCGACCATCATCAACAACTGTAATAGAATTATCTTCTTCAATAAAGACCTCAATATGACTAGCAAATCCTGCCAATGCCTCATCAATTGAATTATCCACAATTTCCCAAACGAGATGATGCAGACCTTCCTTTGAGGTCGAACCGATATACATCCCCGGGCGCATTCTCACAGCCTCAAGTCCTTCTAAAACCTGGATTTGACTAGCATCATATTCTTGGGCTAGAGCATCTGTATTGTTTACTTCTTCAGACATACTTATTCTACCGTTTCTTCTAATGTTTTAGTCCCATCAAACAACAGGGCAGTCAGGCCAGCCTCTTGAGCTGCCTGACAATCAATAGCACGATCACCAATAGCGACCGCATTGGTCAAATGATACTTCTCTCTTAGATAGATCATGGATTCAGGATTAGGTTTCCTAGCAAAGCCACTCTCACTGGTTACTACCTCAGTAAAATAGGCTGCAATCCCAGCTCTTTCTAAAATATCTAAAACCAAGTGATTACGGTGCGAAATCAGAAAATTACGACCCCCAGAGGCCACAATAGCCTTCAGGATCTCTTTTGCACCTGGAAACAAAATAGGATGAGCCAATTCCTTAGCTTCCCTATCTTTGTACTTGGCTAGAAAAGTAGGCTGGTCTGGGATAAAGCGAGCTATAGCTGCTTGCGTTGAGATTTTAAGCTGTCTGTAGACAGCATCATGATCTGCCTCAACTCCAAAATCTTGGAGCGTATCGCAAAAAGCTTTAGTTGACAGCTCATAATTATCGAGTAAGGTCCCTCCCAAATCCCAAATATAATCATGAAATTTCATACATTCTATTGTAACATATTTTCAAGCTGTTTGCATCTATTTAAAGACTAAAAACCTTGCTATTATGCCCTTTTAGACTTATTCTCTAAAAAATTGAGCCATAAAACAAATCAGACTGAAACCCTCTTTTCAGTCTGATTTAATCAATATATTCTCAAGCCTTTTTAGATGTTTTGGAACGCTCTTTAGCTAGCTGATTTTGATAAGACATGGATAAGACTAGCCCCACACCGATAATATTGGACATGAGAGCGGAGCCACCTTTGGAGATAAACGGAAGGGGAATTCCAGTCAGAGGAAGTAATCCTACAGCTGCTCCGATATTTTCAAAAATATGAAATAGAATCATCATGATAAATCCTGTAGAAATGTAAGTGTAGAAAACATTATTGGATTCTATTGTGATTTTCAACATTCTAAAGATCAAAATCAAATACAAGAGTAAAACAATGAGCGACCCTAAAAAGCCGTAATCTTCTGCGATAACTGTGAAGATCATATCAGATTCTCTTACAGGAATCGCCACTTCTGAAACATTAAATCCACGGCCAAACACCCCACCATTACCAATAGCTAATAGACTCTGAACCTGTTGGTAGGCAATACCAGATTCATAGGCAAAAGGATCCAGCCAAGCTGATACCCGATTGATCTGATAGGTCTTCATTCCCATAGAAAACAGCCATTCCTTACCCCACTGAGACGTAAACAAGAGTAAAAAGATTAGAAATCCTAGGGCAACTGTCAAAACAACCGGCAGAATAATCTTCCAAGCGACACCTGACAAGACAATCAATCCTGCTAGAATAGCCATAAAGACCATAGCAGTCCCCATATCTTTTTGAAAGACTAATAAAATTAAAATTGGTAAGGTGACAGCACCATACATCAAGAGCAGACGTCCATCTTTTTTGAGACTGGGCTCCTCATCACGATAAGTATCTTTAAACCAGACACCGACCCTAGCCAGCATCAAAATATAAGCAATCTTCATAAACTCAGATGGCTGAAATAAGGTAATAGATCCAATACTGACCCAGTTCTTAGCTCCTGTCGATGCTACCAAGGTTGGACTATAAATAAAAATCGGCAAGACCATCAATGCCAGACCCAAACCATAGAGATATGGAGTTATCCGCCAGAGTCTTTCAACATTGAAGTACATCACCACTACTGCAGCCAAACATCCAGCGATGATACCAACGATTTGCTGCAACAAGGTCGGTATAATCGCATGAGGGTAGTCATGGTAAGTAGCTGTATAAATAGCTACAATACCAATAATAATCAGTAAAAACACTGGTATAATAAGCGTATAATCAATCCCATTATCTAACGGTTTATTTCTTTTTCGTGGCATATAGCACTCTCCTATTTAATCATCCTTGCTATTATAGCACGATTCCTTTTAGCGGTCAGCAATCAATATAGGATCTGTTTTAGTATTAAACTACTGATTGCTACTGCTGCCCAGGTTACAGCCCCCGTCATCACAGGGGCAAGACCAACTTGCCTAAAACGAGCAAAAGAAACTTGGCAACCAATACCAGCTAGAGCCATTGCCATTAAAAATTGTGATATTCCCTTGGCATAAGGAACTATTTCTTTGGGAAGAATACCTAACGAGCTAATTAGCGATGCGATAAAAAACCACAGAATAAACCAAGGAAATACCCTGGCAAAGCTAAAGGACTCCGAGTGCCTTTGACTGCTATAGGTTTTTACGCCAGCCATTATTAAACAGGCTGGGACAATCATCAGCGCACGCGCCAGCTTAACCACTGTCGCATAGTCACCTGCTTCTTGACTATAACTATAGCCAGCTGCAACTACCGAAGAAGTATCATTAATCGCTGTCCCTGCCCAAAGCCCAAAATCTTGATGAGTCATAGACATCATATGTCCCAAAAAAGGGAAAAGAAAGACAGCTATGATATTAAAAAGAAAAATGGTTGAAATAGACAAGGCAACATCTTCATCATCTGCCTCTAAAATCGGGGAAGCAGCTGCAATAGCCGAACCACCACAGATAGCAGTTCCAAAACCAACTAAAATATTCAAAGGACGAGACACTTTGAAAAGACGACCAGCTATATACGCAACCACAAAAGCAATGATGATCGTACCGATAGAAATCCTCAGAGTTTCTAGGCCTGTCTTAGAGACTGACCCTACAGACATGCTAAATCCCAAAATGATAATAGAATACTGAAGTACCTTCTTACCACTGTAATTAATCCCGGACTTATAACCATCTCCCAGATTCAAAAACTGATTAGCCAAGATCCCCAATATAATCGCAAAGACACTGGAACCTATCAAAGGAACAAAGTGACCAAGTATCAGAGATACAAGAGCTAGCATAGCTGTCAGACTTAACCCAGGTAATAATTGTCTCATATATTCTCCCTTCTTAATCATAGAAAAGAGCCAGAATAGCTTCTAGCTCTAATCAACCTATTTATTATTTTCTTCACGATTCCAGAAATCAGTCACAGCTCCCCTAGAAGCTGATGATACGATATGAGCATACTTACCGAGAACACCTCGTGAATACAAAGGCGGAATAACTGTCTCAGACTTACGACGCTCGATTTCCTCATCAGAGACTTTCATCGTAATTTCTTTGGTATCCTGGTCAACGACGACAACATCACCTGTACGCAGGTAAGCGATAGGACCACCATCTTGAGCTTCTGGGGCCACATGACCAACAACCAATCCATAAGTCCCACCAGAGAATCGACCATCTGTAATCAAGCAGACCTTGTCTCCTTGACCTTTACCAACAAGCATTGATGAGAGTGATAGCATCTCTGGCATACCAGGACCACCTTTAGGACCAACGTAACGGACCACAACAACATCACCATCAACAATATCATCTGCAAGGACTGCTTCGATTGCCTCTTCCTCGGAATCAAAGACCTTGGCAGGCCCTTCATGGCGACGTACTTTGACACCAGATACCTTGGCTACAGAACCTTCAGGCGCCAAGTTACCTTTAAGAATGATCAATGGACCATCTTCACGCTTAGGACTATTAAGTGGCATGATAACCTTTTGACCTGGTGTTAAATCTGGGAATTCAGCTAGATTTTCAGCAACCGTTTTACCAGTACAGGTCATACGATCCCCGTGAAGAAAACCATTAGCCAACAAATACTTCATAACAGCCGGTACACCACCAACATTATACAGGTCTTGGAAAACATACTGTCCTGAGGGCTTCAAGTCAGCTAAATGCGGTACCTTTTGTTGAATAGCATCAAAATCTTCAAGGCTCAGATCCACATTGGCAGCATGGGCAATAGCCAAAAGGTGAAGGGTTGAGTTGGTTGAACCACCCAGAGCCATTGTCACAGTAATAGCGTCTTCAAAAGCTTCACGTATCAAGATATCCGATGGTTTCAAGCCCATTTTAAGCATATTGACAACAGCACGACCAGCTTCTTCAATATCAGCTTTTTTCTCAGCTGATTCAGCAGGGTGAGACGATGACCCAGGAAGGCTCATACCCATAACTTCAATAGCTGTCGCCATAGTATTAGCCGTATACATACCACCACAACCACCAGGGCCAGGGCAGGCATTACACTCAATCTGGCGCAGCTCTTCCTTAGTCATATCACCATTGTTCCAGTGTCCAACTCCTTCAAACACCGAAACTAAATCAATATCCTTACCGTCGAGATTACCAGGTGCGATAGTTCCACCATAGGCAAAAATAGCAGGGATATCCATATTGGCGATAGCGATCATAGAACCAGGCATATTTTTATCACAACCACCAATCGCTACGAAAGCATCAACATTATGCCCTCCCATAGCAGCCTCGATAGAATCTGCAATAATATCACGAGAAGTCAAAGAATAACGCATCCCTTGTGTTCCCATCGCAATCCCATCAGCAACCGTAATTGTACCGAACTGCACAGGCCAAGCTCCTGCAGATTTGACACCTTTTTTAGTGATTTTTCCAAAATCATGCAGATGAATATTACAAGGTGTATTCTCAGCCCAAGTCGAAATCACACCGACGATAGGACTATCAAAATCTTGGTCTGTCATTCCCGTAGCACGCAACATCGCCCGATTAGGTGACTTAACCATGCTATCATAAACAGCTGAACGGTGACGTAAGGCTTTCATCTCTTCTGTCATAAGACATCCTTCTCTCTATATGAAACAATTATTTAGGAGCAATACCTAGCGTAATACGACCCAAACGGCTGATACGGGTCAAGCGCCAAACCGGCTGCCAGACAACCTCTACACTGGCAGTTTTGATCTCATCAATCGTCTTAAGAACTTCTACCAGATCAATAGGAAGCGTGTCTTCGCAGCCACAACCAACATCTGTAAAAGTCATGACAACCTGACAATGGCCATTTTCATCCAGATTAATCTCATAAATTAATCCCAGATTATAAATATCTAACTCAATTTCAGGATCAAAGACCGACTCTAGTTTCTCAACGAGCTTATCACTAATCGCCAAAGCTCGATCGTTAATTTTGATATCATCCCGCATCAGATAGCCCCTCCTAATATATGCTAGAATTTTAGCACAATTCAGATAATTTGTCCACCACCCCAAGAATACAGCACCAAGTCAACTTTACTGACTTCTTCATGCACTTCAAATTTACTAACTCAGTGCAGCAATACGTCAAGAAAATAAAGACTGTTAGTCCAGCAGCCTACCTAGCTCAGATGATAGACGTCCAAAATTTTTTGTGCAATACGCTCTACATCAGCTGTCAAGCCACGCATCTCATACACATCCAAGACAGGAAAGCCAAACTGCTCTGCATATTGGTAGGCAGTTAAACAAAATTGATTATTAAAATTGCGATTACCACTTCCGATAACACCTAAGCAATGCTTAGCATTATCGCCTTTAGCAATTAGATGGCGTAAGTCAGTCGTCAAAATCTCTTGATCCCCATTATCAATACCATTGCCACCTTCTAAATAAGTAGGCAAAAAAGCGATATAGTCCTCCGTCAAATCAGGATAACTCGCACCACTTTTGACCAAGTCTTTAACATCCAAAGTATCAACTGGCAATTCAGGATGATTAAAGGCAAAATGATCAACCAACTTCTGTACAAAGGCCTTAGTATTACCACTAAGACTAATATAGACAAATTTCAAAATTAGTCCCTTCTATCACAATATCTTGTGTCTCTTTTCCAATTATCATACAAGATATTGTAGCACTAGCAAGTAAGAGAAGCAAGAGTTTAATAAAAAGCTGAGTTCAACAGAAAACTCAACTTCTTCCATAGTCACTGACTACTAATCTCATATCCCCTGCCGGAATCGAACCAGCAACTGCTCCTTAGGAGGGAGATGTTATATCCATTTAACTAAGGGGACTTATGAAAAAACCTGTCCATCAAGGGACAGATTCTCATGCCATTAATGGTTTAGAAACAGAAATCTCTAAACTAAATTAACGGCGGATTTCTTTGATACGTGCAGCCTTACCTTGAAGAGCACGTAGGTAGTACAATTTAGCACGACGTACCTTACCATAACGAGTGACTTCAATCTTGTCAACACGTGGGGTATGAATTGGGAAAGTACGTTCCACACCGATACCACTAGAAATCTTACGAACAGTATACATTTCTGAGATGCCTTGTCCTTTACGAGAAATAACAACACCTTCAAAGACCTGAATACGTTCACGATTTCCTTCGACAACCTTAGCGTGAACACGAACAGTGTCACCAGGACGGAAATCAGGAATATCAGTGCGCAATTGACTTTCAGTCAAACTTTGGATTAATGGATTCATTTAAAATTCTCCTATCTTACTAATCATAGGTGCCTTGTCCCAGCGGATTAGCCGTTTTATTCATGCATGTCCATTACACACGCATAAAATCATTCTACCCTATCATCAACGTTTTTGCAAGCTATAAATGCTAGTTTTATGTCCCAAACTATAAGCAACAGCTGCTACAAGAATAAAATAAGGAAGATTAGCAAATCCAAATACCTCTCCCCCAATAAAAATTGGCGCCAACAGCGTATTGGTGGCTGATCCAAATACAACAGCATAGCCGAGAGCTGCTACCAGCATCACCGGTAAGCCCCAGAATCCTGCTAAGACAACACCCAAAGTAGCTCCTATGGCAAACAATGGTGTCACTTCTCCGCCTTGAAAACCAGCTGACAGAGTCAATACTGTCAATACCAACTTAACCAGCCAGTCCCATAGATAGACCTGCTGAGTCTCAAAACTAAAACCAATCAAATTAGTTCCCAGTCCTGCATATCTCCCCTGCCATAAGGCGTAGAGAAGGATGCTCAAAACTATACTAATCAGTAGGATACGGTGATAAGGATTAGACAAACGCTGACTGACAAATTTTTTTGACCAAGCTAAACTGAAAGCAAAGGCTCTACCAACTAAACCAAAGCAAAGACCAAGAAGGGCCAATTTAAGCCATAGCATAGGGGTCTCTTTTAGATGAAAAGACAAAAATACTGAAAATTTCTCCAAACCAAGACTATGCGAGGTAAAACTAGCACTCAAAGAAGCTATTAAAGCAGGCAGCAAAGCCTCTACTGCTAACTGACCAACTACCAGGACTTCTAAAGCAAAGAAAGTCGCAGCTAGAGGGGTCTGAAAAAGACCTGCAAAACCAGCTGCCATACCTGCAACTAGAAAGATTCTAGAAGCATCCTGATAGGGCAGATGTCTACCTACCCAGTGAGACAGGCTAGCACCGATCTGTACGGCAACACCTTCCCTGCCGGCACTCCCTCCAAATAAATGCGTCAGCCAAGTGCTAATCATTACCAAAGGAATCAGTATAACTGGAATCTTTTCACGCTTACGCTGTCCTGCCTCAAATAACAGTCCCATTCCTTTCTGACTCTCTCCACCAAAGCGCTGATAGAGCCACACACTGACAAGACCAGCCAAGGCTAAAAAAGGCAGCAGAACGGAGATATGCTGATCACGATAATCACCAATAGCCAGCAAAACTCGACCAAAAATCATGTCAATTACCCCAGTCACCACACCAATAATCAGAGATAAAAAAAGGTAGGACGACCATTTTTTCAATTGTAAAACCATCAAACGCCTCTTTCCCTTAGCTATCGATCCTTAAGGACACTCGTTTGATAAGCTCTAGAATGCCTCATCATATCAACAAAAGTATCAACAATATAGGGTCTATAGCTTACATTACATACACGCTCAGAGACTTTTGCTAACACCTCTTCCTCTCTAGCATGGTCAAGTATCGCCTTACCTGTTTCCCGCTTATAAGCCGCTACCTGTGACACCAAGTCCATTCGCTTTTCAATGAGCCTAACCAATTCTGAGTCAGTTTGGTCAATCTCTTGTCTAATCGCCACTAAATCCATAAAATCCTCCCTAGAATGATTGAAAAAATTATAGCAAAAAAAACCTAGTAAAACTAGGTCTTTATACGCTTTATCATGATTTTGACCAATAGATAGCTCAATACTACAAACAATAAAATAAAGAATAGTCGTTTGATATTTCCCCTAATAATAGCATCGCCGCCAAAAGCGTAAAGACAACTAGTAGGAAAGACGCCAATCAATACACTCACCAGCCAATACCTTGTTTCTAAATGACCCTTGATGACAAGATAATTAACCAAAAGGGTCGGAAATATAGGAACCATATAGCCAATACAAATAGCCAAATAAGGCTCATTGATCCGCTCCAAGATAGCTAACTTATCTGTAAAGGCTTGTTCGTGCCCAACTAAGCTAATCTTTCTTAATACCAGAATCATCAACCAGTTTCCAAGGATGTTGGCTAAAAGATTCATGACCAAGGCCAACCAAGGCCCAAAAACAATACCATTAAAAATCGCTAGAAGGCCATTGGATAAAAAAGGAACAGCCGAGCCCATAGCGGTTAATAGAATCAGAACGCAAAAATCAATCAGGTTAGCCTTTGAAAGATGGTGAGCCAGATTTTGAAAATCTCTATCCAAATGGCTATAGCTCACAATCACCTCCCAATAACGACTGAGCACAAACCCCACATACAAGAGAACAAAGATCAAGGCCAACCAGGCCAGCAGACGCCTCAAAAAAGGCTCCCCCAACTCTCTATGTCCCTTTTTCATGCCTACCACCCTTCTAGCACAAATACCATCAAAAAAGATTGGAACGTAAACTCCAATCCCACCTCATCATTATCCTACTTGGGCAGATAAGCTCTCTGCAAAGGATTCAAGATTTTCGATATCTTCATCTTCAGCAGAGAGATCTACCTTGACAGAGTCTGCCCCTTTTGTAGCACCAGTCCTAGCAAACTGCTCATCGAACTCATCAACGGATTTACAAAAATAATCATAGAAGGTATCTCCAGAGCCAACGACACCATAAATCTTACCTGACAAATCAAGATCACCCAGATCTTCATAAAAATCAACAATCTCATCTGGTAAGTCTCCATCGCCGTAGGTATAGGTCGCCACAATAACGATGTCCGCATCCTCAAAGTCCACAGCATCAACTGTCGTACACTCATCGACGTCGACCGTATGACCGAGCTCTTGTAGTTTTTCTGCTACAATATCAGCAACCTCTTCGGTATTACCAGTCATACTCGCATAAACAATCTTAGCTAAAGCCATAGTTTCCTCCATATAATCAAGTGATTTGATTATATCACAAAAAAATTGCTTCCGCTCATAGATAAGGCTTGTAGGCCTCTACCAACCTATCTTGAAGCACTTTTTTCTCCCGTTCGGAAACAAAGGCAGCCTCTAAAGCATTTTGATTAAATCTTAGAAAATCGGATATCTCAGTTCCAAAGTGATGGTGAAACAGACTGTATTCCTTTGACAAGTTTGTATCAGACACTGTTCGGTTATCTGTATTAATCGTAATCTTAGCTCCTGCCTCATAGAGCGCCTGATAAGGATAGTCCGACAAGCTGGCAACTGCCCTAGTCTGCAAATTACTAGTCAAACACATCTCAGCAACTGCTCCTTGAGAGACAAAGTCTTGAATGATATCTGGATGATGCGCAATCGCTGCCACATGCCCCATACGTTTGATCCCAAGACTTAAGGTTTGACTGACATGCTCTGGACAACGACATTCTCCAGCATGAAGGGTCATCGGATACCCTAACGCTTGAACGTCCTGGATCAAGGCTTTTATTTTAGCTGGTGGAAAGCCATGTTCATCACCAGCAAAATCAAAGCCAGCAAACCCTTTGGGTGCGTACTCTGCTATCGCTGACAAAATATCCCGTGTGACAGCAGGATCAGATTGACGCATCCCACAGACCAAAGCACGAGACACAATACCAAATTCATCCTGAGCCCGCTTGAGACCAGTCAAAACACCATCCAAGGTTTCAGTCGCCTTCAATCCCCGATCCATAGAAAACTCAGGCGCATAGCGAACCTCCATATAGATAACATTTTCCTTAGCAGCCTGTCTCGCCACATCATAAGCGGCAAGTGCCAAAGCTTCCTTAGTTTGAAGAAGGGGCCTGATAAAATCAAATGTTTTGAGATAGTCCATGAGATCTTGGCAATCGGATGGAGCTGTCACTAGCGCTTTTAAAGCATCATCAGACTCTGGAAGAGAACGATCGGCCATCTGGGCCAACTGTCTAATAGCATCTAAAGATAAGGAACCATCCAAATGGCAGTGCAGTTCGGTCTTAGCTAGTGATTGAAACATGTCTAATCTCCTTTAAAATATTTTTCCTATCTTATCACAACTAAGCAAAAATTCAAGACCTAGATCGATCAATTTTTTGAAATCATGACCGTATTTTGGTAGCATAAGGCCATAACTAAAATAATTGGAGGTAAGACCATGTCTGACTACAAACTGCCTGAAGTTTGGGAAAATCCATCCAGTATTGGGGGCGCTTGGGGATCGATCAATCAACCGACTGCTGGAGCTCGCTTCGATCAAACACTTCCTAAAGGAGAACACCCCTTCCAACTTTATTCCTTAGGGACTCCTAATGGGATTAAGGCGACCATTATGCTTGAAGAGCTAAAAGAATTGGGAATTGCTGAGGCTGCTTACAATCTTTACAAAATTTCCATCAGTGATGGGGATCAGTTTGGTTCTGACTTTGTCGCTATTAACCCTAACTCTAAAATCCCAGCCCTCTTAGACCTATCAGGTGACAAGCCTGTCCGAGTCTTTGAATCTGCTAATATCCTCCTTTATCTAGCAGATAAATTTGATCAGCTCATTCCAAAAGATCCAGCTGAACGCAATGAGGTCCTCAACTGGCTCTTCTGGCAAACAGGAGCTGCCCCATTCCTTGGAGGTGGATTTGGCCACTTCTTCCACTATGCACCCGAAAAAATCGAGTATGCCATCAACCGCTTCGCCATGGAAGCCAAGCGTCAGCTTGATCTTTTAGATAAAGAATTAGCCAACAAGCCTTATATCGCAGGCGACAACTACACCATCGCCGATATAGCCATCTGGTCTTGGTATGGCCGCCTTGCTCAAGATAAAATCTGGGACCGTGCAGGAATCTTCCTCAATGTCGCAGAATACAAAAATCTACAGGCCTGGACAAAGAAAATTGCGGAACGTCCAGCTGTTAAACGTGGACTAGAAGCAGAGTATAAGGATATTCATTAAAACTCTTCTAAAGAGAGTGGGACTCAATCAGTAAACCGTGAAAAAAATCACGGTTTTAATTTTGTTGTCCCAGGCTCTTTTTTTTCCATACTTTAGCTTATGGTATAATGTGCATAGCAGTCATGCCTATATCAGCAATAGGTCTAGTTTTATCACTGACTTGCACTGCGTTTTTCTGCTACCTCCTGTGTAGAATTAGAAAGGTTAAATCTTGCTATGTCAACATTTAAAAATATTTTAGAGACCATCAAATCCTACAATACCATCATCATCCACCGCCACCAAAGGCCTGATCCGGACGCCCTAGGCAGTCAGCTAGGGCTGCGGGAAATTTTGCGTCATAATTTTCCTGATAAAGCTGTGCTAGCAACGGGCAGTGACGAACCGAGCTTAGGCTGGCTGGGCAAGATGGATACTGTTGACGACAGTACCTATCAAGAAGCTCTAGTCATCGTGACAGACACTGCCAACACACCTCGCATTGATGATGACCGCTACACTAGGGGAAAATTTCTCATAAAAATTGACCATCATCCCAACGAAGATCCTTATGGTGATATACTCTATGTTGATACCCAAGCCTCTTCAGCCAGCGAAATCATCACTGATTTTGCCCAAGAAACTGATCTTAAGCTGACCGATGAGGCGGCTCGCCTCCTTTATGCTGGTATTGTTGGCGATACTGGCCGCTTTCTCTACGACGCTACCAGCCCTAAAACATTGAAAATTGCAGCTAACTTGCGGGCATTTGACTTTGATTTTGCAGCTATTTCTCGTCAAATGGACAGTTTTAGCTTTAAAATCGCTAAACTTCAAGGCTATATATTTGACCACCTTCAAGTCGATCAAAACGGTGCTGCTAGAGTGACCCTGACGCGTGACATACTGGATAAATTTCAGGTCACAGAAGCTGAAAGCTCTGCCATCGTAGGGAGCCCAGGAAAAATTGATAGCGTTCAATCTTGGGCAATTTTTGTCGAGCAGCCTGAGGGGCATTATCGTGTTCGCCTGCGCAGTAAAAAAGCTGTCATCAATGACATTGCCAAACGCCACGATGGCGGGGGACATCCACTGGCTAGCGGAGCCAATTCTTACAGCTTAGAAGAAAACGAACAAATCTATAAGGAAATCAAGGAGACCTTAGCCAGTGCCACTTCGCACTAGGGAAATCAAGCTCATGGGCACCCACATCCAGATGAGCATCTACCATCAAGATCCAGAGCCTATCCTAGATGAAGGAGTGCGTCTACTCCATCTCTATAACCAGCGCTTCTCGGCCAATGATCCTCAGTCTGAGTTATCAGTGATCAACCAAAAAGCCGGTCTAGAAGCTGTATCTGTCCACTCTGAACTGTTTGAGCTGATCTCACTTGGAAAGAAACATAGCCTAGCTCCAGACAGCTGGCTTAACATCTCACTTGGTCCCTTAGTACAGACCTGGCGTATCGGCTTTGCTGATGCCAAAGTGCCCAGCCAAGACGATCTCACCAAAAGTCTCTCTTTGACCGATCCTGCAGATATCCTACTCCACCCCCATAATCAGAGCGTATTTCTTAAAAAAACTGGTATGAAAATAGATCTCGGTGCTATAGCCAAAGGCTACATTGCCGATCAGATCATCAAGCGCTTTAAATCACTAGGTGCCCCTGCTGGATTGATCAATCTCGGTGGCAATGTATTGACCTTTGGACCTGCTTATCACAGTCTAGACCATCTCTGGCGAGTCGGTCTGCAAGATCCTCAGCTTCCTAGAGGAAACCACCTAGTAACCCTGGCTATCAGAGATCAATCAGTGGTCACCTCAGGTACCTATGAACGCTACCTGAAAGATGGCAGCAGAAACTACCATCATATCTTGGATAAAAAAACAGGTTATCCTATCCAATCTCCCATTCGTAGCCTGACCATCATCTCAACAAATTCAATCGATGGAGACATCTGGACCAGCCGACTCTTTGGTGCAAAGATTGAGACCATCCTTAGCCAAGCTCAGCATAGAAAATTTGGCGCCATTGTGGTCACCAAGAAACAGCAAGTCCTCGCAAATTCTTTAGCCAAATCATACATTCTTCCAACCTCTAAAATCAGGTGAACTCAGATTTTCTTTAGCAAAAGCCTTGCCAAAAACTCATAACTTTGTTAGAATGAAGGAGTTATTAACTATGGCTTAGAAAAGCTATGGCAGAAAGGAATTTGTTTTAACATGAAAAAAGATATCCATCCAGAGTATCGTCCAGTTGTTTTCCTTGATACAACTACTGGTTACCAATTTCTTAGCGGCTCAACAAAAGCTTCTAACGAAACTGTAGAATTTGAAGGGGAAACTTATCCATTGATCCGTGTCGAAATCTCATCAGATTCACACCCATTCTACACTGGACGTCAAAAATTTACACAAGCAGACGGACGTGTCGACCGTTTCAACAAAAAATACGGTCTCAAATAAGATTATCATTCATGATGATAATAAACCTGATTTATTCTATAATATCAAGGTTGTTAAAGACGCAAGGCATTATGTCTTGCGTCTTTTTTGTCTTTTCAATTCTACTATTTCTATCAATAAACCAAAAAAACAGGACAGAAAATCAATCATTCGAAGAATTTGATTTCTGTCCCATTCTTTTTATGACTTAGATTGGCGATAAATTTTGATCATCAACTTACGAAGAAAATCAAATGGAATCACAGCCAAACTCAAGATAAAGGCATAGAGATAATGCTTAAGATCCATTGGTGTTGTCGACATAAAGGCACCACCAAACTGGACTAGTAGAGATTGACCAATAAAGATACCACCGATAATCCACAGGAAGCGCTTATTCTGCCCAATATCTTCCAAAAGATTAAAGGTTTCACTGCGGGTATTGAAACTATTAACCAAAATAGTATAGACAAAGGTGGAGAACATAAAGGTAGATGTCTCTAAAGGCGTGTGCAGATCCAACACCTTATGCATGCCTAGAAGATCTGTCAAGGTCAAAATAGCAATAATAGTGATATAGAGAGCTGCAAATCCGATAGCGCTCATCATATATCTTGTCAGGATATTAGCACTGCGCCTGATCGGTTTCTCCTTAAGATAGCGCTTGAGAGCAGGCTCCAAAGCAAAGGCCAGAGCCGCGAGAGTATCCATGATGAGATTGATCTCCAAAACCTGAACAATAGTAAATGGTTCCCTAAAGCCAAACAGAGGTCCTAAGACAGACATGGCTAGGGTGGAAACATTTACCGTCAACTGAAATATTAGGAACTTTTGAACCGTCTTGGTCATGGTACGTCCATAAAGGATAGCTGTCAAAATAGTGTTAAAAGAATTATTAACAAGAACCATGTCACTAGCAGACTGAGCTGTCTGTGTCCCATCACCCAGGGCAAATCCGACATCAGCAGCTCTCAAAGCAGCAGCATCATTGACACCATCCCCCGTCATTCCAACAACCATATCAAGATCTTGAGCCAACTGTACTAGACGCTTCTTATCCATGGGAAGCGCACGCGCCACAACTCTCAATTTCGGCAAGATTTCCTTGACTTTCTGGTCAGATAAATTCTCTAACTCTGTGTGCGTCAGGACAATCTCTTCATCACTAGTCAAGATACCAGCATCTTTAGCAATGGCAACTGCTGTTTCCTTACGATCCCCCGTTACCATCACAACTTGAACACCAGCTTCGTTGGCTTGCCTGATCACCTCTGGCAGACCTGGGCGAACATTATCACGCATACAGATACCAGCGACCAAGATATTCTTGTCCTCTACAATCTTAAGGACTGCTAAGACACGCATAGCTCGATTGGCTTGTGAGTCAGATCCTGCGATAAATGCTTTTTGGATCTCAGCTGTAAAGGGCTGTACTTGTCCAGCAGCATCCAAATAGTGGGTGATCTCAACAGGCAGAAATTCAGGAGCTCCCTTGAGATAAGTCACACCATCTTCAGTTGTCACAGAGGCAAATTTCTTAGCTGAGTCAAAGAGTTCTTTATCAACGATCTGATCTCGATCAAAGTCAGTCAGCTGCTGCTGATATAGAAAGGTCATAAGGGTATTGTCAGTCGGATTAGAGCCAGTTCCTTGCTCATTATAGATGTAAGCATCATTATTGAGCCCAACAGCCTGACTGAGCACCTCAAGATAAGGATCTTCTAACTCTGACAGCTGCTGATGATCACTTCCGTCCTCACGTGTGAAAATATGACCATCCCCCAGCAAAAGATCAACCACTTCCATCTTACCTGTCGTAATCGTCCCTGTTTTATCAGAAAATTGCAGATTCATATAGCCTGCTGTCTCAATGGACTCAGTATTACGCACAAGAATAGATTCTTTGAGCAAGCGCTTAGAGTTCATACCGCCAACCATGGAAGTCATCATGGGTAAGCCCTCTGGCACAGCCATAATAACAATGGTCACAGCATACATACCAATCGATAAAAGGATAGCTAGCCAGGCAGCTAGATCCATAGAAGGAGATCCTACAAGAGCCTGAACAAGGGTAATCACCACATAAAGAATAGCTGTTCCTGTCCCCAATACCCCTATCTGTTTAGCTAATCTAGCTAGTTTAGCATTAGATGGTGAAACCTTGGTATCTTCTTGGAGAGAAGTATTGATAGAACCAATCATAGTCTCATCTCCAATAGTATCAGTCACCATATAGGCTTCACCTTCAAGAACATTAGACCCTCTGAGCAAAAGGTACTCATTAAAAGTATCTTGTGACTCTGGTCTAGGAGCATCTCCAAGAGCCACCTTCTTAGCAGGCTCTGACTCACCATTCAGACTCGCCTGGTCAACCTTGATCCTTCCGTCAAGGATATAGCCATCTGCAGGGATCTGATCCCCAGCACGTAATTTAATAACATCGCCCTTAACGATATCATCAATCATGACCTCAGCCATCTGTCCATTACGAACGACATTAGTCATAATCTTACCAGCCTTCATTTGCAGCTTAGCAAATTCTTTCTGGTTAGAATATTCTGATTGTGTCGCAAATCCTGAAGCTAATGCAATCGCAACAACCAAGGAAACAACTTCATACCAGTTAGCCTCATGGGGCTGGAGAATGTTAATAACAACTTTCAGAGCCAAACCAGCAATCAAAATCAAGAGCCAAATATCCTTGAGACTATCCAAGTAAATCTCAAGGAGGGTTGCCTCCTTTTTTTCTGAGAGGGCATTGGTGCCCCCCGTCTCACGTGAACGTAAGACCTCATCATCTGTCAAACCATTGATATGTTTTTTTGACACAATTTTCTCCTTTACTATACATAGTGCATAATTCACTATAATATCGTTTAACAAGATGGATAGATCATCCATCACCAGCAGTGACTATCAATCACTTCAGCAAGCTCATCTGCACAGCATAAAACAGCCAAATCAACTCACTAACAAAATCAATATGAGATCCCTTCTTAGCAAGTTTTCAAATCGGCAAATACCTGAGCAGCTGATCTCTCCAGTATCAGATAAGTCTTATAACAAATTGTAACAAAAATACCGTCAAATGTAACGCTAAACGCTGGGATCGATCAGTCTGAGTTAGAAAAGCAGCGCAACCAAATCTTGACAAGAGATCAATTAAGTAAGATGGCAAAACTTTCAATTTAATAAGTCCATAACAAGACAAAGAGGCAGGACCTGTATCCTAACCTCTCTTGTTAGATTAACCATGAGCGACCATATCCTGACCTATATCAAAGCTTGACATATCTGATGGATAATAGGTAGGCCAATGCTCTAATTCCTTATAGAGCGCTTCCTGACTATCCCCTCCCCAGTAGAGATGGTAATGACTACTGGCTGTATCTGTAATCGTATGGTCACTAAATTGAACATACTTAAATTCTCCTGCATTTTTTTCCTTAGCTTCAAAAATATAGCGGACACCACGGTTTCCTTTTTCATAAGTTAAAACCTTATGCCCCTTATTTTCGTAAGTATAAGTATAGGTCTTATCCCCTTTTGTAAAGCTGATTTGACTAGTCTTACCGTCAATTTTAATCTTGCTGACATCCGTCTTATAGCCAGTTGTGTAATAGTTTTTATAGTCTTTTGCCGATTGATCCTTATTGAGTTTAGCCTTATAATCCCAAACCTGATCTAGGCTACCATCCTCTAAATAAGGATAGACTGACTGCCAGCTGCCACTCCAATTGCTCAAGGGACGATTTTTTATCTGACTATCTTTAAAATAGCCATTAGCCACTGTCTTTTCTTCTTCTTTTTTAGGCTGCGCCTTCTTAGCTTTAAGATCGGTAGACCTTTTCAAGGCTGCAAGATTCTTGCGCATGACGCTGATATAGTCCTCTCCTTTGTCCATTTGCTCTTGAGATAGACTTTCCAAAGGATTAAGCGTCAAAGTTTTCACTCCCGCTTCTTTAGCTAGAGTATTAGAAAGATTGGAGGAAGCATTCTCTTCAAAGTAAACATAGTTTAAACCATATTCTTTAACTTGTTGACTCAACTGAGCGATCCGCTGCGAGGATGGATCCCCTTCACCAGAAATACCATTGATAGCGATTTGTTCCAACCCATAGTCCAGAGCCAAATAACTAAAAGCAGTATGCTGGGTAATAAATGTTTTTTGCTTAGCTGCTGCAAAAGTCTTTTGATAGTCCTTATCCAGCTGATCCAGCTGGGCTAAATAGTGCTCTGTATTTTTCTTAAAGACAGCTGCCTTATCTGGAAAGGCTTTAACCAGCTGATCACTAAGCTCTTGCACTAGCATTTTTGAACGATAAGGTGATAGCCATACATGAGGATCATAAGCATGGTGGTGCCCTGCCTCACTATGAGAATGATCATGTTCTGCTTCTGAGCCTGGCAGCAAGAGCATGTCTCCACTTGCTTGAATGATCTGTGTTTCCTTACTATCGATATTTTTACGAACCTGACCTGCCCACGTTTCCATATTGTCATTTTCATAGATAAAGGCATCAGCATCCTGTATATTAGCAATATCTTTGGTAGATGGAGAGAATTCGTGAGGTTCGGTACCTGCCTGAATAAGAAGGTCTACATCTGCATCATCACCGACTATTTCTTTTGTAAAAGCATAAACGGGATAAAAGCTCGTCACCAATCTCGGCTTATCTGAATGTTTAGCCTGTTGATTGCGAACCCAACTCCCTATAAAAACAGCCAATACAGCGACCAACAAGGTCGAAAAGGTAATCATTTGTTTTTTAGTCATAAAAAACCTCTCTAAAATACTTTACCGGTTAAGTATATCACATTAAAAGATTAGGTCAAGTGATAAAAATTAAGATGAAGATGATAAAAGCACCTAGAGATTTTCTCTAAGTGCCATGCTAGTCGCTGAAAGTTTAGAGATCTTCAGCGATCTTATTAATTTTCCTCAAGCGATGATTGACGCCACTCTTAGTCAAATTGTCAATACTATCAGCAATTTGCTGAATAGAATAATCAGGATTATCAATCCGAATGCGTGCCACTTGCTGAAGCTCTGGAGCAAGGACATCCAAACCAACAGTATCCATGATCTTAACGATATTGTTGATCGTTTTCATACTAGCATTGACCGTTCTTGCAATATTAGCTGTTTCTGCATTGTTCGCACGGTTAAGATCATTTCTAGCTTCACGAAGAACCTTAATTTCTTCAAAGCTATCCTTAGCTGCCATAGCTCCAATAACAATCAGAAAATCCATGATATCTTCAGCTTTCTGGAGGTAGGTCACCGCACCATTTTTATGCTCAATGACCTTGGCATCCAGCATAAACTTGCGCATCAGCTGAGCTAGATCCTCTGCATGATCCTGATAAACCGAAAAAATTTCTAGTTGATATTTACCTGATTCAGGGTCTCGGATTGACCCATTGGCCAAAAAAGCACCGCGCAGATAAGTTCGACCAGCTTGGTCGGAGTTCAAAACTCTCTGGTCAATACCGGTTTCAATACCAAAAAAAGAATCGGCTAACTGCAGGTCAGTTAAAATCTTCTCCACATCCGTCTCAAGAACAACTGTATAAACACGATTCTTCTTGAGATTGTTTTTTTGATGGTAACGAATATCGGGATGACTGTGATAGAATCGCTCTAAAAGCGCATAAATGTGTCGGGCAATCTTGGCATTTTCAGTCAAAATAGACAGAGTTAAGCCCTGACTCGTCAGGCCCAAGCTCCCAGACATCTTGATAAAAGCTGACAACTGACTGCGATCAGCATCATCTAGAGAAAGGACTTCTTCTTTCACACTAGTGGTAAAACTCATCTAGCCCTCCTTTGCGCCAAGCGCATAAGCTCTTCGACCACACCTTCACCATAATGAAAGGCCCCTCCATTTTCCAAGCGTAAGAAATTAGAGGAAATCACGCGCTTAACCAAGCGTGACAAGCCTGCAAAATCATGCTCGACCTGGACTAGATATTCATCAAATTTATTGCTATCCATATAGTCTTTAGGAACAGGCTCGACATTGACCAACACCGTATCAATCACATCTGCCCCCAGATGACGATTGAGAACAGCCACATGATCAGCATCACTAAACTGCTCTGTCTCCCCATACTGAGTCATAATATTGCACACATAAGCGACCTCAGCCGGCGTATCAAGCAGAGCCTGCTTGATCTCTGGAATAACCAGATTGGGTAAAATAGAAGTAAATAATGAACCAGGACCAAGGACGATCATATCGCTTTCCATAATAGACTGAACAACCTTACGACTAGCTTTTGGCTGCTCATGATTATAACTATTAGTCACAAAGACATGATCAATCATGCCCTTATAAGAGGCGATACTAGACTCCCCTACTACTTCATGCCCATCCTTAAAGACGGCATGCAGAGTCAAGGCTTCCTCACTAGCTGGATAAATTTTACCCGTCGTGTGAAAGAATTCGCTCAGAATTTGCATGGCATGGTAAGTAGAACCTTGCATTTCCGAAATCCCGGCAATGATCAGATTTCCCAACGGATGACCAGCCAGAGCCCCATCATCCTCGTTAAAACGATATTGGAAAATCTTTTCATAAAATTTTGGCATATCACTCATTGCAACCAAGACATTGCGCAGATCCCCTGGCGGTGTCATCTGCATAGCTGAGCGTAGTTCACCAGATGATCCCCCATCGTCAGCTACAGTCACAATAGCTGTAATATCAACATCTTTATGCCGTAGACTATTGAGGATAACAGGAATACCTGTCCCTCCCCCAATAACAGTAATTTTCGGTTTTCTCATGAGCGATTCACCGTTTCTTTTCGACGATCCTTATCGCGATGACTCTCATTGACGATCCAGTCTTTACTGAGTTCCTCAGCCAAGCGATGCACAAAGGCAACACTGCGGTGTTGACCACCCGTACAGCCCATAGCAATGGTCAAAACAGACTTCCCTTCTGACTGATAAGCCGGCAATATAGGCTTTAGTAAGCTCACTAGATTTTGGTAAAAAGATTCAGCTTCCTCGCTTCCCATAACATAGGACTTAACTGGTTGATCCAGGCCTGTCTGCTCACGTAAGTCTGATCGATAATAAGGATTGGGTAAAAAGCGAACATCAAAAACCAAATCAGCGTCCAAGGGCAGACCATATTTAAAACCAAAACTCATAACTTCGATACGAAAGCTAGCCGTGTCAGAAGTTGAGGAAAATTGATCTGTAATTACCTTGCGCAACTGTCTTGGAGTCAGCTCGGTCGTATCGATAACATGTTGACTGAGACTTTTAAGAGGGGCTAAAAGCTCACGCTCCAACTCAATACCATCCATAACTCTACCAGCTGCTGCCAAAGGATGACTACGCCTGGTTTCCTTATATCGAGCCACCAACTCACCATCAGTGGCATCTAAGAAGAGCACTTTAAAATCAATCACGGCATTGCGGTCTAACTCTTCCAAAATATTGGTAATCTCTTTAAAAAACAAGCGACTACGCATATCAACAACTAAGGCAACCTTATTATTAGTATCACTTTGACCGACTAACTCCATAAACTTAGGAACCAGTGTCGGTGGCATATTATCAATCGTAAAATACCCCATATCTTCGAATGATTGGATGGCAACCGTCTTACCAGCGCCACTCATTCCAGTGACAATCACAAGATGAATCGTTTGTGTCATGGTTTCCTCCTTCTATCCAATGCTTCATAAATTAATCGTCTCTACTCTTCAGACTATCCGTCGTTCGCTGAAGCAAATCTAACTGTTGGAGAATAGCTGCCAACATTTCTGTTTGCAGCTGCTGAACCTCTAATAAATCGGACTGATCCTGCTGCACCAAATGGTCAATCTTCGTGTGCAAGAGACGCACCCCCTCTTCAGAGCTCTGATTGACACGATAGTCATTCTTAGCCTGGAGCCGATCGTAGTCTGACGCCCTGTTTTGACTCATCATAATCAAAGGAGCTTGAATAGCGGCTAGAGTCGACAAAGCGAGATTCAGTAAAATAAAGGGATAGGCATCAAAGTCTATACCGAATGGCTTAACGATATTCACGCCCATCCACAGCCCCATAAAGATGATAAAGCTGATGATAAAGGTCCAAGAGCCTCCAAAGCGAGCAACACCATCAGCTACTTTTTGCCCAAATGTCACTTTCTGATCGAGCACTTCCTGAATATTCATGGGCTCATAATGACTATTTTTTGTCACATCATAAACCGTCTCACGAACATAATCATTTTTAAGCTGGGCTCGCTCTATCGTCAAGCGAAGCCAAGCCAAACGATAGGGCAAGAGATTGGCGTGGCTGATAAAATCATCCGCAGACAACTGAGGATAATCTTTTCTCAATAACTTCTGCAAACGGCTATCCATCTCAGACACAGTCATTCCCTCAACTAAACGATACGTTTTATGATCAAGTGCATCTTCAACAAGTACTTCTTTAGGCATAACTCCTTCTTTCCAGGCTCTATTATAGCACACTTTCCTTCTCATAAAGACAAGTAAAAGAGCCTGGCTAAGCTAGGCTCTTAATCCTTTAGATAAGCAATGACTTCGATTTCGACTTTGACGTCCTTTGGAAGGCGGGCAACTTCCACAGCTGAACGAGCTGGAAACTCTTTTTCAAATGCAGTAGCATAAACTTGATTAAAAGCGACAAAATCATTCATATCACTGAGAAAACAAGTTGTTTTAACGACATGGTCAAAATCTGTACCAGCCTCTGCTAAAATAGCAGTGATATTTTTTAAGACCTGTTTTGTCTGCTCTTCAATGGTTACGCCAACAATTTCTCCTGTTTCTGGTGACAGAGGAACTTGCCCAGATGCGAAAATAAAATCTCCTACTTGCTTGGCCTGCACATAGGGTCCGATAGCTTCAGGAGCTTGATCAGTATGAATCGTTTTTGCCATAATTGGTCTCCTTATTGTTTATGCTTCCTAGTATAACAAAATTATCAGAAAATTGAAACATTGGATCAAAAACAAAATCCACCTTACCAGATTAAGGTGGATGAGGGGCTTCAGCCAACCCCAAATGATAACAAGATGAGCGTTATGGCTTGATTCTGTGAAGCATGCGTGGGAATGGAATGGCTTCACGGATATGCTTGGTACCTGCTACAAAGGTAACCATACGCTCTATCCCAATACCAAATCCCCCATGTGGCACTGAACCATACTTACGAAGATCCAGATAAAACTCATACTCTGACTTATCCATGCCTAATTCGTCCATTTTAGCCACAAGAGTATCGTAGTCATCCTCACGCATAGAACCACCGATAATTTCTCCATAGCCTTCTGGTGCCAAGAGATCAGCACAGAGCACACGCTCTGGATTTCCTGGTACCGGCTTCATGTAGAAAGCTTTAAAACTTGCTGGATAGTTGACGACAAAGGTTGGCACACCAAAGTAGTTGGAAATCCATGTTTCATGTGGTGAGCCAAAATCATCACCGTGCTTGATAGGGTCATAATCAGCATCCTCATCATTTTCATGAGCCTGCAAGAGATCAATCGCTTCATCATAGGGTACACGCTTAAACGGCTGATCGATATAACTCTTGAGCAAGGCAACATCACGCTCTAAAATCTCAAGGGCTTGTGGTGCACGGTCTAAAACCCCTTGAATGAGAGCTTTGACATAAGCCTCTTGGAGATCGAGTGACTCATCATGTGACAAGAAGGCATACTCAGCATCCATCATCCAAAATTCCGTTAAATGACGACGTGTTTTAGATTTTTCAGCACGAAAGACCGGCCCAAAGTCAAAGACACGCCCCAGTGCCATAGCACCTGCTTCAAGGTATAACTGACCAGATTGGCTCAGGAAAGCAGGTGTGCCAAAGTAGTCTGTTTCAAAGAGTTCTGTTGAATCTTCAGCTGCATTTCCAGACAAAATCGGACTATCAAACTTGATGAAGCCATTCTTATCAAAGAAGTCATAAGTTGCATAGATAATGGCATTACGGATTTGCATGATGGCCATTTGCTTACGAGAACGAAGCCAAAGATGGCGGTTATCCATGAGGAAGTCTGTTCCGTGCTCCTTCGGTGTGATCGGATAGTCTTGTGACTCCCCAATGACTTTGATATCTGTAATATCCAGTTCATAACCAAATTTTGAACGCTCATCTTCCTTGACAATACCCGTCACATAGACAGACGTTTCCTGACTCAGATGACGAATCGTCGTGAACTTTTCAGTTCCTTCTTCTTCACCATACTTATCAATAAAATTAGGCTTGAAAGCGACACCTTGAAAAAAAGCTGTTCCATCACGCAACTGAAGGAAGGCAATTTTCCCTTTACCAGACTTGTTAGCTACCCAAGCACCGATCTTGATTTCCTCACCAAGATGCTTAGGAACATCAATAATACTTACTAATGGTTTAGACATAAATTCTCTCATTTCTGTTTACTTTTTTATGATATTTCATGGCTGTCATCACCTAGATGAACAGGCCATCAACTACGATAATAATCCCTTAGCTCTCGCCCTCTAAGATGTCATATAGATCTTGAGACGATGCACGGCTTCTTTGAGGGTCTCCATATCGGTTGCATAGCTCATACGAACATTCTCAGGCGCACCAAATCCATCCCCTGTCACCAAGGCAACCCCAGTTTCCTCAAGGATAGCCGAAGTAAAGGCAGTAACATCTGTAAAGCCCTTAATAGCCATAGCTTCCTTGACATTAGGAAATAGATAAAAAGCTCCCTGCGGCTTCACAACTGTAAAACCTGGCACATCATTTAACAAGGGATAAATCGTGTTGAGACGATCTTCAAAGGCCTGGCGCATCGTTTCAACGCTGGATTGATCACCAGTGAAAGCTTCAATAGCAGCGTACTGAGCAACAGTTGTCAGATTAGAAGTCGTTTGACCAATGATTTTTCCCATAGCAGCAATAATCTCAGGATTGCCAACCGCAAAACCAACACGCCATCCAGTCATGGCATAAGCCTTAGCTACTCCATTAACAACTATCGTTTGCTGGCGTATTTTCGCAGATAAGGTCGATATAGGAGTAAACTCAGCTCCATTGTAGACCAGACGTCCATAAATATCATCGGCTAAGATAAGAATATCATGCGCAACCGCCCAGTCACCAATAGCCTTAAGCTCCTGCGCCGTATAAATCATACCAGTCGGATTGGATGGAGAATTGATCAAAAGCACCTTCGTCCTATCAGTACGGGCTGCTTCAAGATCTGAAACACTTACCTTAAAATCATTGGCTTCTCTGGCTTGGACAAAAACAGGTCTCCCCTGAGCCATCTCGACTTGATCACTATAAGACACCCAGTAAGGTCTAGGAATAATGACCTCATCACCTGGATTTAATACTGCCATAAAAAAAGAATAGAGGATAAATTTAGCTCCTGTTGCTGCGACAACTTGATTGGGATCAACAGAGTAGCCATAAAATTTTTCCATATAACTAGCGATAGCAGCCTTGAGTTCAGGTAAACCAGAAGCGACCGTGTAAAAGGAAGCACGTCCTTCTCGAATAGACGTAATAGCCGCATCCTGAATATTTTTAGGCGTTACAAAATCCGGCTCTCCTAGTGTCAGACTGAGGATATCCCGCCCTTGTTCTTTCAGCTGCTTGGCCTTAGCACTGGCTGCCAAGGTCACACTTTCTTTCATATCCAAAACCCGCTGTGATAAATACGTCATCCTTCTCCCTCTCTCACCTGATCCATCTAGCTTTACAGCCCCAATTATCCATTCACTAGGCAGCTCTCCTAGAATAGTTGCCATTTCATTATATCAAATATTTTTAAAAAATTGCGCCATTTCTGGCAAGATTTCCTCTAAATGACCTGCTTTAAGCTCATAGGACTGACCTAGAGAGGCTTGTATCAGCGAACCATAATCTTTCGTTAATAGTCGATTATCAAGAATAAGAACAGCAGATCTCTGATGGTTTCTGCGCTTAGTCCGCCCGATAGCCTGCTTAATCCGCAAGATAGCCAGCGGCAGCGTGTAATCATAAAAGGGATTGTAGCCTTGATGACTTAACTGGTGATGGAGCTTTTTACTAAAAGGATCAACAGGATTATCAAAAGGAATACGGGTAATCACCTCAATGAGCTGATCTTGATTAGCAAAATCAACCCCTTCCCAAAAGGAACCTGCTCCTAAAATCATTGAGCTTTCCCCTCTGTCAAAACGACGCTTAATATTGGCCGCTGAGCCATTTTTATCCTGACAAAGATGAGATAAGGAAGCCTGATCCAACCTTTCAGAAACAGCCTGCATCAACTTTTTAGCATTAAACAAGACAATGATAGGACGGCCAAGCTGACTTATGGCACGAAGGCGCTCAACAATAGCCTGCGCATAGGCACTCTGTGATAAGTCCTTGATAGGAGGCATGCTAGAGTCAATCCAAATTTCTTGCTGCCTTTCTTTTTCATGCGGCAAACTCGTCTGGGTATAGCGATCAAAGCCAAGTAATTGGGGTAGAGCAATACGCTCACTAATATCTAAAGTTGCTGATACAAAAAAAGTCTTGGCTGTACTGGGTAAAAAAGTACTGAAGTTCATAAAATCCAAACGGGCACTATTTAAATAAGTCACACGATGATCCTGATACTCTTCCTGACTAACCCAAACATTGGGATAGCTAGGAAGCAAGGCCTCTTTCAAGGGAGCCAGCTCTGGACTATCTAGCTCCTCGAGATCCAGACGTATCTGCTGGATACGCTCCATAGCGACATCGGCCTGATTCTTTTTATGAAAATCAAGACTGATCTGTGACAATTCAAACTGCAAACTCTCTAAGAGACGCATTCCCAACTGGCTGTGGCTGTGACCCAAGCGACTATGCAGATCTTTTACAGTTTTGGTCAGATCAACTTGCCTCCTTGAAAACTGCTCCATAGCCAAGAAGAGTTTCTGAGCCTCATCAATGACCAAATACTGCCCTTTTACAAATTCCTTATCATCTTCTACCCGTGTTAAGAAATAAGCATGATTAGTAATAACGATTTTGGCCTGTTGGGAACGCCTATAGGAACGATTCCAAAAATCTTGCTCCCAAAACAGCGAACTAGCTTCGAGCTTACCATCATGCTTGATCTGATCAAAAAACGCTTGGTAGCGCTGCTTTTGCTGAATCTCATCCAAATCACCAGTCTCAGTCTGCGTCAGCCATACTAAGAGCTGCATCTTATAACGATTGAAAAGACGATTACTATCTTCCCTTTCTAAACAATCATAAAAAGCATCCAGCTTGATATAGTTAGCAGGCCCCTTCAAACTATGGCTCGAAATATGGAAGACCTCTGCTAACCGCTTAGCTTCCTGTGCCATAATTTGATCCTGCAAAATCTTAGTGGGAACGCTGACGATGATGCGCCCTTGCTTAGCTCCAGCTAATAAGGGTAAAAGATAACCATAGGTCTTGCCAATACCTGCTCTAGCCTGAACGAAGTGAGGCAATTCCCCTTCCAGATGATCCCTAATATCCTGAGCAAAAAGAACTTGCTCTGCTCTAGCATCCAAATCAAGCAAGGCCAAATTCGTCTCAAAATCATCAGAAACCTGTCTTTCTGATAAAAGAGCTTCCTCTGCTCTTAAAACAAGATTGCCAACTTCCACATAGCCCCTAGGAAGCTGGGGGGACATCTCTTGATAAACTTCATCAATTAATAAGCGAGATTCATAGAGTAAGTGATCCGCAAACTCCAAGAGTTTTGCGATCGTCAAACGTGGTAAGCTACCAATCCGTTCCCTAATTTTTAAAAGCAACTGAGCTGTAGCATGGGCATCTGCAATAGCAGTGTGAGCCTGCCTCAAGTCCAGACCAAGATAATGGGATAAATCCGTCAACCGATAGCGTTCCAGGGTTGGAAAGAAAACTTGAGATAGTTCTACTGTATCTACCCTTGGATTCCTCAGCTCGAAGCCTTCCAGAAAAAGCTGTTCTGCCAAAAGATTAGCATCAAATTTAACGTTATGGGCAACAAAAATACAGCCATCGAGTAGTTCATAAACCTCCTGAGCAATTTGAGAAAAATCCGGAGCTTGGGCCAATTGCTCATCTGTAATACCAGTCAAATTAATAATATGCTCGCTCAAGGGTTCATGGGGATTAACATCAGACTCATACGTCTGGATAATATCCCCGTCTTCTACGACAACAATACCGATCTGGATAATCTGTGCCCTAGCTGAAGTTCCAGTTGCTTCTAGATCGACAACAGCATATTTGTTTGCTTTTTTCTTGTCTGTCATAATAATCTCATTATACCAAAAATACCCCTAGCTAAAAAGCAGGGGCCCCTTAAAATATCTTAGGGAAATAAGAGCTCATTGCTACTAAATAATGTCAAATCCCATAGCTTCCAGATCATCTAAGGCGCCTAAATTAGTAACCTTTTGATAACCCTTAGCTTCTAAAATTTGCTTGGCTTGCTCAGCACGACCACCAGCAGCACAGTGAATGAAAATGGCCTGATCCTTATCACCTAAATCTGCCTCTGCCAAATCTCCCAGTGAGATAAGTTGGCTCTGCTCTACATGAGCGTCATCATACTCTGCCTTACTTCGCACATCAATGAGCTTTGCTCCTTGAGCTAATTCTTCAAATACTGACATCATGCCCTCCTTTTTATCGCTTATTTTATTATACTAAAAAAGCTGGACTTACCAGCTTTTCTAACCTCGATTAGTGGAATTGCATACCACCATCTACAATGATTGTTTGACCAGTGATGTAGTTTGAATCTGGACCTGCTAGGAAAGAAACAGCATTAGCTACATCTTCTGGCTCAGATAAGCGCTTGAGGGTAATATCTTTAGCAAAGGTTTGCATACCCCATTCGTCGTCCTTACCAGCATTTTTACCGACTTCATGAGCAATATCATACATCATAGGTGTCTTAACAATTCCCGGTGCGTAAGCATTAACTGTAATGCCTTGATCTGCTAAATCACGAGCCAATGTCTGCGTAATACCACGGACAGCAAACTTAGTCCCACCGTAGATGGTCAAGTTAGGATTTCCCACGACACCAGCCTGCGACGTAGCATTAATAATCTTACCACCGTGTCCTAGGCGTTTGAAAATCTTTTGAGCTGCCTGAGCTCCCCAGATCACACCACCAACATTGATAGCAAAGGTGCGTTCAAAAGTTTCTGGGGTAATAGTATCCAGAGGAGTTGTAGGAGCCACACCAGCATTATTAACAACGACATTAAGATCACCAAAATGTGCCACAACTTTTTCAAAAGCTGCCTCAACTTGTTCTTGCTTGGATACATCTGCCACAACAGCCAAAGCATCCTCAGCTGATAGCTGGGCAACAGCCGCCTGGGCTGTTTCTTCATTATAATCTAAAATACCAACCTTGAATCCATCTGCATGCAGACGCTTAGCGATTGCAAAACCAATCCCTTGACCAGCACCAGTAACAATAGCAACTTTTGACATAATAATAACCTCCAATTTTCTTATGGGATCTATTATAGACCTCTCACTTTGATTATGCAAGCGTTTTCTTGATTTTGACAACTGTCCTTTTCCAATCGCACTAGAAAGCATCTTGTGTCTTTCTGCTAGCTTTTTAATAAAGGTAAGCTATAATAGCAGTAAATAAGGAGGTCACAAGATGAAAATTGATGTCATTAGAAATACTGTCGCAGCTGAAAACACCTATATTCTAGAAAATAAACAAGCTCTTTTAGTCATCGACCCAGGCAGCAATACCAGTCAGATCATTGACAAACTGACCAGTTTAAACAAACCAGTTGCTGCCATTTTACTGACACATGCCCATTATGATCATATTATGAGCGTGGATGCTGTACGAGATCATTTTCACTCTCCACTGGTTTATATTTCTGAAAAAGAGGCCAGCTGGCTAACCAGTCCCCTTGATAACTTATCCGGTCTGCCCCGCCATGCTGATATGCCAGATGTTACTGCTAGAGCCGCTGACAAGTACTATCACATTGGACAAACTTACCATCTAGCTAATTTTCACTTCCAAGTGGTCGAAACGCCCGGACATTCCTGGGGTAGTGTGTCTCTTATCTTCCCAGAACAAGAACTCGTCTTTTCCGGAGATGCCCTTTTTTGTGAGACTATCGGACGAACAGACCTCCCTACTGGTAACAAAGAGCAGCTCCTCACTAGCATCAAAACACAGTTGTTCACTCTCCCCAATCACTATCAAGTCTATCCAGGACATGGTTTAGATACTACGATCGGTCACGAAAAAAGTTTCAATCCTTTCTTTATTTTAAAAAACCCAACCAGCTCTTAGGAGCTGGTTGGGTTTTTATCATCTAAATTGTATGGCTACAGTATTCCTTAGATAGCATTTTTATCCTTGCCAAGAGCACGTTGAATAACCTTGATAAACTCTACAATAACTAGCATAAGAACACTACCAACAATAACAGCTAACCACTGAGTTGCGCTGAGATGCGCAACATGAAAGAGACTGTTAAAGCCTGGTACTACAATGGTCACCATCAAAAGGATGAAGGCCACTGGAATAGCCCAATTAAAGGTCTTGTTTTTGAAAAAACCTACGGTAAAGATGGATTGATAAACAGACTTAACATTATAGGCATGTACCAGCTGAATCAAGCCAAGGGTCGCAAAGGCCATGGTTAAAGCATCTGCATGAATGGCTTTATCTCCCGCATGCTCAGGGAAATTGATCCCAAAAGCGTAGACACCCAATACCAAAATCGTTTGAAGAACACCTTGGTAGAGCACTGCGCTTAGAACACCGCCATTAAAGAAATTGGACTGGCGACCCCTAGGTTTATGACTCATAATACCAGGCTCTGGCGGCTCAACACCAAGTGCAATAGCTGGAAGACTATCAGTCACTAGATTAATCCATAAAAGATGGACTGGCTGTAAGACATCCCAACCAAGCAAGGTTGCAAAGAAAATCGTTAAGACTTCTGCCATATTGGCCGAAAGAAGGTACTGAATAGATTTTTGGATATTTGAGAAAATCTTACGCCCCTCTTCAACAGCAACAATGATGGTTGCAAAGTTATCGTCTGCAAGAACCATGTCAGATGCGCCTTTAGACACCTCGGTACCTGTGATTCCCATACCGATCCCAATATCAGCTGTTTTAAGGGATGGCGCATCATTAACCCCATCACCAGTCATAGCAACAACCTTACCATCATTTTGCCAAGCCTTGACGATACGGACCTTATGCTCAGGCGAAACACGCGCATAAACAGAATATTGTTTGAAGACCTGCTGGAATTGATCATCGGACATCTCATCAAGTTCAGCCCCAGTCAGGACATGGTCCTCAGCATCCCCTTCGTCGATAATTCCCAAGCGCTTAGCAATGGCTTCAGCTGTATCTTGGTGATCCCCTGTGATCATGATCGGACGAATGCCTGCTTCCTTAGCAACCTCAACAGCTTGAGCTGCTTCTGGACGCTCAGGATCAATCATTCCCACTAAACCAGCAAAGATCAATTCAGATTCGACAGTTTCCGTTTCCATAGTTGGAATCTGAGGAACCCTCTTATAAGCCATCATAAGAACTCGAAGAGCTTGCTTGGCCATATCCTTATTAGTCGCTAAGATAGCTTCTTTATCGGCTTGCGTAATCGGACGAACGCTTCCCTTATCCTCAATCTGTGTAATGCGCTTGAGCAACTGATCAGGAGCCCCTTTGACCGCAACAAAGTAAGTCCCATCGCCTTGCTCATGAACAGTCGTCATAAGCTTGCGTTCAGAATCAAATGGCAGCTCTGCCACACGAGGTTCTGATTTGAGTATTTCTCTAACATCAAAATTATGATCAAGCCCAAATTGCACCAAAGCCGTCTCAGTTGGATCCCCTAGAAGTTTACCATCAGGGTCCACCTTGGTATCATTGGCAAAATTCATAATACGCAAGACATTGTTCCCAGCAGCAAGCTCAGTCGAGGCTCCCTGTAACTCACCATTGAAATAAATTTTTTCAACAGTCATCTGGTTCATGGTCAAGGTTCCGGTCTTGTCAGATGCGATAATCTCAGTTGACCCCAGTGTTTCCACAGCAGGAAGTTTACGAACAATCGAATGACGTTTAGCCAGGGCCGTTGTCCCCATAGATAGGACAATCGTCACAATAGCAGGAAGTCCTTCCGGAATAGCAGCCACCGCCAAAGCAACCGCAATCATCAAGCCATCAAGAGGTGACTCTTTTTGAACAAAAACACCAACTAAAAAGGTGATCAAAGCCACAACAATGACCATATAGGTCAAAACTTTAGACAGCTGCTCCATACTTTGTTTAAGTGGAGTTTGCGTCTCATCAGCATTAGCCAGCATATCTGCAATTTTACCAACCTCAGTAAACATCCCTGTATTGGTAATAACCCCAGATCCACGACCATAGGTGACATTAGAGTTCTGATAGCCCATATTAAGACGATCGCCAATCCCTGCATCAGCAGCAAGCTCTACCGAGATATTTTTATCAACTGGCACCGACTCACCCGTAAGAGCAGCCTCTTCAATTTTCAAAGAAGCAGCCTCCAAAAGGCGCATATCCGCTGGCACAACATCACCAGCTTCTAGCAGAACAATATCCCCAGGAACTAATTCCTTAGAATCAATCTCAATAACATGACCATCACGACGAACACGCGCCATGGGGCTGGACATATCCTTAAGAGCTTCAATAGCTGCTTCTGCCTGTCCCTCTTGATACACACCAAAACCAGCATTAAGCACGACAACCGCCAAAATTATCAAGGCATCCGTCACACCATGTGCTCCCTCTGCCATGACGGATAAGACTGCTGCTACTAGCAAAATAATAATCATCAAATCCTTAAACTGATCGATAAACTTAGCTAGCAGACCACGCTTCTCACCCTCATCTAGCTCATTGCGACCATATGCTTCCAAGCGCTCCTTTGCCTGGGCGCTAGTCAAGCCATCCCTCGACGTTTCTAGAGCTTTTAGGACATCGTCTTCAGCTTGAGTATAGTAAGCTAATTTTTTCTGTTCTTTAGCCAAAATAGTCTCCTTTTCTAGTCTCCCTTATCACAAAATAAAAGAGACCTGTTCATATTAAACAAGTCTCGCCGTTTAAGTCAGTGCCGGAAATTGCTTTCGTATTGACGACACTGACACAGACCCTATCATCACTAAGTAAGTATGATAAGCACTGTCCGCTACTCCCTTGATCGCTATCCATTATACTAAAAAGCCAAGCAGTTGACAACGATTTTGAGGCCTATATCAGCGCCAAGTAATGATCATTTTGTAGGATGCCAAGGGGTCAGGACTGTCAGGAGCACTGAGAAGATCATAAGTCAAACTCAACTTTTGATGAGACAGGTCCAGATTATATTTGAAAGTTTGAGTCACCAAGCGCTGAACACCCAATGGTGTAGGAATACTAGCAACATTTAAATCACCTTGCGTGAAACGCATGCTAGACTTTGGTGTTGAAAAACGATTCATCACCAGCTCCTCGTCACTCATTTTCAAAACGACCTTCTCACCATCTTGATTGATATAAACCAGATAATGGCAATCAGCTTTTACAGTCCACTGACCTTCATGAATTTCATTGATAATCTCCGTCTCACCTGCCATTTGAATGGTATTATGAATATGGATTTTCATAGGAATATCTCCTCTTTTTTTCGCTCTAATATTCTACCAATTTCAACCCAAATAAGCAATTTTTGATATACTAGAGCCATGAAAGAAAAAATTTTTCGAGATCCCGTTCACAACTATATTTCTGTCACAGATCCATTGATCTATGATCTGATTAATACACATGAATTCCAGCGTCTCCGTAGGATCAAACAGTTAGCAACAACTAGCTATACCTTCCATGGAGCTGAACACAATCGTTTTTCTCACTGTCTAGGTGTCTACCATATCACCAAACGCATTATTGAGCGTTTTGAAACCTTCTATCCTGACCAATGGAAAAGTGAAGACAGTCAGCTGGCTATGACTGCAGCCCTGCTCCATGACCTAGGACACGGAGCCTATTCTCACACCTTTGAGCGCCTTTTTGACACCGATCATGAGGCTGTAACACAGGATATTATCACTAATCCTAACACTCAGATCAATGCGGTATTACGCCGAGTATCACCTGATTTTCCAGACAAGGTAGCCAGTGTCATCAACCACACCTATCCCAACAAACAGGTCGAACAGCTCATCTCCAGTCAAATCGACAGTGACCGTATGGATTATCTCCTGCGTGATGCCTATTATACTGGCGCTAGCTACGGTCAATTTGATCTGACTCGTATTTTAAGCGTTATACGCCCCCACGGCAATGGAATTGCTTTTACCATCAATGGTACCCATGCCATCGAAGATTATCTTGTCAGTCGATATCAGATGTACATGCAGGTCTACTTTCACCCTGCTAGCCGCGCCATGGAAGTCCTCTTACAAAATCTTCTCAAGCGTGCCAAAGTGCTCTATCCAAAGAACAGTACCTACTTCCAGAAAACTTCTCCCTGCCTTATTCCTTTTTTCGAGCAGAACTATACTTTGAGCGACTACTTAAGGCTGGACGATGGTGTCATGAATACCTACTTCCAAAGCTGGATGTTGGCAGACGATGCCATTCTTGCAGATTTAGCTAGCCGCTTCATCAACCGTAAACCTTTTAAATCCGTTATCATCACAAAGGATAGCCAAACTTCCCTGAGCCAACTGCGCCAGATGATCTCAGCAATCGGATATGACGCTGATTATTACACAACTGAGCACAAAAACTTTGATCTTCCTTACGATATCTACAGACCTGAGAAGGAAAATCCACGTACTCAAATCGAGCTGCTCCAAAAAGATGGTAGCCTAAAGGAACTCAGCCAAGAATCAGCCTTGGTCAAATCTCTAACCGGCACTATTCACGGCGATTATCGCTTCTATTTTCCTGCGGAAATGCTAGTAGCTGATGACCTCTTTCAGGCTGAGAAAGAAATTTTCCTCAGTCACATCAAGAATGACTACCTTCTCTAGCCAAGTCCTGCCATGACAATTGGCAGGATTTTTAGTATCATAGTAACTGAGATTTTAGGCCTATAAGGGCTATTTTTCATGCGATTTACGTATATACGTAATACCTATAAGGAGATATTATGTCAATTAAACTCGTTGCCGTAGATATAGACGGTACATTGGTCAATAGTGATCGCCAAATTACCAAGGACGTCTTTAATGCTGTACAGGAGGCCAAGGCTGCTGGAGTCAAAATTGTCATCACGACTGGACGGCCTATCGCTGGGGTGAAAAGTCTGCTTGAGCAACTCAAGCTCAATGAACCGGGCAACTATGTCATTACTTTCAACGGTGGTCTAGTGCAAGAAACTGCAACAGGTAAAGAGCTGTTGATCGATGCCCTGTCCTACGAGGATTATCTGGACATCGAAAGTCTAGCCAACAAACTCGGAGTTCATTCACACGCTATCGATAAGAATGGTATCTTCACAAGCAACCGTAATATTGGCAAATACACTGTTCACGAATCCACCCTGGTCGATATGCCCATCTTCTATCGAACACCCGAGGAACTATCGAGCAAGTCCTTTGTTAAAGCCATGTATATCGATGAGCCAGATCTTTTAGATGCTGCTATCGAAAAGATCCCAGCTGAGTTCTACGAACGCTTTACGATTGTAAAGTCCCGCCCCTTCTATCTAGAGCTGCTCAATAAAACCTCTAGTAAGGGAGAAGCTGTCAAGCACCTAGCTCAGCACCTAGGTCTGAGCATGGAAGAAACCATGGCTATCGGTGACGAGGAAAATGACCGTGCCATGCTGGAAGTTGTAGGGACTCCCATCGTCATGGCAAATGGTAACCCTGAACTCAAAAAAATCGCCAAGCACATCACTAAAACAAACGACGAATCTGGCGTTGCTTACGCCATTAGAAAGTGGGTATTAGACTAATATGTATAGCTATAAGCTAGATATTCCTACTTCTGAATATGATGATTTTATCGCCAGTCAGGAGCAGGTTAACCTTTTTCAAAGTAGCAGCTGGGCCAAGGTCAAGGATGACTGGAAAAGTGTCCGGCTAGGTATATACCAAAATGAAAACTTGACTGGTGCTGCCCTGCTCCTCATCCGTCAGTTACCCCTAGGACGTACTATGGTCTATGTTCCTCGTGGACCCGTTATAGATTACACTAACAAAGAGCTAGTAACTTATACACTTGATACTCTCAAAAAAGTGGCAAAAACTAAAAAAGCCTTATTTCTCAAGTTCGATCCTATGGTGCTAATCGCTGATAAAAAAGGCAAGGCTGAGTTCCAAGATAAGGCTCAAGCCCAAGCACTCATAACTACGCTCCAAGAATTAGGCTGCGATTGGTCAGGTCGTACAAGGGATCTATCAGAAACCATCCAACCGCGTTTCCAAGCTAATATTTATGCTGAAGATTTCTCTTTAGATTCCCTTGCCAAAAACATCCGTCAAGCCATTCGGACGAGCAAAAATAAGGGCGTTACGATTACCTTTGGTGGTTTAGAATTACTAGAAGACTTTTCTAGTCTGATGAAAAAGACTGAGGAACGTAAATCTATCCATCTGCGCAATAGTGACTATTACAAAAAGATGCTAACCGCCTATCCAGATCATTCCTTTATTACTATGGCCTACCTGGATCTCAATAATAGACAGGCTGAACTGGAATCTCAGTTGGATAAGGCAAAAGAAACTCTGGCAAAATACACTGAAAAAACTAAACCCGGTAAAGTCGAAAACACCAAAAATGATATTAAGCGTCTTGAAGAGGAACTAACCTTTATCGCACCTTATATCCATCAAGGCTTTAAAAAGGTTCCGCTAGCAGGAACTTTGACCTTGGAGTTTGCAAAGACATCTGAGAATCTTTACGCCGGCATGGATGATACCTTCCGTCGCTACCAAGCCCCTTTATATGTCTGGTTTGAAACAGCTGCACATGCTTTTGAACGAGGCAACCGCTGGCTCAATTTAGGAGGGGTAGAAAACCAGCTAGATGGTGGTCTTTTTGCTTTCAAGTCAAAATTTGAACCACGATTTGAAGAATTTATCGGGGAGTTCAACATTCCCGTCAGTCCTTTCTACCGTCTAGCTATGTTCGCCTATACGAAGCGCAAGCAACTAAGGAGTAAGCACTAAATGATATTTGAAATTCTCAGTCAAGATATTTTTGAAACCTTCAGTCGATCTGTAGCCTATAAATCATTTATGCAATCCGTTCCAATGGCACAGCTATTGCGTAAGCGAGGTTATGAAGCGACCTATGTCGGATTAAAAGTTGATGGGCAACTAACTGTTGCAGCTGTCCTTTATACCATGCCCATGACTGGGGGACTTCATATGGAAATCAACTCAGGCCCCTTCTGGACAGACCCTACCTATCTGACTAGCTTTTACCAAGAACTTCAGCACTATGCCAAGTCTCAAGGGGCTCTCGAGCTTGTTATCAAGCCCTACGATACCTATCAAACGTTTGATAGTGAAGGAAATCCCACAGACCATGAGCGACCAGAATTGATTACAAGGCTAACGGATTTAGGCTTTAGTCATGATGGTCTTCAAACTGGTTATCCAGGCGGAGAGCCAGACTGGCACTACATCAAGGATATGACAGGAATCACCCAAGATAACCTGATCCAATCTTTTAGTAAAAAGGGACGGCCTCTGGTTAAAAAAGCCAAATCTTTTGGAACAAAAATTCGCAAACTTCAAAGAGATGAACTACATATCTTTAAAGATATTACCAGCTCAACCTCAGATCGACGGGAATATAGTGATAAATCTCTAGAATACTATCAAGATTTCTATGATAGCTGGGGAGATAAGGCAGAGTTCATGATTGCGACCCTTAATTTTCAGGATTATCACCAATCTTTGTCCCAACAAAAACAAGCTCTACAAAACCAACTAGATCCTATCCTTAAAGCCATCAATGAAGGGGCCGATGGTGCAAAAATTAAAAAACAACGCCAGCAGCTAGAAAAACAATTAGATACACTAGAGACACGCCTAGCTGAGGCCCAAGAGGCAATTGACCAGCATGGATCAGAAGATGTTGTCCTAGCCGGCAGCCTTTTCATTTACACCCCCCAAGAATCCGTCTACCTCTTTAGCGGTTCCTACACAGAGTTCAATCGCTACTATGCACCGGCTCTTTTGCAAGAGCACGTCATGCTAGAAACCATCAAGCGCCAAATCCCAACCTATAACTTCTTAGGGATTCAAGGAATCTTTGACAATAGTGATGGTGTTTTGCGCTTTAAGCAAAACTTCAACGGCTATATTGTTCGTAAGATGGGGACCTTCCGCTACCATCCAAGCCCTCTCAAATATAGGATCATCCAGACCATTAAAAAGATGTTAGGAAGATAATGTCATGCTAAAAACACTAACACCAGAGGAATTTCAAACATTTGCAACGACCGTCAAACAAAAAAGTTTTGAACAGTCTGCTGCTATGGGGCAGGTCTTTACTCAGCGCGGTTATCGTGTTGATTACCTAGGCTATGAGACTGACGGACAGCTAACTGTCGCAGCTCTTATCTACTCCACCCCTATTCTGGGTGGCCTGCACTCCGAAATTTACTATGGACCCATTTATACTAATCTTGATCACATTCCTGCTTTTTTAGAAGAGCTTAAATCCTTTGCCAAGTCTATCAAGGCCCTAGAAATAACTGTCAAGCCCTACGATATCTATCAAACCTTCACTTCCGATGGTCAGAGCGACTCGGCAACGAATGACCAGCTGATAGCTACTTATCAAGCAGCTGGCTTCGAACATCTTGGATTAACTCAAGGCTTTGAAACCAGCGATTGGCACTATGTTAAAGATTTGACTGATCTGACCAAAGACAGCCTGCTCAAAACTTTTACCAAACAAGGGAAATCTTTAGTTAAAAAAGCTGGAACCTTTGGAACCAAGATAAGACCGCTCAAAAGAGAGGAACTCCATCTTTTCAAGGAATTAACTGAAGCAACATCTGAGAGACGTTCATATAACGATAAGCCTCTATCCTACTACGAATTTTTGTACGATAGTTTTGGCAAACAGGTGCAGTTCCTGATGGCAACCCTCAACTTTACCGATTATCTCGAGAATTTAACCCTCCAGCAAGATCAGCTAAAAGAACGTATCCATAAGCTTCAAGAAGACTTGCTCACCCATCCAAATTCAAACAAGAAGCACAATCAACTCCGAGAGCTTCTCAGCCAATCAGAGACCTTTGATAAGCGACGTTCAGAAGCCAAAGAGCTTATTACGACCTACGGATCAGAAGACCAAGTCCTAGCTGGTGCTATCTTTATCTTCACTCCTCAAGAAGCTGTTTATTTTCTCAGCGGCTCCTACCCAGAATTCAACCGCTTCTATGCCCCAGGACTACTTCAAGAATATGTCATGCATGAAGCCATTGATCAAGGGATAACCAGTTATAATCTTAGAGGTATTTCAGGCCTCTTTGATGGCAGTGATAGTATTTTAAAATTTAAACAGAATTTTAATGGACATATTGAGCGTCGCCCAGGCGCTTTCAGCTACTATCCACATCCCCTAAAATATAAAATGATTAGCCTCCTAAAAAAAATCACAGGCCGCCAATAAAAAAAGAACTGCCAAGGCAGTTCTTTTTTTATTAAAATTAAAATTCCAACAAAGCAAGGAAGCTTTCTGGATCCAATGAAGCACCACCAACAAGGGCACCATCAACATCTGGGCAAGCCATGTATGATGCAACGTTTTCAGGCTTAACAGATCCACCGTACTGGATACGCACCTTGTCAGCAACCTCTTGACCAAAGTCTTTTGCGACAACATCACGAACAGTTTTACACATGTTTTGCGCATCGTCTTGAGTGGCTGATTTACCAGTACCGATAGCCCAGATTGGTTCATAGGCGATAACAAGTGATGATACTTGCTCAGCTGTCAATCCTGCCAATGCTGCAGATACTTGTGCCCCTACAAATTCAGCAGCCTTACCTGCTTCATAGGTTTCAAGTGATTCACCACAACAGATGATTGGAAGCATACCGTTGTCAAAGATTGCTTTTGCTTTTTTGTTGATGTCTTCGTCTGTTTCGTGGAAGTAGTCACGACGTTCTGAGTGACCGATAACAACGTAGTCAGTTCCGATCTCTTTCAGTACTTGTGGGCTAGTTTCACCAGTGAAAGCACCTGAATTTTCAAAGTAAGTATTTTGAGCAGCAACTTTAAGGTTTGAACCCTTAGCTGCTTCAAGAACAGCTGTCAAGTCAACAGCTGGAGCAGCGATTCCTGCTTCAACACCTGTAGCTGGAATTTTAGCAGCTACAGCTTCCACAAAAGCTTTAGCTTCTTGTGGATTTTTATTCATTTTCCAGTTACCAGCGATAAATGGTGTACGAGACATAAATGTACCTCTTCTATAAATTTATTTACCTTATCATTCTATCACATTTAATAAGCTATTAAAAGAACTTGCCTGATTTTTCTGACAACAATCCCCCCTCTTCTCTCACTTCAACATAAAAAATCACCCACAATTGTGAGTGATCAAATGAACGATTAGTCTGCGATATCAAATACAGTCGATTTAACTGTTGTCATCGCTTCAATAGAGTATTTAACCCCTTGAACACCGGCACCAGACTTCTTAGCTCCTAAGAATGGGAAGTTATCTGTACCACGTTGGGTCTTGTTATTGATATGAACAGTACCAACTTCTAATTGCTCAGCAATCTTGAAAGCAAGTGGGAAGTTCTTAGTAAAGACAGATGCTTGGAGCCCGTATTCAGATTCGTTAGAAATCTTGATAGCTTCTTCAACTGACGATACACGAATAACTGGAAGGACAGGACCAAAAGGCTCTTCCCAAGCCAAACGCATGTCAGTGGTAACCTTATCAAAAAGAACAGGGCAAATAAGATTATCTTCACGCTTAATTTCAGTAAGAGCCTCAGCTCCCTTATCGCTAGCGTCGTTGATAAGTCCTTCAACAAAGTCAGCCGCCTTGGTATCAATCAACGGTGTAATATCAGCATCTTCTTCAGGCATACCGATCGTCAATTTAAGGACTTTCTGGCGAATATTTTCAACCAATTCGTCAGCAATACTATCCATAACCAGAACACGTTTCACTGCGGTACAACGTTGACCTGAATAACCAAAAGCACCTGCGATGATATTTTTAGCAGTCAATTCAAGATCAGCATCTTCAAGGACAATAGCCGAATCCTTACCACCAAGTTCGAGCATAATCGGACGCATACCAGCCAATTTACCAATACGCTCACCAACCGGAGTCGAACCTGTGAAATTGATGAAGTTAACGGCTTCATGTTCAACGATATAATCCCCAATAACAGATCCACGTCCAGTAATAGTACTAAAGACACCGGCAGGAATACCAGCTTCGGCAAAAGCTTCCGCCAAGAGAAGTCCTGAAATAGAACCTTGCGTAGGTGGTTTTAAGGCAACAACATTTCCTGAAATAAGAGCAGGAGCAATCTTCGAACCAGCAAGGTTGATAGGATAGTTAAATGGTGAAATAGCAAGTACAAGACCTACTGGCTCACGACGCACAATGGCAATTTTCTTCTTACTTGCTGGCTCAAAGGAACCACCTTCAAGAACCTCACCCTCCATGCGAAGGCCTTCTTCAGCTGCATAATTAATAATTTCAGCTGTACGAACAACCTCACTCACAGCTGACTTATAACCTTTTGCAATTTCCTTGGAGAGGACAGCACCGATCTTTTCAGCATCACGCATCAAAATGTCAGCTGCTTTGTGAAGATAGTCAGCACGTTCTTTGTAAGAAAGAGCACGCCAAGCAGGCTGAGCAGCCTTTGCTGACGCATAAACAGCATCAACCTCTGCTTGACTCATGGCTGGAACTGAACCAAGTTCTTCTCCACTAGCAGGAGCATAGATTTTAATCTCCTCAGCAGAGAGCTTCCACTCACCATTGACCAAGTTTTTATATTGCTTTGTCATCTAGTTCTCCTTTATTTATTGATAAAATCATTCTAACACTTTTTAAATTATTTTCAAATAGTCGCTACGCTAATCATCATATATTATAAGATTAGCATAAGATCCACTCAAAAAAGCCAGCCTCAGGCTAGCTTTTCTATGTTCATTAATCAAAATTAATGTATTCTTTTTGAAGTTCGAGTACTTCTTCCATAGTAGCACATTCTGTTAATGCACGGTTAGCGTATTCTTCCATCTTAGCTGTATCAAGTTTCTTCATCAAGCTACGTGTACGAAGAACTGATGTCGCTGACATAGAGAACTCATCAAGTCCCATACCAACTAACAATGGTACAGCTGTTTGGTCACCAGCCATCTCACCACACATACCTGCCCACTTACCTTCAGCGTGAGCTGCCTTGATCACATTGTTGATCAAGCGAAGGATTGATGGGTTATATGGTTGGTAGAGGTATGATACTTGTTCGTTCATACGGTCAGCAGCCATTGTGTATTGGATAAGGTCGTTGGTACCAATTGAGAAGAAGTCCACTTCCTTAGCAAATTGGTCAGCAAGCATAGCAGCTGCTGGGATTTCGATCATGATACCCACTTGAATGTTATCAGCGACTGCAACCCCTTCAGCCTTGAGGTTAGCTTTTTCTTCCTCAAAGACAGCCTTAGCAGCACGGAATTCTTTAAGAAGAGCAACCATTGGGAACATGATGCGTAATTGACCATGGACTGATGCACGAAGGAGGGCACGGATTTGCGTACGGAACATAGCGTCACCGGTCTCAGAAATTGAGATACGCAAAGCACGGAAACCTAGAAATGGGTTCATTTCTTTTGGAAGATCGAAGTATGGCAATTCTTTATCACCACCGATATCCATGGTACGAACCACAACTGGCTTACCATTCATTCCTTCAAGCACTGCCTTGTAGGCTTCGTATTGCTCGTCTTCTGTCGGAAAGTCTTGTGAATCCATGTACAAGAACTCTGTACGATATAGACCAACAGCCTCTGCCCCATTATCGTTGACACCATCAACGTCTTTTGGTGTACCAATATTAGCAGCTAACTCAAAGTGCTTACCATCAGCCGTAACAGTTTCAGCATCTTTAAGGAGCGCCCACTCAGCTTTTTGCTTAGCATAGGCCTCACCCGCTGCCTTAAACTCTGCCACCTGCTCATCAGTAGGATCAATAATGACATCACCAGTAATACCATTAACAGCAACGAGATCACCATTTTTCACGGTATCAGTGATATTATTTGTTCCAAGAACAGCAGCAATTTCGAGCGTACGTGCCATAATGGCTGAGTGACTAGTACGTCCACCAATATTAGTCACAAAAGCTTTAACAAACTTTTTATCCAATTGAGCTGTGTCAGATGGTGTCAAGTCATGTGCGATAACAATCGACTCTTCATCAATAGCAGCTGGATTTGGTAATTTCTTACCAAGAAGATTTGCCAATACACGTTTAGTGACATCACGAATATCCGCAGCACGTTCCTGCATATAAGGGTTATCTTCCATACCTTCAAAGATAGTAATGAACATGTCCGTTACTTCCTTGAGAGCAGCTTCTGCATTAATTTCTTTAGACTTGATAGTTTCCTTAATTTGGCCTACCATCTCTGGGTCAGCCAATACCATCAAATGTGCATCAAATACAGCTGCAGCTTCTTCTCCGAGGCTACCTACGGCTTTTTCACGGATAGCAGAAAGCTCGTCTTGAGACGCTGCCAGAGCTGCGTCTAGACGAGCCTCTTCTGCACTCGTATCTGAAACAGATACTGTTTCAAACGAAAGATCCGGTTGAACCAATAGATATGCCTTAGCAACAGCAACACCATCTGATGCTGCGATTCCTTTAAGCATTTCTGTCATAATCTTATGCCAATCCTTCTTTTGTCATTGTTTCTTCAATTGCTGCGATTGCATCATCTGCATCTGCACCCTCAGCAGCGATAGTAACGTCAGCACCTTGACCAACACCAAGGCTCATCACACCCATGATTGATTTAAGGTTAACTGATTTACCTTTATAATCCAGGGTGATGTCTGAAGCAAACTTACTTGCAGTTTGAACAAGCAAAGTAGCTGGACGTGCATGGATACCAGTTTCTGCAACGATGTGGAAATCTTTAGAAGCCATAATGACTCTCCTTTTTCTAATGTAAAAATTTTTGAATTATCTTATGATAACCCTTACAAAGCAGAATTATATCATAAGCATTCACGATTTTCAAGATAGAAAGTTTTTTCTCCATTTTTTTGTAACCCTTTTCTTTGCTTTTCTATAAAGGTTTTCAATTCTTCACCCACACAATCTTTCTAAACCTAGAAGTATATCCAATCTCATATCAAAGTTTTTTTAAAAACATATAATAGAAGATTAATTTTATAAAAATTCTAGCTTAATGCCCCCCGGAACATTGTCATAACTGGCTTTTTTACAGTTTGGTGTCAAAAGCAAATTCACCACAATATGTTGGGTTTCCTCGAAAAAACAACCACAAAATATTGTGTTTTTTTGATTTTAATTCCTTGCTTTTTATCCTAGTTTTGGGTATGCTAGTTTCAGTAAATATTTTGGAGGGAAAATAATGGCTACTATCACAGTCTATTCAAAAAATAATTGCATGCAATGCAAAATGACCAAGAAATTCTTGGAACAAAACGGAGCTGACTTCGAAGAAATTAACATCGAAGAGCATCCTGAGAAAGTAGACTATGTTAAAAGTCTTGGTTTTACTGCTGCTCCTGTTATTGAAGCGGGGGACACTGTATTCTCTGGTTTCCAACCATCCAAGCTAAAAGAAATTATCTAAACCTAGTGTAGAACTGCTAAGTGATTTGTCGTCACTTAGCAGTTCTACATTTCAAAGCGATCGATTAATATTTTTTAAAGTTTAATTATTGTATATCAAAGGAATTTTTATGAGTCTTAAAGATCTAGGGGATGTATCATACTTCCGTCTTAATAATGAAATCAATCGACCAGTAAACGGTCAAATCCCACTTAACAAGGATAAAGAAGCGCTGGAAGCTTTTTTTCTGGAAAATGTCATTCCTAATACCAAGTCATTCGCTACCATTACTGATAAGATCACTTATCTAACTGAGAATGATTACATTGAATCAACCTTTATTAAAAAATATAAGCCAGCCTTCATCGAGGAATTGGCGCAGTTTTTGAAAGAATCAAATTTTCATTTCCAATCTTTCATGGCTGCTTATAAATTTTATCAGCAGTATGCCTTAAAGACTAACGATGGTCTCTATTATTTAGAAAGTCTTGAGGACAGGGTTCTCTTCAACGCCCTCTACTTTGCTGACGGTAATGAAGAATTAGCCAAAGACCTAGCTAATGAAATGATTCATCAGCGCTACCAACCAGCTACACCATCATTTTTAAACGCTGGGCGTAGTCGACGTGGAGAACTAGTCTCCTGCTTTTTGATCCAAGTGACTGATGATATGAATGCTATCGGTCGTTCCATCAATTCTGCTCTGCAGCTCTCTCGTATCGGTGGAGGTGTAGGGATTTCTCTGAGTAATTTGCGTGAAGCTGGGGCACCAATTAAGGGCTACGCGGGCGCAGCATCCGGAGTAGTTCCTGTCATGAAACTCTTCGAAGACAGCTTTTCCTATTCCAACCAATTGGGCCAACGCCAGGGAGCTGGAGCTGTTTATCTAGATGTTTTCCATCCGGATATTTTAGCCTTCCTTTCAACGAAGAAGGAAAATGCTGATGAGAAAATTCGTGTTAAGACCCTATCTCTTGGGATTACTGTGCCAGATAAATTTTATGAATTAGCACGTAACAACGAAGAAATGTATCTCTTTAGTCCCTACTCTGTTGAAAGAGAATATGGTGTTCCTTTTAACTACATTAATATCACTGAGAAATATGACGAGCTGGTAGCCAACCCTAATATCACCAAGACTAAAATTTCCGCTCGTGAGCTAGAAACTGAAATTTCTAAACTGCAGCAAGAATCTGGCTACCCTTATATCATCAATGTGGATGCAGCTAATCGCTCAAATCCTATTGATGGTCGCATCATCATGTCCAATCTATGTTCAGAAGTCCTTCAGGTGCAACGTCCAAGTTTGATCAATGATCGTCAAGAATATGTCGACATGGGGACAGATATTTCTTGTAACCTAGGATCCACCAATATCGTCAACATGATGACTTCTCCAGATTTTGGTCGCTCTATCAAGGCTATGGTACGTGCGTTGACATTTGTATCTGATTCATCTAGTATCGATGCTGTCCCAACCATCAAAAATGGAAATGATGAAGCCCACACCTTTGGCCTAGGAGCTATGGGGCTGCATTCCTTCCTAGCACAAAATCATATCCACTATGGAAGTCCAGAGTCTGTTGAATTTACTGATATTTACTTTATGCTCATGAATTATTGGACTTTGGTCGAATCCAATGCCATTGCTCGCGAACGTGGTGTCAGCTTTGTAGGATTTGAAAAATCTAAGTATGCTGATGGTAGTTACTTTGACAAGTATGTGACCGGTCAGTACCAACCTCGTTCTAAACGTGTCAAGGAGCTGTTTGCCGGGCACTTTATTCCAAGTGCAGAGGACTGGAAAGCTCTTCGTCAAGCGGTTATGGCTGATGGTCTTTATCACCAAAACCGCTTAGCGGTTGCCCCTAACGGATCCATTTCATATATTAACGATGTATCTGCTTCTATCCACCCTATTATCCAACGGATCGAAGAACGCCAAGAAAAGAAGATTGGTAAAATTTACTACCCAGCTAGTGGGCTATCAACCGACACAATCCCTTACTACACTTCTGCTTATGATATGGATATGCGTAAGGTCATTGATGTTTACGCAGCAGCTACACAGCATGTTGATCAAGGTCTCTCAATGACACTCTTTATGCGCAGCGAACTACCAGATGGTCTCTACGAATGGAAAACCGAACGAAAACAAACGACTCGTGACCTCTCTATTTTGCGCAACTATGCCTTCAACAAGGGAATCAAGTCCATCTATTATATCCGTACTTTTACAGATGATGGATCCGAGGTAGGCGCAAATCAATGTGAAAGCTGTGTGATTTAACTGAACAGCCAAACTTAGAGCTAAAGCTCCTATGTTTGACACGCCAACCGCTATTGGCGGTTTGGCTAGTTCACTTACTAACTTCGTAGAAGGTGTATCATCGACACCTTCTACTACGTGTCGTAACTCTTTAGACATGGCAAACTTGGAGCTAAAGCTCCTATGTTTGACACGCCAACCGCTATCGGCGGTTTGGCTAGTTCACTTACTAAACTTTTGAATAATATTATCCTTCTTTAACTTGGAGAAACTCATGACAACATACTACAAAGCCATTAACTGGAATGAAATAGAAGATTTAATTGACAAGTCAACTTGGGAAAAGCTGACTGAACAATTTTGGCTGGATACCCGCATCCCACTGTCAAACGACTTGGATGACTGGCGTAAGCTCTCTGCTGCGGAAAAAGATCTAGTGGGTAAGGTCTTTGGAGGACTGACACTCCTTGATACTATGCAGTCTGAAACTGGTGTGGAAGCTATCCGTAAAGATGTACGTACCCCTCACGAAGAAGCCGTTCTTAACAATATCCAGTTTATGGAATCTGTCCATGCCAAGTCCTATTCATCCATCTTTTCAACTCTCAACACCAAGTCTGAAATTGAAGAGATTTTTGAATGGACCAACAACAATGAATACCTGCAAAAAAAGGCTGAGATTATCAATGAAATTTATCTCAATGGTGATCCTCTCCAAAAAAAGGTGGCTTCTACTTTCCTTGAGACCTTCCTCTTTTATTCAGGCTTTTTCACCCCACTTTACTACCTGGGAAATAATAAACTCTCTAATGTCGCCGAAATCATTAAGCTCATTATCCGTGATGAATCTGTCCACGGCACCTACATTGGCTATAAGTTCCAACTAGGATTTAACGAACTCTCAGAAGAGGAGCAAAACGACTTTCGTGACTGGATGTATGATCTCCTCTACCAACTTTATGAGAACGAAGAACGTTATACCCAAACCTTATACGATGAACTAGGCTGGACCGAAGAAGTTATGACCTTCTTGCGCTATAACGCCAACAAAGCCCTCATGAACCTGGGACAGGATCCTCTCTTTCCTGATACAGCTGATGATGTCAATCCCATCGTCATGAATGGTATCTCAACAGGAACAAGCAACCACGACTTCTTTAGCCAGGTCGGAAATGGTTATCTCCTTGGTACCGTAGAAGCTATGAAGGATGATGACTATAACTATGGTATTGACTAAAGGCTTCATATAATCAAAGACCTGTACAACTCCTGCTTGACAAGCAGGAGTTTGTTTATTTTTCACATGAAAGCGTTTCATGACCTTGAATATTTTTATCAGAGTAGTAGACTTATACTAGATTTATTCATTTAGAAGAAGGCCTTTTTATGAAGTTATACGTACAATTCATGATCATTTTATTATTCTGTCTTATTGGGCAATTCATTTCCTCCATCTTCCACCTGCCTATTCCCGGCAGCATCATTGGTTTGATTTTGCTCTTTCTGGCCTTACAGTTTAAACTTATCCGACTAAGACACATCTACACCGTCGGAAAATTCCTGCTAGATAATATGACCATCCTCTTTTTGCCTGCTGGTGTCGGGGTTATGCAATATTTTGACCTCATCCTCCCTAATATTCTTCCTATCTTGCTGGTAACCCTAGGTGCCTTGCTCATCAATCTCATCGTCATGGCCTATGTTGTTACCTGGATCAAAAATCGCTTTGAAGGCGACTACAAAGGATAAAGCATATGGCAGACATTATTAATAACCCTATTTTCGGACTTTCCTTATCTATTCTTGCCTATCTTATTGGCCTCATCATCTATCGACATTTCACACGCCCTGCTACTACACCTCTGCTAGTAGCTACTATAGCTCTCATTATTCTTCTAAAGTTAACTGGAATTTCTTATGATAGTTATTATAAAGGTGGTGAATATCTAAATACCTTAATTGTCCCTTCAACGGTAGCCTTGGCTATTCCTCTCTACCGAAATTTCCATCTCATGAGACATCACTACCGTAGCATCATCATTGGAAGCTTGATTGCAACTATCCTAAACACAGGCTATACCGCCCTTATTGCTAAATTCTTTGGCCTAGACTTTTTCTTTTCCATCTCACTCTTTCCCAAATCTGTCACTACAGCCATGGCTATTGGCATCAGTGAGAAAATGGGAGGAATTACAACCTTGACCTTGGTCGTTGTAGTCATGACAGGTATCTTGACTAGCGTTATCGGCCCCTCTCTTCTAAAACGTTTAAAAATGACGGATCCCATCGCTTTCGGACTAGCCCTTGGCGGTACTGGACATGCTATTGGAACTGGGGCAGCTCTTAAAGAAGGACAAATTCAAGGAGCTATGGCTGGCTTAGCCATCGGTATTACCGGTATTATGTATGTCTTCATCAGTCCCATTGTTGCCCAACTCATACTCAAATAAAATATCTGCCCTACAGAAAAGAGTAGAGGACAGTCAGTAACGGTGATAAAATCACGATTTTGATTTCTCTTTCTCCCTTTTATCTCTAGACATTCATTCTAAAAATAGAATAAATCCAAGGTAGGAACTACCATTCAGCAGTGGTTCAAATAGAACAATACTAAGGAGTCTGGACTTTTATGCCAGACCCTTTTTTTGAAATAGATGATTTTTTTGCAAATTACTGCTATAATGAGGATATTTGTGATAAGCTGTGTAACTGTCATCTAGTTTTAATACTAACATTATATTAGAGTTATACTACTATGTTACACTACCTTAGAGTTATCTTAATAAGAAAGGATTACTATGGATACACTATTAAAAGTTAGTCATTTGAGTAAGATTTTTGGTAAAAAACAAAAAGCTGCTCTAAAAATGATTCAAGAAGAAAAATCAAAAACTGAGATTCTTGAAAAGACAGGCTGTACTGTCGGTGTTTACGATGTTAATTTCGAAGTCAATCAAGGCGAAGTCTTCGTGATCATGGGACTGTCAGGAAGCGGGAAATCAACTCTGATCCGCTTGATTAACCGCTTGATCGAACCTTCATCTGGTACGGTTGAAATCAAGGGGAAAAATATCTCTGAAGCCTCTCCTGAGGAACTGCGGGAAATCCGTCGTCACTCTGTCAACATGGTCTTTCAGAACTTCGGACTTTTCCCTCATAAAACCATCTTGGAAAATACCGAATATGGTTTAGAGCTTCGTGGCGTTCCTAAAGAGGAACGTACCGCTCTAGCTGAGAGAGCCTTGGAGAATTCAAGCCTTTTAGCCTTCAAAGACCAGTATCCTGATCAGCTATCAGGAGGGATGCAGCAGCGTGTAGGTCTGGCACGTGCACTGGCTAACGATCCTGATATCCTCCTGATGGATGAAGCTTTCTCAGCCTTGGACCCCTTGATTCGTAAGGAAATGCAAGATGAGCTTTTGGACCTGCAAGACAATGTTCAAAAGACTATTATCTTTATCACTCATGATCTTAATGAAGCCCTTCGTATTGGCGATCGAATCGCACTGATGAGAGACGGGCAAATCATGCAGATCGGTACAGGTGAAGAAATCCTCACACAACCAGCTAATGACTTTGTTCGTGAGTTCGTTGAAGATGTCGATCGTTCTAAGGTTTTGACAGCACAAAATATCATGATCAAACCAATTACCGCTAATATCGAAAACGATGGTCCTAACGTAGCTCTCAAACGAATGGATACTGAAGAGGTCAGTATGCTTCTGGCGACCAACCGAAAGCGCAAACTCCTAGGAGTCATTACAGCTGATGCTGCCTATGATGCTCGTAAAAACGGCACCAAGTTAGCTGACTGTGTGGATCCAAATATCCGTACTGTTCCTAAAGATGCTGTCCTAACTGATATCCTTCCTCTGATTTATGATTCTGCAGCTCCTATCGCTGTCCTTGATGATAATGAGCGCTTGATGGGGGTTATCATCAAGGGACGTGTCATTGAAGCCTTAACCAAACAAGGTATCGAAGTAGAAAAGGAAGGTGAGTAATTTTGGATAGATTAGTAACAACAAAATTACCAATTGCAGACTATGTAGATAGTTTTGTCGATTGGTTAACAAATACTTTCTCAGGACTTTTCAATATTCTTAAAATAGCTGGGGATGGTGTTATGGGCTTTATTTCCAACACTCTGACCTTCATTAATCCTTGGATTCTTATCGTTTTGATTGTAGCTTTAGCCTATATCCTCTCTAAAAAATGGAGTTTTAGTATTCTGACAGCAATTGGGCTCCTCTTTATCTACAACCAAGAATTATGGGGAGACCTGATCAACACCTTTACTTTAGTACTCCTATCCAGTCTTATTTCTATCTTGATTGGGATTCCTCTAGGAATATGGATGGCAAAAAGTGAAAATGCTAAAAAAATTATTAATCCTATCTTGGACTTCATGCAGACAATGCCGGCCTTTGTCTACTTGATTCCAGCGGTTGCCTTCTTTGGTATCGGAATGGTACCAGGGGTATTTGCCTCTGTTATCTTTGCACTGCCACCGACCGTACGTATGACCAACTTAGGGATCCGTGAAATTCCAGTAGAATTGATCGAAGCCTCTGATGCCTTTGGTAGCACTAATTCACAAAAATTGTTCGGTGTTGAACTACCGCTAGCAAAGAGTACAATCATGGCTGGGGTCAACCAAACTATCATGTTATCCCTCTCTATGGTCGTTACTGCTTCTATGATCGGTGCTCCTGGTCTAGGAAACGGAGTCCTATCAGCTCTCCAACACGCTGAAATCGGTAATGGATTTGTCAATGGTTTAGCCTTAGTTGTTCTAGCCATTATTATCGACCGCTTCACTCAAAAACTAAATACTCCTATCAGACAAAAGACGATTAAGCCTAAATGGCAAAAATGGTTGGCACCGATTCTCGTCTTGGCCTTCCTTGCTACTGGTATTACACAGACTGTTCTGACAAATATGGGCGTCCAGAAACCAAAGGTAACCCTAGCCTATGTCGAATGGGACTCTGAGGTGGCCTCAACCAATGTATTAGCTGAAGTTCTTAAAGACAAGGGTTATAATGTTGAAATTAAACCTTTAGATAATGCTATTGCTTGGAAATCAGTTGCTGACGGTAGCGTTGATGCTTCTGTTTCGGCTTGGTTACCAGTTACGCATAAGGCACAATACGATAAATACAAAGGACAATTAGATGATCTAGGTGTCAATCTAAAAGGAACTAAACTGGGACTTGTCGTACCAACCTACATGAAAGATGTCAACAGCATTGAAGACCTATCTAATCAAGCTGATACTACGATCACAGGTATCGAGCCTGGTGCTGGTATTATGACAGGTGCTGAGAAAGCACAAAAAGAATATTCTAATCTCTCAAGTTGGAAGGTAAGTTCTTCTTCTACTGGTGCCATGGTTACCAGTCTGCAACAGGCATTAAAAAATAAAGAAGATATTGTTATTACAGGTTGGAAACCTCATTGGATGTTTGCTAAGTATGATTTAAAATTTTTGGATGATCCAAAAGGTGCTTTTGGTAAATCAGAAGATATCCATACGATTTCCAGAAAAGGTCTAAAAGATGATAATGCTGAAGCCTATAAGATTATTGATAACTTCAACTGGACCTCTAAGGATATGGAATCAGTCATGCTGGCTATCAACAATGGAAAAACTCCATCTGAAGCTGCCCAAAAATGGATTAAAGATAATCCTGATAAAGTAGCACAATGGACCAAATAACCTCTAAAAACACTGGAAAATTTTCCAGTGTTTTTTTCATAACTCTTCTTAATCAAATATATCAGCCAAAATCGCAATACCTAAGTCTATTTCTTCTCTAGTCAAGGTTAATGGCGGTAAAAGCCTAATCACATCATAACCAGCTGTTAAGACGATCAAGCCACGATCCCGTGCTGCCTTCACCAATTCCTCTAGATTACGAGTGGTTTCAATCCCAATCATATAACCGAGACCACGTATCTCAGTCACACTATCTTTTTTCCCCAGAGCGGATGAAAGTTCTCTTCTCATATAGTTTGATAAAGCCTGGACCTGATCTAAAAATCCTTCAGCCAGCATAATATCTAGCACAGCCGAGCTAGCTGACATCGCTAATTTGTTACCACCAAAGGTAGACCCATGACTACCGTATGAAAAAGCCCAACCCAAAGAATCTTTCGCCAGCATAGCACCTGCAGGGACACCATTAGAAATTCCCTTAGCCAAAGAGACAATATCAGGTAGGATACCATAATGCTCAAAAGCAAAAAGTTTACCAGTCCGCCCCATACCAGTCTGCACTTCATCCACAATCAAGTAGATCTCCTCTTTTTGGCAGTAAGCAGCCAGTTCCTTTACAAAATCAGGATCTGCCGGATGTACCCCTGACTCTCCTTGGACTAATTCCAGCATAACAGCAGCTGTCTGATCGCTGACCAACTGCTTGACAGAAGACAAATCATTATAGAGAGCATAATGAAAATGTGGGACACCATCACCGAATCCTTCTCTTATCTTATCCTGACCAGTAGCTGACATTGATCCAAAAGTCCGACCATGAAAGGAATTTTTAAAGGTGATAATGTCCTGCTTACCGCTAGCTTTACGAGCAATTTTGATAGCAGCCTCGTTAGCTTCAGCTCCACTATTGCAGAAAAAAGCTAGATAATCATAATCTCCGATTAATTTCTGAGCAACTTCTTCTTGTAGCTGGTTCTGATAGAGATTAGGGGTATGCCAAATTTCTCCAGCTTGCTTCTCTAGTGCTTCTACAACTGCTGGATGAAATCCTAAGTTAGTCACACCAATGCCAGATGAAAAATCTAAGTAGGACTTACCTTTGGCATCAAAAAGATAATTTCCCTTAGCCTTGGTAAATTCAATCTCTGCACGCTTGTAATTTGAAAATAATGCGGTCATATATTCTATCCCTCTACAATCTTTGTTCCACTAGTAAGGTTATCTCCAATGAGCACCATCTTGACCCCTGACTCTATACTAACCTTAGCACTCTTGATTTTAGGAATCATCCCCCCTGTAACGACGCCTTGACTTATCTTAGCCTCAATATGACTAATTGGTAGTTGCCCTAAAATCTGGTTGCCCTCTTTGACTCCAGCAACATCTGTCATCAAGATCAGCTCTTCTGCTGCTAAACTGATGGCAAGAGCAGTTGCCAGATGATCTGCATTGATATTAAGCAAAGCGCCGTCTCTCTCATAAGCCAAAGATGGTATTAAAGGAATTGATCCAATTTTAATGGAATCTTTTAAGGCCTGAGCATCAATATCATCAACTCTTCCGACATAACCATATCGATTCTTATCTAGATAATCTGCCCTAACAATCTGGTCTAACCCTTCTACAACTTGATTAGCAGATAAACCAGCAGATTCTAGCTGTTGGTGCAGAGATTTGCCAACGCGATTAATCAAGGCTTCCTCAACCAAAGGCATGGCTGCCAAGTCGGTTACACGTAGACCATCGACTTTCTCTACAGGCAGGTTTGCTTCATCCATGAGCTGACTGATAACATAACCTCCACCATGGACAATAACTACCTGTTTTTCCTTTTGCCATGTCTTAACCTGACTGATAAAGGCTTGATCTAACTGCTTAGCAGCTACTCCGCCGATCTTTATAACAATCGTATCAGACATCCTATCCCTCCTTTTCATAACGATAACTATCCTACTTAAGTTCTATAAAGAGCATTGATCTTGACATAATCATAGGAAAGATCACATCCCCAGGCTCTGCCACTAGCCTCGCCATCATGTATGTCTACGCTAATCACAACCTTATCTTGCTGCATAATATCAGCCATCTCTTCAGGATCAAAAGCGACTGGACTAGAAGCCTTCATCACGGGAATAGCACCTATAGCAATATCCACCTTATCTACTGGAATATCGATACCAGCATAGCCCAGAGCAGCTAGAATACGTCCCCAATTAGGATCCTCACCAAAGATAGCCGTCTTAACGAGACTTGAACCAACCACTGACTTAGCCAGCATCCTAGCATCTCCTGGATCCTTTGCACCAGTAACATCCACTTGGATCAATTTAGTTGCCCCTTCACCATCCTGAGCAATCTTCTTGGCTAGATCTGTCATAACAGACTCCAGCATGGCAACAAAAGCATCAAACTCTGCTGTGTCAGGGAGAATCTCCTTGTTTTTCGCACAGCCATTAGCCATGACCAAGACCATGTCATTTGTCGACGTATCGCCATCTACAGTAATTTGATTAAAAGTCGTTTCTACTTTTTGGGACAGTGCTTTTTGCAAGGTCTCACTAGATATAACCGCATCACAAGTGATAAAGGCCAACATCGTTGCCATATTGGGATGAATCATACCAGATCCCTTAGCAACACCAGCCATGGTCACCAAATCTTTACCAAACGTTTCCGTTACCACAACACTCTTTTGACAAGTATCTGTCGTTAAAATCGCCTTGGAAAAATCATCCGCATTCCCATTGACCACAATACGATCTAAGCCATTCCTCAGTGTCTCCATAGGAAGAGGTTCACCGATAATGCCAGTCGATGCAATCCCCACCAAATCAGGTTCAATACCTAATCTGTCGGCTGTCAGCTCTTGCATTGTCAAAGCATCCGTCATCCCTTGAACACCTGTACAGGAGTTAGCGATACCAGAATTGACCACAATCGCTTGCATTTGCTGCCTTTTTTGAACGGACTGCCTCGTAACAATCAATGGCGCTGCAATGACCTGATTCGTCGTATAGACCCCTGCAACACTTGCCGGCTTTTCCGAGACAATCCATCCAAAGTCAAGCTTTCTCTTTTTAAAACCGGCATGCAAACCATCGGCTGAAAATCCTAGAGGACTGGCAATTGTGCCATCAATATAATTCATAACTGCTCCCTTCTTATCTCTAACATCCTTATAAATACTGAGGTCCTGCCATCAAACCTTCGCTCTCATGAAAACCAAAAGCTAGATTCATATTTTGAATCGCCTGTCCCGCAGCTCCCTTGATCAGATTATCTAGAACTGCTACCACTGTTACTATTTTAGTCACCGGATTATAAACAAGACTAATATCAGTAAAATTTGAACCTAAAACATTATGGAGATTTGGAAGCTCCGGCTGTATACGAACAAAGAACTTATCCTCATAGACTCTTTGGTAAAGAGCCAGAAGATCCTCCTGGGACAGATCCTCAACAACCTTAGCATAAGCCGTCACCACAATCCCACGATTAATAGGAAGCAAGGAAGTTGAAAACTGAATGTGATCCAAATCTGGCTTAAAACGCCTAAGCATTTGGATAATCTCTGGAATATGCTGATGCTGATTTAATTTATAAGTTACATAATTATCATGTACATTGACAAAGTGACTCGACTCAGACAAGGACTTACCAGCGCCAGTCAAGCCACTCTTAGCATCAACAATAATACTATCTGCATCGATCCAATCCGTCATCATAAGGGGAATTAAGGCCAATTCTGTTGCTGTCGCATAACAACCAGGATTAGAAATGAAGCGACGGGGCTCTTGGGAAAATTCAGCCAAAGAATAATGGAAGGCTTCCAAAATCGTATCAGCAGCTGGCTGTTTTCCATACCACCTTTGATAAAGATCACCAGATAAGCGATGATCTCCCGATAAATCGATCACTGGAAAATTTTCATCAATAAAAGTCTGCGATAATTCCTTAGCTATGCCACTAGGAGTTGCCATAAAAACCAAATCTGACTTTTGCATAATAATCATTGGATCTACAGCCTCAATAATGAGGTCACAACTCCCTTTAAGGTGCGGATAAATATCTGACAACGAAAGACCAACAGCTTTAGTCGCATGAACTGAAACCAATTCTACCTGGCCATGGCTACTCAAAAGACGTACCAACTCCAACCCACTATAACCTGTTACTCCGATGATCGAAACTTTCATAATAGTCACTCCAAACTGAATAATTATGTATTATATTCTAGTTTTATTTTGAATAAAAGTCAATATATTTTATGTAATTTTTATATTTATTCAAAACATTGACTTTAAAAAACACAAAAAAGCTGAGATAAAATTCTCAGCTTCACTTTCTCGCAACCAATTTCACCTACAACCCAAGAGCAGAGTTTTCTAAAAAATTGACATCTATTCTATTTTCATTCTTTTCGATAGTAGGGCTCATCACTATCACTAATCGATTGACGAACTAGGAGGGCATCTGATGCATAAGTTGTTCCTGTATACTTAGTAGTCGAACCTTTAGGAAGCAAAAAGATACTAACAATACTTTTATTACTCAGTTCAAAACGAGCCTCTAAACGTCCGTCCAAAATTCTGGCATTATAGAGCTGCCCCTTAGACTGAGTACCAGATTTAGACACAACAGTAACTTGACCAGCCGTGTCAAAAATGACCTTAGAACCATTCTCAGACTTCCAAGTCCCCACAACACTAGAATAATCACCATTTAAAACACCTGTAACATCTACAGGCAAAATTTTACCAGTAGTCTGGGCGACAGGTTGTTTAGACGAAGAGGTTTCAGAGCTAACACGTGCTTCTACATTCCCCAAGATAAAAGCTAATAGAATCCCACTCAAGATAAAAACCACCAGCTGGATATCAAACCTCATATTTGATGAGCGCTTCTTAGCGCTAACCTTACTTTTAAACATTTTTACTGTCACCCCCAATCATCTCTCCCATTATAATCAGTATCAAACTACTAATAGTGTAAAAATGCTTTCATTCTTAAAACAAAAGATATTATACTACCTGAACTTTTATTTGACAAGCAGTATTTCAATATTTCTTGTATTTTCAGGCTTCTATAACCCTTTTTTAAACTAGTTTTTAGATTTCTAGCAACATCTTCAAAGACAAAAAACCAGATGGGACTTTGCCCATCTGGTTTAAGTATTTATATACTAAAATTATTATTTTCTAAGTAATTCTTGAGCTTGATTGAGAGCAGCCTGAGTCACTTGATCCCCTGCCAACATCTTAGCCATTTCTTGGATTCTTTCATCCATGCTCAGCAGCCTAACTGTAGAAACCGTAGACTCATCCTTACTCTCTTTTTCAATATAGAATTGATAATCGGCAGCAGCTATAACTTGCGGTAAATGAGAGATAGCTAAAACTTGTCCATGCTGACCAATTTTATAAATTTTTTGTGCAATAGCTTGAGCGACACGGCCAGAAACACCGGTATCCACTTCATCAAAGACAATACTAGTCTTATCTTCCTTACGAGAAAAAGCCGATTTAATTGCCAGCATTAAACGAGAAATCTCACCGCCAGAAGCTACCTTGGTCAAAGGCTTAAAACCTTCCCCAGGATTCGTTGAAATATAAAATTCAACCTGCTCATTACCATCTCTGGTAAATTTACCTGATGTAAATTTGACTTGAAACTCTGCTTTTTCCATATAAAGCTCTTGCAGTTCTTTTTTAATCTCTGCTTCAACCCTATCCGCCAAGTCATGACGCATCTGATTTAGTCTTTGAGCATTAGAAATAAGGCTTCTTTCCAACTCTTTGAGCTCGGCTTCCAAATTATCTTTAGAAAGATCATTACCAGTCAGATGGCTATATTCCTTAGTGATCGTCTCAAAATAAGTCAAGACATCATCAACACTGCCACCATATTTACGTGTAATTGTATTGATGACATTCAGCCTATCATCGACCTGATTAAGACGATTACCATCAAAATCTAACTGATCAATCACATCCGATAATCGCTTGCTAGTATCCTCCAAAATATAATAAGATTCTGCAAGACTGGCAGCTAAAGCTTTATAGGTCGCATCATAATCCTCAATGCTCAGCATGTCATTCATGGCTGTTCTAATATTAGATAAACTAGAAAAGTCATCATTGTCTAAGTTAGCATAAGCATTAGTCAAAGTATCCGCAATATTTTTATGATTGATCAGGCGTTCACGCTCTTGAAGCAATTTCTGGTCTTCTCCAGCCTGTAACTGAGCTGTTTCAATTTCAGCAATTTGAAATTCTAACATGTCAATTCTAGCCTTGTGCTCAACTTCATTTTTTTGCTTCTCAATGACACGCTTGCGCAAAGCCTTGTAGGCCTCAAAGCTCTCCTGATAAGCCATTTTGACATCCTCAAAAGTTTCGTCACCAAACTCATCCAAAAGATGACTATGCTGACTAGCTTTCATCAATTCCTCCTGGTCATGCTGACCATGAATATCCACCAAATATTGGCCAATAGCTCGCAGGGTGCTTAAATTCACCATTTGCCCATTGACACGACTAACACTCCGACCATTTTGAAAAATCTCCCGTCGAATGATCAGCTCATCTGCTAATTCAATACCTTGATCGGCTAGAATAGCCAGCAAAGATGGATGTTCCTGAACTGTAAAAAAGCCTTCGATTTCAGCTTTTTGAGCACCATGGCGAATCACTTCTGTACTAGCACGTGCCCCCAGCATCATATTCATTGCATCAATAATAATGGATTTCCCAGCACCAGTCTCACCTGTCAAAACCGTCATACCAGTCTCAAAGTTGAGGGAAATTTCCTCAATGATAGCAAAATTCTTAATGGAAATTTCTAGTAGCATATTCCTTCCTCAAATCAATGATAATGGGCCGTCCAGTTAACCAGATCTTCACGCACTTCCTCACCAAGCTCTGGCGACTTAAAGATAATCAGAACCGTATCATCATCAGCAAGCACACTGAAGATGACGTCTGAAAATTCCTCTAAAATCAAACGCTTTAAAAAATTTGTGCTCCCTGGTTCAACCCTGATACTAATCAAATATTCCAGACCTGGTGTCAAGTCTGAAATCTGGATAATATACTCACAGGCACGTTGCAAGGGAGTCATCAGCTCACGTGCACTCTCCATGGAAAAGCCATAGATATATTTTCCAGATTTACCAGGAACCTTGATGATACCCAAGCTGTTAATATCTCTTGAAATAGTCGCTTGAGTCGCTTTTAGACCGTTTTCTTCTAGCTTAGCAACAAGATCATTCTGAGTTTCAATCTCATTATCTAAAACAATTTGACGCAACAATTCCAAACGTTCATGTTTTTTCATTTTTTTTAAACTCCTCATGAGCTTTTTCTACTGTAGTAGCAATTTTTGAGCCAATCGTATTCTCTGGATGACTAGACCGCTCCAGATCCATCAGAAATTCAATATTTCCGTGACCCCCTTGAATCGGAGAAAAGTCCAAGTCCCTAATAGTATATCCGCATTCTAGAGCAAAAGAGACCACACGCTCTAAAACTTTTTCATGAATCCTAGCATCCTTAACAATACCATGCTTACCGACCTGCTGTCGACCAGCCTCAAATTGAGGTTTGACCAGGGCGACAACTCGATCGCCTTCAGCTAATAGTCTAGCTAGAGGGGGTAAGATCAAACTCAAGGAAATAAAACTCACATCTATACTGGCAAACTGAGGCAAGCCTTGATCAAAATCCTGAACCTTGACATAGCGAAAATTATACTGCTCCATACTAATAACTCTAGGATCTTGCCTGAGTTTCCAGACCAGCTGATTGGTCCCAACATCAATAGCATAGACCTGCTTGGCACCATTTTGAAGCATCACATCTGTAAAGCCACCAGTAGAGGCCCCAATATCCAGCGTTATCTTATCTGCCACAGAAAGATTAAAGACCCGCAAGGCTTTTTCCAATTTAAGACCGCCACGGCTGACATACTGAAGCCTTTCACCTTTAAGGCGAAGCTCTGTATCATCTGATATTTTCTCACCTGGCTTATCATAGCGCTGACCATCCAAGACAGATACCACCAGACCAGCCATTACACCACGCTTAGCCTGCTCTCTTGTCTCAAAAAGGCCTTGCTTATAAGCTAGTACATCAACACGTTCCTTAGCCATGCAACCGCAACCTTTCTATGATATCAAGACTGGACTCTGAATCCAGTCCATGATCTTCCCTAAGACGATCAAAAATAGCCCTTGCTTGATCCAAGGCTTGGTTTAACATCTGGTAAGATTCCTCTAAACCAAAGAGGCTAGGATAGGTAGTTTTTTGCGCCTTAAGATCTTTTTGAGGGGTTTTCCCAAGCTCTTCAAAACTCGCTGTGACATCCAGAATATCATCTCTAATTTGAAAAGCTGTTCCAATCAGGATACCTGCTCGACCAAGCGCTTCGATAGCTATTTTATCTACCTGGGCTAGGATACCAGCTGCAAGAAAAGGAAAAGCTAGTAACTTACCAGTCTTATGACTGTGAATCGCATTGAGCTCCTCAAAGCTCTGCTGCTGGCCCTCGCCTGCTATATCAAGCAGCTGTCCAGCCACCATGCCAAAGGTTCCCGAAGCAAGAGATAACTGACGAATGAGCTCAAGGCGAACCAAGTCAGGTAGATCTGTCTGAGCTATCAAGGCAAAGGGATCTAAAAACAAACTATCACCCGCCAAAATAGCTGTCGCCTCATCGAACTGCTTGTGATTGGTTAGACGCCCCCTACGATAATCATCATTATCCATGGCCGGGAGATCATCATGGATTAGACTCCCTGTGTGAATCATCTCTAGCGCTGCAGCGACTTGATAATGAGCTTCCTGAAGCGAAACCCCGAATCCCTCTAAAAGTTCAAGGAGAATCAGAGGGCGCAGACGTTTCCCGCCCGCATTGACAGAGTAAAGAATAGCTTCAACAAGACGCTCTGATACTTGCTTTTCCCCATAAAACTGCTTGATTGCCTGATCGATACCATCTTGCTTATTCATGGGACTCCAATTCAGTTTGACTGCCATCCTCCTGCATCACTTTCACTAGAGTTTCTTCAGCCTGCGCCAAGGTTTTTTGTAAATTCTTGGATAAAAGCATCCCTTTTTGGAACTCTGAGATTGCCTCTTCTAAAGGGACATCCCCATTTTCAAGCTTGGTCACAATGGTTTCTAAGTCTTGTAAATTCTCTTCAAATGTTTTTTTCTTACTTGGCATTTTTCACCTCTACCTTTATCTGTCCATCCTTCATTTCTAAAGTCAAAGCATCGCCACCTTTTACATCCTTGATACTCGTAATCGGCTTACTATCCTTACGAACAATAGCATACCCCCTTGCAACAATTCTACTCGTATCAAGAGATAGCAGCGACCCTTGAGCCTTATCAAATCGTGCCTGCTTGGCCGAAATCAGCGTTTTCATGCGATAGATCAGGGACTGTCTCTGCTGGTCAAGGCCCTCCTGCAGATAGTGAAGACGCTTATCCAAATCCACTCCTGCTAGACGCTGTCTCAGTAACCGCTCTTCTTGCAAGGCTTGTGCATACTGGTGACGCAACTGATTGGTCAAACGCTCCTTAAGACGGTCTAACTGCTGGAAATGCCCATCATACAGGCGTTCTGGTTGCCTAAAAATAACTGACTGGCTGAGCTGAGTCAGACGTTCATTAGACTGGGCCAAACGCCTCTGGGTAGCCTGAAAAGCCCTTTGACGAGCCTGACTGACCCAAGACAAAAGGTCAGCCTTAGTTACTGGCGTCGCTAACTCTGCTGCTGCAGTAGGCGTTGCGGCCCTCTGATCGGCAACATAATCCGCTAGAGTCGTATCAGTCTCATGGCCTACACTAGATATAAGGGGCAATTTAGATTCAAAAATAGCCTGAACCACGATTTCTTCATTGAAGGCCCAGAGATCCTCAATAGATCCCCCTCCACGTCCAACAATTAAGAGATCCAGATCCTCTTGCTCATTAGCTTTAGCAATATTATCAGCTACTTCCTGGGCACTGCCCTCACCTTGAACCTTGGTTGGAAAAAGTAAAATCTCGACACCAGGAAAGCGACGACTAACCGTGGTAATAATATCCCTAATGACTGCTCCGCTGGGGCTAGTGATAACACCGATCTTTTTGACAAATTGAGGCAGGGGCTGCTTGTGTTCAGAAGCAAAATAGCCTGCCTGAGTCAGTTTAGCCTTAAGTTGCTCAAACTGAACCGCCAAGGCTCCAATACCATCTGGCTGTGCCTGCTCGATCACAATAGAGTAAGAGCCATTAGGCGCATAGAGCTGGACACGCCCGACAACATTGATTTTCATCCCTTCTTCTAGCTCAAAGCCCAATTTCTTATAGACGCCTCCCCACATGGTCGCCTGAATGACTGCCCCCTCATCCTTCAAAGAAAAATATTGATGATTAGGACGCTTTCGGAAGTTTGACACTTGACCACTCAAATAGACCCGCTCTAAATAAGGATCACGATCAAATTTTAGTTTTAAATATTTGGTCAAAGAGCTGACGGACAAATAATCAGGCAAGGTCTGACCTCCTTATAAAGCATAATATGTTAGTTTATATTATAGCAAATTTTAAACAATAGAGCTATGAAAATAAGGGGAGAATAGCTAGAAGCAAACTAGGTTAACTCTTCTCATCAATACCAATCCCCATCGAAAACCCTAGTAAGAAAAAAGAGATAGGACTGTCAGCCTACCTCACTATTGACTTAACTACCATAACTGCTAGGGCTTAATCTTTTTTCGAAACCAACTCCCCTGCAGTTGAGCTAGTCTTCACTCTTGACAAAGACATTTTCTTTATCGATCTCATAGTCAGACGTCCCATCGCTAGTCGATGACTCAGTCTGACTCTCACCATAATCATCCGTATAGCTAGCTTGAGCCACTGGCCAATGAACACCGTATAAGGTCTTACCACCTTTTCCTAGCTGATAGCCAACTTCACCGCTTTGCACTTGCGCATCCAACTGGTTAGGACTCACAAAGCCTTCGTAACCGACAATTTTAAAGGTGTTATCATCTACTGATTCTGAAGTGATGATCGTTCCTTGTGACTCAGTATAGCTGCCATCTGCTGTATCTGTACGGATAGTGACACTACCATCCTCAGTAAATATCAGGGTCATCTCGACACCGCCTTGTGTACCAGTCCAGGTCCCAACCAGATTTTTAGGGACCAATTCCCCTTCCTCTAGCTTATTATCCTGTGATGCTTGAGATTCTTTCTGGGAATTAGCATCTTTGTGCTGAAAGGCAGCCTTGGCAGCAGCTTCCTTAGCAGCACCACGACGATTAGCAATGATATGACCAACCACAAAGAAAAGAACGATACCCACAACTGCAACAATAGCTGTGATCTGATACCTCTGACGCTTTATTTGGCGCTCCCGCTCTTCTCGCACTCGCCTATCCTCACGAATCATGGCAACCATCTTCCCTTCCTCTGCTAAATACTTTTGATAATCGCCCCTAGCACGATCCAAGAGAAACTGGATTTCATGCTGTTCCTCTTCGTCCTGTGCCTGCTCCAGATTGTCAGCCAGTCTTTGAATGCGATCTTGCAATTCCTTCTTGACTTGAGGGTTACCTAGGCCTCGGATACTACTCTTAGCGATCGCATGTCTATAGTCTTCTTCAAATCTTTTCATCCTGTATCCTTAGTAATCAGTTTGCTAAACCCTAACTGATAATCTATAATTTTCCCTATTATACTATATTTCTAGCGATTTATCTCCTACAAGACTGTTCCTAACAGCAAAAAACCTGCTCTATCATTAATCAAGAGCAGGTCACTTCATCAAAAAAGAGAAAAATCTTTACTGTTTAAAGGCATCAACCAGAGCCTTAAATTCATCATTGGTTAGGGTAATACCCTTCCCCATCTTTTCATGATCCGGACTCCAACTACGAATATCATACTTGGCTGGTGCCCCATTAAAGCTAACACGATTGAGCTCTTTGGTCCAGCCCTTATCATTTTCAGATAGAACCAGCAGCTTTTCCTCGATCTCAAATGTAAAGTCTGCCATCTAAACACCTCCTTCGTATTAAGACAAGTCCCTCATAATACTATTATTGGTAACTATAGTGATCACTTGGGCTCACTTATTTATCCGTAAAAATATCGCCCTTAGGCACGAATCGTTTGACTGGATCCATCTTCTTTATAAAGATTGACCAAGCCCTCCTGACAGGCACGCACCATATCACCCGGCTCAACAGCTTGCGGTACTGTAATAGTAAGCAATTCCATTGGATTGGGTGCACGATCGATCTTGTTGCCATCAGCATCATGAAGATCTTCGATAGTTGTTTCAAAGTGGCGGAAACCAGGACCATAAAATTCAACCTGGTCTCCTTCGTGAATAACATTGCGTTGACGAATGGTTGCTGTCATTGATGCTGGATTGAAAGAGACGACCTCAGCTACAAATTTGTATTGTGGAATCTTACGACGAGCCCCGAAAAGCTGCTCATTTTCACTAGGTGTACCATAATAGAAACCTGTCGCTAGCTCACGTTGAGCAACCTTCCAAAGCTCATTGACAAGATCATCCTTAATGGCATAAAAGGCTTCTGGGCTCTCCATATAGGCATCAACTGCAGCCTTATAGCAATTAGTTACCGTTGAGACGTAATGGATTGACTTCATACGTCCTTCAATCTTAAGACTATCCACACCATTTTCAATCATATCTGGAATGTGATCAATCATACACATATCAACAGCTGACATAGAGTACTCTTCTGGAATCTCCCCTTTTAAGCTGCGACGCTCTTGCCCAAATGGCATATCATAGAGATCGTATTTCCAACGGCAGGACTGAGAGCAGCCACCCCGATTAGCATCGCGGTGACTCATATGATTGGACAAAGTACAGCGACCAGAATAAGAAATACACATAGCTCCGTGTACAAAGGCCTCGATTTCAATATCGGTACGGCGACGAATTTCTGCCAGCTCTTCCATGCTAACCTCACGCGCCAGAACCACACGTGCCAAGCCATAATCCTTCCAAAAATGAAAAGTTTCAACATTGGTAGCCGAGGCTTGCGTCGATAAATGGATCTCAAGACCCGGTGCTTCTATTGCACAAATTTCAATCAAGGCAGGATCAGACACGATAACCGCATCCAATCCCATATCACGCAGCTGGCGGAACCATTCGCCGGCTCCTTGCTCATTACCCTCGTGCGTTACCATATTAGCAGCCACATAGACCTTGGAACCATGCGCGTGGGCAAATTCAATCCCTTCTCGCATCTCTTCCATGCTGAAATTACCTGCACGGCTACGAAGACCGTACTGCTGACCACCTACAAACACAGCATCAGCACCATAAAGAACTGCAACCTTTAATTTTTCCAATGTCCCTGCAGGGGCTAGAACCTCAGGGCGCTTTTTGACCTCAGACATAATCTTCTCCTATTTGCAAGATAGTTGAAATATATCACTCATTCCAGCACCAAACATAGCGTTCTTCCAGCTAGATTGAGAAAATAATAACAAACTTATTCTACTCCTTTTACCTAGGAAAATCAAAAAAATCTAAAAGACAGGCCGATAACTCAATCTCTAAGAAATACATCATGGCAGTAATAGACTCATGACCAAAAAAATAAAGAAAAGAAAATCTACAAATAATAGACTCAAATAATAATTACCAGAATTTTTCTGCCTACCTTCTGGTCGATTCATCTTAAAAACAAAATACCACATGATAGGGGCTTCAATTCCAATAAATAAAATGATCCCAGGTACAATAATAGGAAAGTGCTCAAACCAGCCCAGCATAATCCCTGAAAACATTAGAACAAGACCAAGGAGCCAAAATAAGATACTGACCACCTTGATACCTGTTGCTACTGGCTTAGCAGCAGGCTCTTCCATAGGCAAACTGCCATTTCCCGCTTGCTGATCGGGAGATGATACCGCCTTGTCTTGCTCCCCTGTATCAACTACATCAGCCTCCTCAGCAACTTGACTCACCTCTAGACTGTTTGCTAGCTGATCATTTAATACCAACTGCTGATCATTTGCTAGAACTGTAGCTGTTTTACCAGAAATAGCTAGGACTTTTAGGGAGGTCCCCAGTTCAATCCCTAGACTCATTGGATCTTGACCACCAATTTCATCACTGTAAATAGCCTCCACACGGTAGAGACCACCTACTCTTGCTTCATTTAACTTCATTGACTATCTCCTCTCCTTTCTCAAACCTACAAAACAGATGGCAGAACAGTGCTCAATCTAGCACCAACAATAAGCCCATCTACCTAGATTGAGAAAATCTTAACACATTTATTTTACGCCCTTTATCTAGAAAATTCAAAAAAATCACCAAACAAGCTCTGCTGGAGAGCCTCCCAAATCCACACTAACTAATGGTAGGCTGCTGCTTAAAAATTGCAATAAACAATCCGTTATCTCTTTTTGCTGATGCCCCTCTTATGGACCAATAATATCAGCCTTAGTGCAAAAACAGAAAGCCCAATCTACCACTTGGCTTCTGACCGCTACCACTTAGCTCTCAATAGCTTCTTTTGCCTACTCTACTGTGCTATACTAGATTATATTTTAACACGAGGAGAAAGCCATGCTTATTCAAGCAAAAAAACTAAGCAAAACATATGGGAATAAAACCGTCGTCAACCACCTAGATCTCTCTATCCCTAGAGGCAGTTTAGTGGCTTATTTAGGGACAAATGGTGCTGGAAAATCAACAACCATTCGCATGCTAACAGGTCTAGAGCAGCCCAGCTCAGGACATATATCTAAAGAAGCTGGTTTAAAAATTGGCATCGTCTTTCAAAACAGTGTCCTCGACGATGAACTGAGCGTTCGTAACAATCTACAAAATAGAGCCAAACTATATAAAAATAAGGATAAAGCCTGGTTAGAAGAATTAATCACCCTCATTGGTCTTGATGAATTTCTAGACCAAGCCTATGGCACCCTATCTGGAGGACAGCGTAGACGTGTCGATATTGCCCGTGCCCTCCTACACAAGCCAGATGTCTTATTTTTAGATGAGCCAACAACAGGACTGGATATTCAAACCAGAAAACTGATCTGGGAACTGCTCCATCACTTAAAGCAGCAACAAGGACTTACTATTGTTTTAACGACCCATTATTTAGAAGAAGCCCAAAATGCCGATATGACCTATATCATCGATCATGGACGTCTTTTAGCCCAGGGCACTGCTCAAGAACTCATCCACTTATATGCCAAAACACAACTCTATATCAGAGGGATCGACCCAAGGACTATCACCAATCTTGACTTCCCTATTACAAAAGTTGAAGGAGGCTTGGTGATTGAGGGAATGACCTCACAAGATGCCCTCGATTTTCTAACTCAGTACCGCCACCAGCTTTCAGATTTTGAATTTAAGGCAGGAACGATCAACGAAGCCTTCATGGCCATCACAGGAAAGGAGATGTCTTAATGTTTGCCCTTGCCAAAAGAAATTGTCAACTTTACTTTAGCAATAAAGCCAGTCTTTTTTTCTCACTTTTAGGAGCCTGGATCGCTTTTGCCCTTTATATTATCTTCCTGCAAAAGAATCTAGTGGATTCTTTCCAAGCCATCAAGAACGCTGAAAAAATTCTGGACCAATGGGTTATTGGAGGAACACTGGCCGTGACCAGTATGACAACGACATGGACCGGGACAAGCCGTTTAATCCGAGATCGTGAAAAACACTGTCTCGATGACTTCCTATTGACAGACACCTCCTTTTTCTCCTTGCAGATGGGCTATCTACTAAGCAGCACCTTCATTGGTCTCATCATGCAGATAGTCATGTACCTGATCATGTCGGTTTACTTTTTCTACCAAGACGGCTTAGCTTTTCAATGGGACACCTCCATACCAATGCTAGGTGTCATGCTGATTTCCGCCAGTTTGGGAGCTAGCTTAAGCCTACTTTTAGCACAGCGGTTCCAAACATCAGAATCTGCAGATCGCTTTTCAATCATTATTGGGACTGCTTCTGGGTTTTTAGTAGGTGTCTATATGCCAATCGGTGCCCTACCAGACAGTGCTCAAGCCATTGTTAAAATAACACCCAGTGCCTACAGTGCTGCAGCTTTTAGACAGATCCTAGTAGAAGATATTCCTCATCGGGCCAGCATTAAAGGCATTGAGATCAAAGAATTTCTAGGAATTGGACTGGATTGGAATGGATTGACGAATCTAACACAGAATATTTTAATAGCAATTGGAATCATCCTTATCTGCTTAGGATTGCTCCTAGCTCACCTGCTCATCACCTATCGTAAAACGAATAAAACGGCTATAACCTAGAAAGTTGAGGGAGACAGGATTTGGTAGACTATAAATTTGAAGACATCCTAAATCTGGATGACGATAACATTCAGATTATTGTTCGCAGCAACCAGACTACTCCAGCTGTTACAGAGTTACTGGAATACCTAGCAGCTTATCAAGCAAAATCCCCACTATTTCTGCCCATAAAGACCAAGGACAGAATCGACATGATTAAAACGAATCAATTATTATCAGTCGAAGTGGATGGATCCAACCTCGTCTTAGAAACCCTGACAGGTCAATACCTGATCAAAGAGAGACTCTATAAATTTCAGAACCAGCTCAAAAATTCCGACTTCGTGCAAGTATCAAAACAATGCCTCATCAATATTAACTACTTAGAAGCGCTGGAAAACAGTTTTTCTGGAAATATGGTCGCCTTTTTAAGAGGGGGACGAAAGATACATGTCAGTCGCTGGTATTTAAAAAATCTCGAAAAGAAGCTAGGATTGTGAGGGCGTAAATATGATTAAAAAAATTGAAACAATCTTTAAATTTGCTATCATCGGAGTTGGTTTTGGAGGAGTCACTTATACGCTTTTGCTATTGATGACACACGCACAGACACAATCTGTCGCACAAATTGCAACGGTGATGTGGATCAGTGCCCTTATCGGTCTGGTGAGCATGATTTTTATATGGGATCGCTTATCACTGCTTGCCGGACTTAGCCTACATTTTTGTCTAGTCTATGCACTGGTTGCCTTGATGACCTTGCTAAATAAGATCACCAATCCATTCACCCTTCCCTTTCTAGCCACTTTTCTACTGGTTTATGTTACTATTTGGTGCCTGTCCTCCTTATCCTTTGCTAATCGTACCAACCGCATCAACCAAGTACTGGAAGAAAAGAAAAAGTCTCATTCCAACAAGCCATAAGCAGTAAGATAAGAGTCCCACTTTCTCTATTTCTTAGCTTGTCCTCTCTCTTTTTCCCGTGCTATAATAAAGACTATGACTAAGCCACATTTACTTCAAGGAGAGCGCATTGATCAGCTCTTTTCAACCGATGTTAAAATTATTCAGAATAAAGACGTCTTCAGCTACTCTGTCGACAGTGTGCTGCTATCACGCTTCCCAAAATTTCCATCCAAGGGTTTAATCGTTGACCTCTGCTCTGGAAATGGAGCCGTTGGACTTTTTGCATCAACCAAGACCAAGGCTAAAATCGTCGAGATCGAGCTCCAAGAGCGCCTGGCTGATATGGGACAGCGCTCCATTACTTTAAACAATCTCCAAGATCAGGTCACCATGGTCCATGACGATCTGGACAATCTCCTTCAGCACGTCCCCCGTTCAAAGGTAGATCTCATCTTATGCAATCCACCCTATTTTAAGGCCACTGAAACCTCTAAAAAAAATGCCAGCCAGCACTACCTCCTAGCCCGCCACGAAATCACAACCAACCTAGAAGCTATCTGTAAAATCAGCCAGCAGGCCTTAAAGACCAAAGGACGCCTAGCCCTTGTGCACCGGCCTGATCGCTTCCTAGAAATCATGGAAACTCTGCAGAATTACAAGCTGGCGCCTAAACGTGTCCAATTTGTCTATCCTAAAAAAGATAAGGCAGCCAATATGATCTTAGTCGAGGCCATCAAAGATGGCTCCCTAGATGGCATGAAAGTCCTACCGCCGCTCATCGTCCACAAGGACAATGGCGACTATACCGATGACATCCATGACATCTATTTTGGTAAAGACCACAAAGCCTATATGTATGTCCTAGAATGCGCTGATGGCAGTCTCTACACCGGTTACACAACAGACCTCGACAAGCGGCTCGCCACCCACAATGCTGGAAAAGGGGCTAAGTACACCAAGTCCCGCCTGCCCGTCAAGTTAATCTACTCCGAAACGTTCAATCACAAGAATGCAGCAATGAGTGCTGAAAGTCGCTTCAAACAAAAAACACGCGCACAAAAACTTGCTTATATCAAAGCCCATCAATAACACTAACGACTGCTAGAATAAGGATAAAAGAGCAAATCTAAAGGATGAAGATTGCTCTTTTATTTTCACCCATTCCGAGCAGATCGGTTGGCAATCCATAGCATGCTATATATCCTTAAGGAGGTTCTATGCCAAAAGATAAACTAAGGTAATACCTTTATTCTAAAACTGCTGGTTCAGGATTTTGAGCAACTCTCCAATAACCGCCCACAAGACTACCCGCCGACTCACTCCCAGTTCAAGGTCCTTAAGTATCTCTATCGCCATCAAAAACCTCCCATTAATCAAGCCAAGATCGAGCGCTGATTTTCTATGTCTAACCCGACCTCGACACACATTTAAACTAGTAAAACAAACCAAGCCTCAGCAAAAAGGCTTGGTTTTATAATCTAACAATTAGTCGATGGTTTCTAGTAAGGCAATCAAATGTTTAATAACAGGAGACAAGACAGTATTTTTTGAGTAGGCGTAACTGACATGAAAATGGTTGCTATCACCCTGCACAGGAATCTTAACCAGACCTTCATCATTGGAAAAGAAGAAAAAGTCTGTCATATAGGTGATGCCTAGGTTTTCACGGACCATCTGACCAATCAAGGTCACTTCCGATAATTTGTAGGCAACCTTAGCTCTATTATCAAAGCGCTCGTTAAGATGATTAAAAGCATCTAGGTGGGTGTGCCCTTCATCCAGTAAGATAAAGGGTTCTTCCAACACCTCCTCAAACCTAATCGATTGGCGTTGAGATAAGGGATGTTTCTCTGAGACGATCACATAAAAAGGCCTCTGATAGAGCTCCTTGGTGACCAGCTTAGGATGATCTAGTACATGTAAACTGCCAATCAGACTAAAATCCAAATCCCCACTAATCAAATGTTGAAAGAGATCGACAGAACCTTCCTCTCCCGTCATCTGGATATCTGAGATAAAAGAAATGTCTTCACCCTTTTGGATCAATTCAGATAAAATCCTAGCACGAATGATCGGTGGCAAGCCAACCTTAATCTCATGGTGATGGACCCGCTCCATCTCTTTTTCTGAAATCGCCAGCTCACTCAAGATAACCCCAATGTGCTTGGCTAAAATCTCACCTTCTTGGGTCAGGACTACCGAGCGATGAGACGGATTCTTGATAAAGAGGTCACAGTGAAAATGATCTTCCAAGCGCTTAACAGCATAGGTAATAGTGGGCTGACTGACCTCAAAAGATTTAGCCACTGCGGTAAATGACTTTCGTTTAGATAACTCTTTGAAATACTCTAAATCCCTTAAATTCATGTCTGTCCTCCGCTGTCTATTCTAACAAATTTTTAACGCTCTTATAAATAAAATTTATGATATGGGGTCAAGTTGACTATAAGACTTGCAAATTCCTATAATGATAAAACTCATACGAGTAACCATTCTATTATTTAAGGAGTTTTCCCCATGAAAGCACATGACATTTTAAATAATCCTTTTTTAAATAAAGGGACCGCATTTACCATGGAAGAGCGTAAAGAACTTGGTCTTATTGGACTCTTGCCACCTTATGTTCAAACCATTGAAGAACAAGCTGAGCAAGCTTACCAACATTTCCTTCAAAAACCATCAAATTTAGAAAAACGCCTCTTTTTGATGGAAATTTTCAACACTAACCGTACCCTCTTCTATCATTTGTTTAACCAACACATGGTTGAGTTCAACCCTATTGTCTATGATCCAGTCATCGCAGATACGATTGAAAATTACAGCCACCTCTTTGTAGATCCACAATACGCTGCTTATCTGGACATCAACCACCCAGAAAATATCGAAGAAACCCTTAAAAACGCTGCTGGTGACCGTGATATCCGCCTGATTGTGGCAACAGATGCTGAAGGTATCCTTGGTATCGGTGACTGGGGTGTCCAAGGGGTTGATATTTCTGTTGGAAAACTCATGGTCTACACAGCTGCTGCTGGGATTGATCCATCATGCGTCATGCCCCTTGTCATCGATGCAGGTACCAACCGCCAAGAACTCTTGGATGATCCCATGTACCTTGGTAACCGCCATGAGCGTGTGCGTGGTGAAAAGTACGATGCCTTTATCGATCAATTCGTTCAAACCGCAGAAAAGCTCTTCCCTAAACTCTACCTCCACTGGGAGGACTTTGGTCGCTCAACTGCGGCGGACATCTTGAACCGCTACAAGAAATCTATCCCTACCTTCAACGATGATATCCAAGGTACTGGTATTGTAGTACTTGGTGGTATCTTCGGTGCTCTTGACATCACTGGCGAAAGACTCACTGACCAAGTCTACCTCTGCTACGGAGCTGGATCTGCTGGGGCTGGAATTGCCTCACGTGTCCACGCCGAAATGGTCAGCGAAGGTCTCTCAGAAGAAGAAGCTTACAAGCATTTCTTTATGATTGATACACAAGGCCTTCTCTTTGATGATATGGAAGACCTCACTCCAGCCCAAAAACCATTTGCCAAGAAACGGGCGGACTTTGAAAACGCTGGAGACATGACCAATCTCCTAGATGTGATCAAGGCAGTTAAACCAACCATCTTGGTTGGTACTTCTACAGATGCTGGTGCTTTCACCCAAGACGTCGTCAAGGCTATGTGTGAAAATACTGAGCGCCCAGTCATCTTCCCAATCTCTAACCCTACGAAAAAATTAGAAGCAACTGCTGAACAAGTCATCCAATGGTCAGATGGTAAGGCCTTCGTAGCAACAGGTGTACCTTCTGGTACAGTTACTTACAAGGGAGTTGACTATCAAATCGGCCAAGCCAACAACGCTCTGATCTACCCAGGTCTTGGTCTTGGTATGCTAGCCTCAGAAGCCAAGCTGTTGACAGATGAAATGATCGGAGCTGCTGCTCATTCACTCAGTGGTCTCGTTGATCCTGGCCAACCAGGCGCTCCTGTCCTTCCACCATTTAAATATGTGCCAGACGTCTCTATCAAGGTGGCAGAGGCCGTTGCTAAAAAAGCCCAAGAGCAAGGATTAGCACAAGCAACAGAAACCGACATGGCAAAGGCTGTTCGAGATCTCAAATGGTATCCTGAATACTAAGAATCTGGAGGCTTTTAGCTATTATGAAAAAACTCAATGCTATTGAAATTTCTGGTGTCAAGCTCCCACTCTATGTGACCTTAGTCATCATCTTAGCCCTTACTATCTGGATGGGGAAACTTCCCCTCAACATGTTGGGGATTACTTTCATGTTAGTCCTTCTAGGACATCTCTTCTACTTCTTTGGCCAAAAACTGCCAATCTTTAACACCTATCTAGGTGGAGGATCTGTCATGACCTTACTGCTGGCTGCCCTGCTTAACAGCTTTGGTATCATGCCCAAGACTGTTATCGATGCGACAGCTGCCTTTATGCAGGATTGGGGCTTTCTGGATTTCTACATTGCAGCCTTGATCTGTGGGGCTATCCTAGGTATGAACCGCAACCTCTTAGTTAAGGCATCAGCTCGCTTTATCCCCATTTCACTGGCCACTATGGTCATTGGTTTCTTTGCAACTGGCGGTATGGGTATGCTGCTGGGACAAGGCTTTAGTCACTCTGTCCTTTATATTTCAATGGCACAGATGGCTGGGGGGATGGGAGCTGGTATCGTTCCCCTCTCTAAGATCTATGCTAGCCAACTCCATGTCCCAGCAGGTCAAATCCTCAACCAACTAGCACCAGCCACAACCCTTGGTAACCTCTTTGCCATCATTGGTGCTATCTTTATCGCCAAAGCCTTTGCCAAGACAAAATATAACGGTCATGGAGTGCTTATCGAGGTTGATAAAGATGAGCTGGAAAAACCTGCAATCACACTCGATGCCACCAAAATCGGTGTCGGGCTCATGTTTGCCTTTGGATTATTCCTTATCGGTGTCATTCTCAATGCCTTTATTCCTAAGATTCATAGCTATGCCTTTATGATTATCATTGTCTTTATCCTAAAGGCCACCGATACTGTACCAAAAGCCCTACAAGATTGTGTCGTGATGTTTAACCAAGTGGTTATGACCAATCTGACCCATGCTGTCTTGGCAGGGATCGGACTAGCCATGATGGATCTCTCCAAATTGGCTGCTGCCATGACCTGGCAATTCCTAGTCCTCAGCTTGACCTCTGTCCTTGCTATGGGACTGGCTAGTTGGTTCCTTGGTAAGATCTTCGGACTCTTCCCAGTTGAAACAGCTATCGGTGCCGGTATGATCAATAATTCCATGGGAGGTACTGGTAATATCGCTGTCCTATCAGCTGCTGACCGTATGGAAATGATCGCTTTTGCCCAAATGGCTAACCGGCTCGGTGGGGCCATTATCCTTATCCTAGGTGGTATTTTGATTCAGCTCTTTAGCTAAAGCAAATAGACCGATTTAATAGACAAGTAACCTGGAACTTCACATTAGAAATCCAGGTTATTTTTTATAGAGAAATTGACAAACAGCTATTCCACTAATACTGTCCTAGATCAGCTAGTCTACCTTATTCTTGTATTCTTAGCCATAAATCACTACAATAAAAGCATAAAATTCTTAGAAGGTGGTGAATCCTAATGACGAATGAAGACATAAAAGCAGCTAAAGCATTCAGACAACATGCTACAATAGTTGATGGTCAACGTGATGCAGGACTTCCTAGAGAAATTCCTGAAGTTGAGCGTTTTGATGATATTGCCTACGGTCCAAAGGAAAAATGGAATCTGTTAGACATCTACCTACCCAAAAATCGCCAAGGAAACGTTCCAACGATCATCAACATTCACGGCGGAGGCTGGGTTTACGGCACTAAAGAAACCTATCAGTTCTTTGGCCTCAGTCTAGCCAAGGAAGGCTTTGGCTTTGTCAATTTCAACTATGAACTGGCACCTGATGTTATCTTTCCAAGTGAACTTGATGATGTCAATCTTGCTATGCACTGGGTAGCGCAACATGGACAAGATTATGACCTTGATCTGGACAATGTCTTTATCATAGGAGATAGCGCTGGCGGTCAAATGGCCGGTCAATATTTGACCATCCTAACCAATGCTACCTTTCGAGCTAAATTTGACTATGCTAAACCAGAATTCACTGTTCGAGCTGGTGCCATCCATTGTGGAGCTGCCTTTTTGACCTTACCAGGTGTTATTGAGGGCGCACCAGAAGCCTACTTCACACCTGAAGTTTTGGCAGAAAAATACGATATGCTCCAAACTGAAGACTACATGACTAAAGAGCTTCCACCTCTCTTTCTTACCACAGCCAATAATGACTTCCTCCGTGACTGTACTGTCCGTTTAGATGGCTACTTATTAGCCAAAGGAATCACTCACGAATTTCACTCCTACGGCACAGCGGACAATCCCAAAAAGCATGTCTTTAATTACAATAGTAAAGATCCCGAAGCTCTAGCATGTAACCTAGAAATGCTGAACTTCTTCAAGAAGCATCTGGTCTAAGACTTATACTTTGATAGATAGGCTAGCCATTTTTGATTTAAATTAATCTTAAATTTCTCTTACCAAAATCTTAAATTTCTGCTAAAATAAAACCACTAGAGGATAGAGAAGGCCTCTCATTACCATAATAGGAGCTCTATCTGGCTAAATTAGGAGGAATACCCATGAGAAAACGAGATAAGCTATCTTGGAAACCTTCCAAGAAATACCTGTTCACCCTGTCCAGTGCTGTCATCTTGGCTAGCTTTACCGCTTTATCCAAGCCAGTTACAGCTGACGAGCAAACTCAAGTAACGACACCACTCGTCGCTGATACAAACACCAATGACAAAGCACAAACTGCTAATCAGAACACTGCCGTGGTCAACAACCCACTCACCACATCAGAGCCTGCTCCTAATCAAACACCTAACACGCCCCAAGAAGAAAGGCCTTCAGAGTCTACAGCAGCAAGCACAGTGCTGACTTCAGAATCACAAGATACAGATACAGCATCCTCTCCGCTATCTAAGGAAGAAGAACCTGCTGTCTCTGAACCATCAGCAACAAGCGTCACCACAACCTCTGGTTTTTATAGTGACGACCAAGGCAATTGGTATTATGCTGACCAAAACGGTCAAAAGGTCACAGGCTTTCAGACCATTGATGGCGCCCACCTCTACTTTGACCAAGACGGCAAACAAGCAAAGGGTAAAGAAGTCAAAATCGGTGATAATGACTATTACTTCGATCAAGATAATGGACAGATGTGGACCAATCGTTTTCGCCTAGCCTATATCGCAACTCGTCCAAGAAGCAGCTCCAGATACCTCTCTTGGGTCTACTATGGCCAAGATGGTGCCAAGGTCCGTGGTCACCAAGTCATTGACGGCAAAGAATACTACTTTGATGATAGCGGTATCCAATGGAAAGGACGCATACTTAAAAATGAAGACGGCACAATAAACTACTATGACCATTTCAACGGTCAAAAAGTTTATAACGCCTTCCGTAGCTACACTATCGACTATAGCCCAATTGGCCCTACGATAACGGATACCTACTACTTTGACGACAAAGGGAACGCAGTCTCAGGATTCCAAGAAATCGAAGGAAAACTCTATCATTTCGACGATGACGGTAAACTGATCACTCGCCCAAGCTATCTCAATAATCTAGAATACTTGATTGATTACACTGAAATATATCAAGGAAAAGCTTATCAACCTGATGAGACAGGGATCTTGGTAGAAAATACCTTGATCAAACACCAATTCATCACACAAGATAATAACACCTACTACTTAGATGACGAGGGTAAAGTAGTCTCTGGTCTCACCACAATTGACGGGAAAACTTACTATTTTGGAGATACCAAAGAATGGCAATATAATGGACCAGCCAAAGTGACAGGTCTGCCAAATGCTATGTTCCACGGTAGCGTCTGGTTTGAAAAATCTGGTACTCCCCACTATCATATCCCTACAAACAAATACGATAATCATGTAGATTCTTACTACATGTATTTCGGCGAAGACGGCGCAGCTGTGACCAACCAATTCGTTGAAGAAAACAGCAACACCTACTACTATGGAAACGATGGAAAGCGCGTCAAAGGATCACAAACGATCGATGGGAAACACCTCTATTTTGATGAAGAAGATGGGCATCAGATCAAAGGAGCCCTCTACTCAACGGCAACTGGAGCACGCTATTACTTTGATAATAACACTGGTGAAGCCCTAACCAATCAAGATGTTACCGTCGATGGCATCACCTATCACCTCGACCAAACCGGTCTAGCTAAAGTCACTAACTACCCAGCAAAGACTAATCAACTGGTTTACTTCAACCTTTATGCTATAGCTCCAAGCGGTAAGGTTTATAGCCATAAAGCGTCTAATACTTACTTCAAGAACCCTTCAAAAACAGCCTTTACAACCGATTTTTACTACTTCGATGAAAATGGTAAGGCTGTAGCCAATCGCTTTGTTGAAGTCTCTGGCAAATGGTATTACTTTGATGCCGATGGTAAAGGGGTAACAGGCGCCCAAACTATCAACGGTCAAAACCTCTACTTCAACGCTGACGGCAGCCAAGTCAAGGGTGCTACAGACCCCGACGGCAACTATTACGACATCAACACTGGCCAACGTCAGCCATAAATAAACGCCTTGACAAAAGATCATTGTTCAATTTCATGTATAAAAAAAACCAGTTTGAAGTTTCAAACTGGTTTTTTGTCATGTTAAATATGTCTTATGCTTAATGACTATTTTTTAACCGAACACTAAGCTATATTCGTCACCTAGCGATCTCCTTTATTTCGGATCACAAAGCCACTTTGCTTCTCACTTGAGGTACGGTGTGGATGTTTATTATTCTTATTTTCAAAGTCCTTACGATTTTTATTGGACGTGCGTTTAAAATCACGACGACCATTATTATCACGACGGTTTCGCTCGCCACGTCCACCTCGGTTACGGTTATTATTCCCACGTCCACCCTTGCTACGATTAAAGCCAGATGGCTTAAACGGTAGAGGCTTCTCACGACTAATCTCAACCTCTGGCATAGTCGCTGGATCTTGAACCGTCAAACTGAGGATATAAAGGGCCAATTCTTCTGGGCTAAACTCAGCTGCCAGCTTAACCGCATCTTCTTTAAACTTATCAAAGTTGGCACGAATTGCCTCATTTGCAAAATCACGCTCAATCTTCGTTAAAGCGACACGCTTCTTAGCTTCAAAGGCTTCTTTTTCTGTCGCTGGCTTAAGACCTTGCATACGCTTCTTGGTCAAATTTTCAATAATAGAGAGATAACCCATTTCATTTGGTGAAACAAAGGTAATAGATTGTCCCTTTTTACCAGCACGACCAGTACGGCCGATACGGTGAACATAGCTCTCTGGATCTTGTGGGATGTCGTAGTTGTAGACATGAGTCACACCAGAAATATCAAGACCACGTGCTGCAACGTCTGTCGCCACCAAAATATCTAGATTATCATTCTTGAAATCACGGATAACACGTAAACGCTTATTTTGATCCAAGTCTCCGTGGATCCCTTCAGCACGATAGCCACGAAGTTTAAGCCCACGTGTCAGCTCATCAACACGACGTTTGGTACGACCAAAGACGATAGAGAGCTCAGGCTGATCAACGTCAATGAGGCGCGTCATAGTATCAAACTTTTCTTGTTCTTTGACACGAACATAGAACTGCTCGATATTATCACTGGTTAGTTCTTTTGCTGCAATCCGGACATGCTCAGGATTTTTCATGAACTTAATTCCAATACGCTTGATAGCATCGGGCATCGTCGCTGAGAAAAGCAGAGTTTGACGCTCCTCAGGGACATGACTGATGATAGCTTCGATATCTTCAAGGAAGCCCATGTTAAGCATTTCATCAGCCTCATCCAGAATAAGGGTCTCAATATTATTGAGGCGAAGAGCCTTACGCTTAATCAGATCCAGCAAGCGTCCTGGTGTTCCCACAACGATATGAGCCCCTGAGCGAAGCGCCTTAATTTGCTTTTCAATACTGGAACCACCGTAGACAGAACGGACCTTAACCCCCTTGTCTCGACCAAATCGAAAGAGCTCTTCTTGACTTTGAACGGCCAATTCGCGCGTTGGTGCAATGACCAAGGCTTGAATAGCTTTGTGCTCGACATTAATTTTATTCAGCGTTGGCAGCCCAAATGCCGCAGTCTTACCTGTTCCTGTTTGCGCCTGACCAATGACATCCTTACCTTCTAAGGCCAAGGGAATCGTCATCTCCTGTATAGGTGATGGCTCTACAAAGCCAGCTTTTTCAACGGCTGACAAAATATCTGCTGATAGTTGTAATTCTGTAAATTTCACTTAAAAACTCTTTTCTAAAAAGACAGTGCGAGGCTGCCTTATAAAACCTGTTTAGTATCATTATTGCACCATGAGTGCAACTCCCTAAGTATACCACGTTATGGGGTAAAATGATAGTTTATCTACTGAAAATTAAACTTAACCAATAGCCAGGTCCTGAAAAAATCCGCTGATACTTAACTTCTATAGCCAACCCTATAAACAGCATTCATCTTATTTCCAGCCTTATTGGCTTACCTACCCATAACTGGATCAGGCACATCGAACATTATTAGTTCTCTTTACGACGCTGTGAAAGCTCCATCATACCTAAACCAGCTAGCACAACACCTAGACTCAAGATCGGCAGATAAGCATTATCACTGTCACCAGTTTCTGGCAATCTACTATCCTTAGAACTATTATCCTTGAAGTGATAAGTTACTTTTGTTACCACACGTTCTTGAGTCGGAGTAGGCGGTTGATTAGGATCCTTGGGATCCGGTGTCGTCGTCTTAACCGTATTGGAACTGTAGGCAAAGCCATTAACAGTATTGACATAGGTGTTTTCAAAGGTACCAACAGCGATGCGGCTCATTTGAAGGTAAGTTTCTGCTTGGAAGGCGGAAGCAAGAGAAACAGAACGCAAGAAGTCTTCTTCAAACCTAATGGCAATAGCGCCCTTAGCACCATCCACTTCTGCTCTTGTGTGTGACGTCAGATCAGCGCCAGCCTTGATAACACTTCCGTCTTTGAGCCTTATATCGACTTTGGCAAAGACCTTATATTGTCCTGTATAGAAATCCCCTGTTTGGTCATAATCATCATAAAAACTGTATTCAAAGAGTTCGTCGGAATGATCAGCAGGAATGATACCACCAATCAAGCGGTAGTTGAAGACTTGACCAAGTGCAATAGTCTGACCATCAACACTTGTCATATCGGCCGGATCCAGAGTCAAGGTGACGTCTTTCTTGGGTTCAATCTTAGGAACATTGTTAGTAACAATGTTTGATTCGTATCCATTACCAAAGTCAATTTGATAGGCCTTATTTTCATACTGACCACCACTCTTGCCCATTTCCGCCTTGACCCTCATTGGGCTAACAATGGTCAAATCAATACCTGTCACGACATAAGCATCATAGAAAGCCTGCGGATCATCAGCCGTAAAGAGCTGGAAGGCACCTTTCGGTGTGATTTTTGCCCTTTTCAAGACTTCCTGAACACTTACAGGTGCTACGTCAAGGCTAGTATAATCAGTCACGCTGATACCTGTTACGGCCTCACCACTGGCATCAGTAATTTTAACTAAATCTGAACGCAGTTCCAGCGCTTCTTCTGGATAATCATCCAGATAGAAGAAGCCTTTTTGGATAGTTTCTGAGGCTGACTTATCTCCCTTGTACTGATCCAAATCCCAAGTCAGCTCATAGAAATTCGTTGAACCGGCTAAAACGGTTTTGCCATCAATCGTCACCCCATTTTCATTTTTATTGACCTTATGTGGTTTGATATAGTTGTTGTTAGGATTATTAGGATCATTTGGTTTACCAGGTGTCGTCACACGAACAATATTGGACTTGATACCGTAGGCATCATTCACAGTCAGAGTGAAGTTGTTGGTATAGGTCGCTCCATCATTGAGCACTTGTCCTACGACTGTTGGGTAAGCCGGTGATAGCACCTTAGTCAAGTCGGCGTTGAACTTCTCTAAGGTAGCAGCTGTTGCTGTGAAGATCACTGTATGACTTGCTTGATCATAGACAACGTCAAAGTCTGGACTAGCCACCTTTGTCGCTTCAAGATTGAACTGATAGCCGCTTGGAAGAGGATCGACCAAGACAAAGGAAGTTGTTTCCTCACGTCCTGCAGGCAGTTCAGCCGTCTTCAGTTGAAATTTAACAACAGATTGCTTAGCCACCAAGGTCTTATCAATAGCAACATTATCCTGATTCCTGATCTCCTTATTGACTTGTGGTTGAACAGACAATCTCGCATAGTGGAAACGGACAGTTGGGATTTCAGGTGGCGTTGGTAGATTTTGATAAACAGGATCAGTTGGCGGTATTGGCAGGGTTTCATAGTCGGGCGCAACCGGTTCTGTTGGCTCATCCTTTGGAGTTGTTGGAGTCGGCGGCGTAGGCTCATCCTCATAGCTTGGCTCTACCGGTTCTGGTTCCTGAGGTTGCTCCACTTCATAGTTGGGTTCATCTGGTTTATTCGGTTCCGGCTGATCCGGTATCCGAGTCGGTGGTGTTGGTTCCGGCTCATAGTTGGGTTCGACTGGTGCCGGTTCTTGAGGCTTTTCTACTTCATAACCAGGCTCGTTGGGTTTGTTAGGTTCCGGCTGATCCGGTGTACGAGTCGGCGGCGCTGGTTCTGGATGGTAGTTGGGTTCGATTGGTGCTGGCTCCAAGTCCTTTTCAAGCTCATAAGAAGGTTCATCTGGCTCAGTTGGCGCAACTGGTTGCCTTGGCTCAACCGGTTTATTAGGAATGTCCTTAGCCTTTATCTTAGAATCAAAAGCAAACCATATTCCAGAAGCATTTTCAGCAGAAAGCGTAAATTGAATATCGGGACCGGTTTGTTTACCAACAATAGCCCCATACCAATTCACTGGAGAATCTGTAGTATCCCACTCACTGCTTTCAAATCTTGATTGATTAGCCTTAGTATAGTTTGGCGTAGCGGCGTATAAGCCATCTCCATTGTCTTTTACAGAAGAGCCGTTTATTTCAATGGCCGTCCCTGTGTGATAATCAACCTTTTCAATGGCATTTACACCATCATACTGTGCCCAACCATGCCCTCTATTAAGTGAAGAGAAATCTAACAAGGCACCTGTTGCATCGATCTTATTGCCATCTTCATCATAAAAGCTAATGTCGACATCAATACTCTGTGAGCCGAAGAACTCAAAGTAATAGATTGTTGCTGTAGGATCATCATATAGCATGGCAGGTATTTTATCGGCATTAAGACTGGTATCTTTTAGCGTATATATAAATTCTGCAGATGCAATCTTTTTACCATTCAGCTCTGAATTCTTTAGGTTGCTGTACCGTGCAACAACAGGTTTACCTTTTGGCAAAAATACTCGCTTGCCCGGCCAATCGGCACTATCTTGAATGCCACCCCAAAAATGGTTATAAGCAACCCGTCTCTTTTCTGTATTAAATGGGGTATCAGCCTTAATATAGTCCATTTTATCTGCTTCGGCATAAAATTCGTCAGCATTATAGACTCTATCTCCCGATGTAATTTCAAGGGTAGCATTTTTTTCTTGCTCAAAAATAAAGGGTTGCGATTCTGGTGATGGTAAATAACCATCGTCATTTTTGTGTTTTTCCAGTTCTGCCAAGGCAGTCTTGTAAGCAACTTGAGCAGCTTCATAAGCTCTTAACTCGGTTTGATAGTCAGCTAAATCTTTTTGGTACTGGGTTAAGTCATTTTGATATTGGGCTAATTTAGCTTCGTAATCAGCCTTGGCTTGGGCATTGCGCTGTTTAATAGCTGCATTTTCGGCTACAATCTCAGCATTCTTAACTTGGTTGTCTTTAACAGCTTGATCGTAGGCTGCCTTGGCATCAGCATTGGCTTTTTGTACCCGAGCTAATTCAGTTTCGTAGGCTGCTTTTTTAGCTTGATAATCAGCTTCATTAGCCGCATTCCCCGCTTGGACTGCTGCCAGATCGTTTTGATATTGGGCCAATTTGGCTTCGTAATCAGCCTTGGCTTGGGCATTGCGCTGTCTGATGGCTTCATTGTCGGCTGCAATCTCAGCATTCTTAACTTGATTGTCCTTAACAGCTTGGTCATAAGCTGCCTTGGCAGCAGCGTTGGCTTTTTGCACTCGAGCTAATTCGGTTTCATAGGCCGTCTTTTTAGCTTGGTAATCAGTTTCATTAGCCGCGTTCTTTTGTTGAACATCTGCCAAGTCAGCTTCATATTGCTTCAGAGCAGCTTCGTAATCAGCCTTGGCTTGGGCGTTGCGCTGTTTAACAGCCTCGTTTGTCGCTGCAATCTCAGCATTTTTGGCCGTATTTTCAGCTACAGCCTTGTCGTAAGCCGCTTTGGCAGCAGCATTAGCTTTTTGCACCCGAACCCGTTCCTTTTCGTAGGCAGCTTTAGCGGCTTCATAGGCTGCTTGGTTGTCTGAATTAGCTTGTTGAACAGCGGCCAAATCTTTCTCGTACTGAGCTAATTTAGCTTCATAATCAAGCTTGGCAGCTGCATTAGCAGTAGTAATGCGCTCGACCTCTGCCTTGTGAGCAGCCATATCTTTTTCATACTGCGCCTTTATTGCTTGATTCTCAGTAGTGATACGATCAGTCTCTGCCTGATGAATGGCCAAATCTAACTGATATTGCTCAGTTACCTGATTGATTTCCTCAGCCTGCTTAGCATAATCGTCTTTGATTTCTGCTTCTTTTTGAGCTGCTTCTTCGGCAGTTTTTACTGTTCCTCTATCAACCGTTTCATCTTGAACAACAGTGACACCAGCCTCTTTAGCATCTGCAACAGCCTTATCTACCTCTGTCCTTGCTACGTCAACTGGGAGTGTTCCTGTAGTCTGACCCGCTTGATCTTGACTTGCCTCTGCTTGAGCACTCAGATCAGCTTGCTTTTCTGGCAGATTAGTCGCCGGATTACCCGTTTCCGTACCTACTACCTCTGTATCAATACTACTAGTTGTTTTCGTAACTTCCTCTGCTGCAACCCTATAGCCTGTCAATGACAGCAGGGCTGTAGTTCCTAGTACAGCTCCACATAGAGATTTTACAGCTTTACTTTTTCGAAACCCATAAATTTGTTTCATTCTCATTGTTTACTTCCTATCGCTTTTTAGGTAAAAGATGAGTTATTACCAGCCATATTGTAACATATGAGTCTTTTTATTGAAATAATTTTAATTTTCAGTTTTTGTTTAGAAATTATTCAGAAAATTGTTAGCTTACAGTAAAAACTAGGAAACACTGCTCCTCCCCTACGAATTCAGACATCACATACCCTAATAACCACGATCTAACCAGAAAATTTGTTAAATAGAACATTTTCTGTTATGATAAGGGCGTCACAAGAGGAGCTTATGCTGAGAATGGCTGCTGGATAAATCTGACAGACTGCCAGATTTTACATCCAAAAGCCTAAACTCTTTGAACCTGAACAAGGTAATGCTTGCGTAAGGGATGTGCGGATAATATCAAGTTTTCCTTGAATTATCACAGTTTTGATTGTGGCAAATCATCCATTGCCCAGTCTTTGCTGCGGTAATAAGAAAGGATTTTTTTATGACCAAAAACTCACTAGCTACAATGACCGAGACAGCCCTCTTTGCAGGACTAGCCATGATTATCGACCTATTGACACAGCCACTCATGGTAGGACCCTGGATGTCCTTCTCTTTCAAAATGGTACCTATTTTTATCCTAGCCTTTCGCAGAGGTACTCGACCAGCTATGGCTGCCGGACTCCTTTGGGGCCTGCTTCAACTACTGCTAGGACAAGCTGCAGCTGGCTGGCTGACCTTTGTACAAGGTATACTGGACTACCTCCTTGCCTTTAGTATGATAGGCTTGGCGGGTATCACGAAAGCATCCCTTCAAACAGCCCTTAAACAAGAGCATACCATAAAAAGTTTAGCCCTAATCCTATTCGGTATTTGTATAGGCACCCTATCTCGCTATTCTATTCACTTTATTACAGGCATGATCTTTTTTGGAAAGTACGCTGCTCCTGGCCAGAGTGCCTTTATCTATTCCCTAATCGTCAACGGTACAGGATTTCTTGGAGAAGGCCTATCTTGCTGTCTTATCCTAGCACTTCTCCTGCCATTTCTGAAACGATTCCTAACCGTATAAAAGCCTCGCTGAGTCATATCTCAGCAAGGCTTTTATAATTTTCTATATCATACCACTAATTTTTCCTGCTCTAATATAAGACAATAAAATTATCTCTAATAACTAAGAAACTACTATCTTAACGGTGTGACAACCCTCTTTTAAAGGTTTTCCAAATACCATTATCATCTGTCTGGAGGATAAAACCAGCATAATTGCGAGCCATAAACACTAAGACAAACACAATTGTTCCAGCTAGGAGAGCGAGACTGATGGCTCCTTCTACCAGACTAGCATGTTGATTAATCAATCGAACCGGCATGACAAAAGGAGACGTTAAAGGAATATAAGAGGTGACCTTGGTTAATAGATTATTATTTTCTGACATTGACATTGAAAAGCTCAAAACAAAATCAACCATTATCATATACATGAGCGGTTGCACTGCCTTGCTAGCATCTTCAGCCCGACTGACTAAAGAGCCACATAAGGCTGCTAAAATAACATAGAGTAAAAGTGCCAGTACAATAAAGCCAACCGTCAGACCATCAAAATTTTTGACAACCTCATGCACAACCCCTCTATAAGAATGGAACTGTTTCATACTCAAGAGAGGATCTAGGGAGACTGCGATACCCACGGCATAAATTCCAATATGCGTCAAAATAAGCGCAAAAATACCTAGAATCTTACCGTAAAAGTAACTGCTAGCTTCAACACTAGAGAAGATAACTTCCATAATTTTGGTACCCTTTTCGCTAGCAAATTCTTGCGAGATAATACTAGCATAGGTTAAGAGCAACATGTACAAGGCAAAAATAAGGATAAACAAGGAAATAGTTTTAGCAGCCTTTTGGTCTGCCTTTTTCTTACCAGCTAGTTCTTCCTTATAGTTGACTTGACGTGCCAGCACCTGAGACTGAGCAGGGCTAAGCTGAGCCTCAGACTGATTACGTCCAGCTTGCAGAACTGATAAATCCTGCATCAGCACTGTCTTATCATGCTCATCCATGGCTTCTACCCCATGATAGGTAGCCGTCAGCTGACCATCTTTTTCATTCAAGACAAGATAACCCGAAATATCATCTTTATCTAGGGCTTTTTGAGCAGATGAAGCACTCGCCATGCTCTTATAATCCTTTGCATGTGAGAGCTGCTCTTTAACTGCTTTTGGAGCAACCAAGGCAATTTCAGGTTCATCAGAAGATGAGTCCATAACCCCACCCATCAGTACTATTAATCCAGCTAATAAGAACGGCGACAAGACCAAAAGTAAAAAGCTGATTGATTTGGCTTGTCTCTTATAGGTCTCATTCATTACTGTCACAATCTGGTTCATGCTTCTACCCCCGCAATCATTTTAAAGATCTCATCCACGGTTGGTGGTTGTTGGTCAAAGGTTTGGACATAATGCCCACCTGTCAAAATTTGAAAGAGCTCAGGTCCTGCTGCCTCATCATCTAAAATCAAGCGCCAAGTCCCCATCTTGGTTTTCGTTGCCACTTCCACATGATCCAGCTTTTCCAATTCTTCTTGACTGAGATCAGAGCTGATAAAGAGACGCGTCCGTCCATAGGACAGACGGACATCATTGACACTGCCCTGGACAGCAATCTCACCATCTGCAATCATCACTAAATCATCGCAGATTTCTTCTACATTAGCCATGGTATGATCCGAAAAGATAATGCAGGCACCACGCTCTTTTTCTTCTCGGATAATCTGCTTAAGAAGGGCTGTATTGACGGGATCCAAGCCAGAAAAAGGCTCATCTAAGATAATCAAATCCGGCTGATGAATCAGAGTCGCAATCAACTGAACCTTTTGCTGATTCCCTTTAGAGAGAGATTTAATCTTATCGTCTAGCTTTCCTTTGACCTCTAAGCGTTCCATCCATTGGGGCAAAACAGCTGCTACATCACGTCTCGCCATCCCTTTGAGTGCAGCGAGATAACTGATCTGATCCTTAAGCGTCTGCTTGGGCATAAGACTGCGCTCCTCTGGCAAATAACCAATCCTAGCAAAGGTCTCCTGAGTAATCTTTTGACCCTCAAAGCTAATACTGCCCTCAAACTGGACAAAATTCAAAATAGAATGAAAGAGAGTGGTCTTACCAGCACCATTCTTACCGACAAGGCCAGTAATTCGACCCTTCTTAAATTGAGTATCAAGCCCGTGCAGTACTTCCTTACTGCCAAAGCTCTTTTTTAAACGATGAATTTCTAACATAAACTATCCTTTCTAGTCTAAAGTTCTCCTAGTATTCTACACTAAAAATAAACGATAAGAACACGATTGCCTGAATGGTTGCTTTTTATGCCTGAACGGTCATTCATAGGTAAAACAAAACCCATTTTACCAGCAATCACAGATGTCCGTCGACAAGCCACTGCACATAAAAAAACCAAGCCCGCTAAGACTTGGTTTCTTGGTGCTATATGATTACAACTTTTCAGCTACAGCTGCTAGTAAAGCAGGGATTTGTGAAGCGTCTGAACCTCCGGCCATGGCCATGTCTGGCTTACCACCACCACGACCGCTGACGATTGGAGCAAGTTCCTTAATCAGATTACCAGCGTGGATGTCTTTAGATTTACTTGCCACAAGGACATTGACCTTATCACCGATACTTGCTGCCAGGACCAGAACATCTGAGTGGTCTGCCTGCTTCCAGTTGTCCGCAAAGGTGCGCAGAGCACCAGCATCTGAAACCTCTACTTGACTGGCGATATAGCGGATACCATTTGCCTCTTTGACATCCTTAAAGATATCGCCTGCTGCGGCAGCAGCTGCCTTTTCTTTGAGTTCTGCGACTTCTTTTTGCAGGTCTTTGACTTGCTCAGTCAAACTTTGCACCTTAGCTGGGACTTCCTTGAGCTGTGGAGCTTTGACAGCAGCAGCCACTGATTTAAGACTGTCTTCTTCCTCACGGAAGGCTTCAAAGGCTTGCTGACCAGTCAGAGCTAGGATACGGCGAGTACCTGATCCGATTCCTTCTTCTTTAACGATCTTAAAGAGACCAATTTCCGAAGTATTACCCAGATGAGTACCACCACAGAGCTCGATAGAGTAATCACCGATAACTACGACACGAACGTCCTTACCGTATTTCTCACCAAAGAGAGCCATAGCTCCCATTTCCTTAGCCGTGTCGATATCAGTCTCAACCGTCTTGACCTCAATAGCCTGCCAGATTTGTTGGTTGACTTCTTCTTCAATACGACGGAGTTCGTCAGCGTTCACAGCCTCAAAGTGAGTGAAGTCAAAACGCAAGAAGTCTTCTTCATTGAGAGATCCAGCCTGGGTCGCATGCTCACCAATAACATTGTGAAGAGCCGCATGGAGCAGGTGAGTGGCCGTATGGTTTTTCTCAACCGCATAGCGCCGCTTGTGGTCGATTTCCAAGTGGTACTCTGTCCCCAGAGTCAATTCACCCTCAACCTCAACGGTATGGAGGGCTTGACCATTTGGTGCCTTTTGCACATCCACCACACGCCCAAGAACCTGACCTGACGCATCTGTGATGACACCATGGTCAGCTACCTGTCCGCCCATTTCAGCGTAGAATGGCGTCTCGTCAAAGACGAGAAGGGCTTGACCTGACGCTACAGCGTCAGCACGTTCATTGTCCACGATAATAACGGATAACTTGCTGTCCAGCGCTTCGTTTTCATAGCTGAACGTAGAGGACTCAACGATACCTGACAGGGTTTCGTTTTGCATTCCCATCGAACCGCCCTTGACGACTGCAGCCCGGGCCCGCTCTTGCTGCTCTTTCATAGCAGCTTGGAAACCAGCATGATCAATCTTATAGCCAGCATCCTCTGCCAACTCTTCTGTCAACTCAACTGGGAATCCATAAGTATCATAGAGTTTGAAGATATCCTTACCTTCCAAAGTATCCTTACCGGCTGCTTTGAGATCGGCTAAGAGTTCTTCCAAATGGCCACTACCAGCGTCAATGGTGCGGGCAAAGGTTTCTTCTTCACGTTTAACGATCTTTTCAATAAAGTCTTGCTTTTCCAGCACTTCAGGGTAGTAAGATTCCATAATCTTACCAACCGTTGGAACGAGTTTGTAGAGGAAGGTATCTGTAATCCCCAAACGACGGCCATGCATAACCGCACGACGAAGGAGACGACGAAGAACATACCCACGACCTTCATTACCAGGAAGAGCACCATCACCGATAGCAAAGCTGAGGGCACGGATGTGGTCAGCAATGACCTTGAAACTCATATTGTCGCCATCTGGATCATAAGTTTTACCTGAGAGCTTTTCAACCTCACGGATGATTGGCATAAAGAGGTCTGTTTCAAAGTTTGTCTTAGCCCCCTGCATGACTGCTGCTAGACGCTCTAAGCCAGCCCCCGTATCAATATTTTTACTTGGAAGCTCTTTATACTCACTGCGTGGAACCTTAGGATCGGCGTTAAATTGTGATAAGACAATATTCCAAATCTCGATATAACGATCATTTTCAATATCTTCTGCCAAGAGGCGCAAGCCAACATGATCTGGGTCAAAATCCTCACCACGATCATAGAAGATTTCTGTATCAGGTCCAGAAGGCCCAGCACCTATTTCCCAGAAGTTATCTTCGATTGGTACCATATGACTTGGCTCCATACCGCAGGCAATCCAGCGATTGTAGGTATCCTTATCATCTGGGTAATAAGTCACATAGAGCTTTTCCTTAGGAAAGGCAAACCAGTCCGGACTAGTTAAGATCTCATAGCCCCACTCAATCGCCTCATCACGGAAGTAATCGCCGATTGAGAAGTTCCCCAGCATTTCAAACATGGTGTGGTGGCGGGCTGTCTTTCCGACATTTTCAATATCATTAGTACGGATCGACTTTTGCGCATTAGTAATGCGGGGATTTTCTGGAATAACGGACCCATCAAAATACTTTTTGAGCGTTGCCACCCCAGAGTTAATCCAGAGAAGGGTAGGGTCATTGACCGGCACCAGATTGGCTGATGGTTCTACGGCATGACCCTTGGATTTCCAGAAGTCAAGCCACATTTGACGAATTTGTGCAGATGTTAATGCTTTCATTGATAAGTATTACCTTTCTATATCTCTGTTCTTAGTTAATGAGAAGCTGAAGCTGCAGCTCCAGCTTCTTGAGCCTTGACATAATCGATCGCTACTGTTAATGCAATGACTAAGTCTGAATAACTTTCCTGATAGACTTCAATATTATAAGTTGAAGTCATCCTCAACCATTCCTGTGAAATACGGGCTAGGACTTGACCATTTTGCAGCAGGTCAAAATTCATATCCCAAAAATTGCCCTGAACTTCCATATTCAGATTTTCAAGGGAATAGTGGGGTTTAAAAAAGCTAAAATCTTTTTTGATGGTAACAACCTGACCATTAGCTAAACTCACATCAAATTTGGGAAGAAAGGACCAGACCCGCTTTTCAACTTTTCCCACCTGATGACCAGACATATCCAAAATAGTAAAGGTCTTTGGAATTTTAAAGAGGCTGCCTTCCACCTGATAAGATGGTATGCCCAGCTCATCATTGATGATAAATTTTCCGCCCAAGGACCACATTTTTTGTTTGATTTGAAATGTTTTCATACAGAAACTCCCTCATGCTATAAGGAATAACTAAAAAACAAGGTCACCAAAGGGAGGGCGATCAAAACCGCGGTACCACCTCCATTTAATGATCTTGTCATTCTTCATTGCATTTTTAATTGTAAACGACCAAGTAGCAAGTCCTCTCCACACCGTCTGGCTCGCAGCAACCGCCAGATTTCTGAACTGGTAAAAAAGACCATTCTCAATCGTGATTATTTCTTAGAAGATGATAATCCAGTGGATGATTTTGAAGTAGACACATTAGTGTCTGCTGCACTCAAACCGTAGTCTGTCAACAATGAGTTGTAGTTATCATCTTCGATAGTGACATTATACTCTTTCAAAAGACCAGCCATAACCTTGTTGACAAAGTCTTGGTCAGACAAGCGTGAGCTGACAAAGATTTCCTTCAAGCGTTTCTCATAGCTCTTCCAGTCTTCTTGTTTTTCAGTCTTTTTAGTGACCTTGGCAACATAGTACATCTTACTATTGTCATTGCCCTTAACTTCGATGACATCTGTCACACCATCTTTTTTGAGCTTGAAGGTTGCATCTTGAACTTCGTTTGGAGGAAGGGTAGATGAACGATCAGAATCATAACGGGTACCAGAATCATAAGAGATACCAGGTTGCCCTTGGTTTTCACTGACGATACTATCCATATTAGCATCCTTGGCACTCAAACTCTTCTTGATAGATTCAGCTTTAGATTTTTCAGCAGTTGAGAAGTAAGTCACTGTCACTTCTGGTGAGTAAGACTTAAAGGATTTTTGCAATTCCTTGTCCGTCATTTCCTTCTTAGCTGCGGCTTCCAATGCTTTTTGTTCCATCAAACGATAGCGGATATAATCTTTGAAGCTGTCTTCTGTGAAGTTATTGCTTTCAATCAAGGAATTGAAGTCTTGACCATTATCTTCAATACCCTTTTTCTCCTCATCAAAGCGCTTTTGAACATCATTGGAAGATACCTTCTTGCCATATTTATCTTCTAAGATATTTGTGAAGATAAGCTGCTGGAGGTTTTCTTTTGAAACGGTTGCACCAGCTCGAAGTTGATAGACATCATTCACGGTGATTGTCTTACCATTCATACTAGCCAGCACTGTTTCTTGAGACGGCTGACTATCCATCCACAGGTAAGTCCCTGCAGCACCAAGTCCAGCCGCAAACACAAAGAGAAACAAGGTACGAAAAACCTTACTAGCAAGAATCACTCCCAAGGAATGAAAGAACCCTCCCTGCTTTTTCTTTCGATTGACTTTTTTTCTGCGACGATTTTTACTTTTGACTTCGTCCTTATAAGCTTTTCTATTAGCCATAGTCTACTCCTCTTTTATTCGGACATCTCTGCCCAGATCATTAACTTTTCCATTATAGCACACTTTAGGCAAGATTGCCTAGTCTGGCAGGGTGACATCTGGAACATTTTTACGAATAACAAGTACCCCATCGCTAATCGGTAAAAGACTCACCGTCAGGTCAGGATTGTCCAGGGTCGCTTCCATCAGTCTATGAAGACCCCGATAGATAGTTCGCTGCCCCCGACGAACTTCCTCAATCGGCTTGACAAGATCCCCCCCTTGAAAAACATCATCAATGACAATCACACCACCAACTTCCAGATGTCTAAGAATTTCTGGCAGGATAACAATATACTTAGACTTAGCCGAATCCATGAAGACAAAGTCATAGGTATCTGTCAACGTGCCCAAAACATCTACAGCATCTCCTTCAACCAAGGTAATTTGCTGACGCTCATCAAATCGATCTAAATTTTCCTTAGCAAGGCGGATCATCTCTTCGTTGCGGTCAATCGTTGTAATCTTAGCGTCTGGTGCATGTTTAGCCATTAGTAAGGCAGAAAAGCCAATAGCAGTGCCTACTTCTAGTATAGACTTAGGATTGAGCGTCTGCAGCAAAAAACGAAAATACGCCACAACTTCCGGCTGGATGATAGGTATATTTTCCTGGCGGGCAAAATCAGCGATAGCCTCTAAGCTACCTCCCTCTTTTTTCTGATGCGTCCGCATGTAGTGAACGATATCTTCTTTAACTATAGGACGACGCATATTGTGATTTGCATGTTTACTGTATGATTCAACCATGTCCCTATCATATCAAAGACCAAAATGATTTGTAAAGCTCGACCGACTGCTGATTTTTTCGCCATAATCCTTTCCTTCATGATATAATACTGGTAAACAACTTTCTTAAGCCAACTTTGATAATAAGGAGACCCCTATGCTAAAAGAATTTGACGCTTTCAAAAAGACCCTCTCTCAGGATAGCTTGAAGGCCATCTATGATGAAACCCGCATCGAAATCGCCAACGACGAAACAGAAGGGACCGAGGCATTTTCCATCGCCCTAGCCAGCCAAATGGCTGTCAACCTTCTAGAATACTACCAAGACTGGCTAAAAGAAGACCAAGATAATAAATAGACCCTAGGTAACAATCCTAGGGTCTATTTATTAGAAAAAGATTGCTCGAGCAAGAAAGCTAAATGGCTTCTAAAAAATATCGCTACCATATTTCCAGTCAGGACAAGACAAAAGACCGTAATAAGAGTTGAAAAACTCGACCTTAATCTTGCTTACAACTAATTCAGTTTTATTTTCTATTGATTGGTCATCAGCACCTTGCGTGGCTTAGTCCCTTCAGCCGGTCCAATAACTCCAGCTTCCTCTAGTTCTTCCATCAAGCGAGTAGCACGATTAAAACCGACAGACAAACGCCGCTGAATCATAGAAGCACTAGCTTTCTGCGTCTCAAGTACCAGAGCTTTAGCCTCTTCAAACAGAGGATCTCCTTCACTAGAACCACCAGCACTAGCACCGCCAAAATCACTTTCAGAAACGTCACCAGGATCAAAGCTATCATCATACTCAGCCTGAGCCTGATCCTTAATAAAGCTGACAATACGTTCGACATCATCATCAGAAATAAAGGAGCCCTGCAAACGTACAGGATGATTTTCATCAATGGGTTTAAAGAGCATGTCCCCACGTCCTAAAAGTTTTTCCGCCCCATTTTCATCTAGGATTGTCCGAGAGTCCGTCCCAGATGAGACAGCAAAAGCCACACGGGACGGTACATTAGCCTTAATCAATCCGCTGATAACATCCACAGAAGGACGCTGAGTCGCTAAGATCATATGGATACCCGCAGCTCGTGCCTTCTGACCCAAACGAATGATAGCATCTTCGACTTCCTTACTAGCTACCATCATCAGATCAGCCAACTCATCAACAATAACAACAATAAGGGGCATGGGAATGCGTTTTTCATCAGACTGGGCATTAAAATCTGCTACCTTAGCATTGTAGCCAGCAATATTTCTAACACCGACATGGCTGAAGAGCTCATAGCGATTTTCCATCTCGTCAACAACCTTTTGAAGGGCCTTGGCCGCCTTGCGCGGATTGGTCACAACAGGAATGAGCAAGTGAGGAATATCATTGTAAACAGAGAGCTCAACCATCTTAGGGTCAATCATCATAAACTTAACCTGATCAGGCGCCGCCTTCATCAAAATACTAGCAATAATCCCATTGACCGCCACCGATTTACCAGACCCAGTCGATCCTGCTACCAGCAAGTGGGGCATACGTCCCAGATCAAAACTGCGAGCACTCCCATTGACCGCTTTACCCAGCGGAACTTCCAAAAGTTTATTGGGATCTGTCTTAGATTGTTCCCAGAGCTCACGGAAGGTCACGGTAGCAATTTCTGAATTAGGCACTTCGATACCAACTAGAGATTTTCCTGGAATTGGTGCCTCAATACGGACATCCTTAGCTGCCAAAGCGAGAGCCAGATCGTCCGCCAGATTGGAAATCCGATTGACACGGACACCGACTGCTGGCTTGATTTCATACTTGGTAACCGATGGACCAATCTCGGCCCGCTCTACGGTAGCTTTGATACCAAAACTAGCAAAGGTTTCTTCTAAGATTTTAATGTTTTCACGAACAATTTTCTTTTCTTTAGATTGATTCTTTGGCTTATCCGCAGCAAAGAGATCAATCGTCGGTAGCTGATACATCAAGGTCTGCTTAGGCGTGAAGTCCACCTCAACCGACTCATCACTAGCAGCATCATCTTCTAAAGCAGCATCCTGAGGCTCTTGGACATCCTCAGGCTCAGGCTCAGGATAAGGAAAATGATAATCCTTGAAGTCTTGCTGAGAATAGCTAGCAGCAGGAGACTCTTCCTCATAGCCGGCAAATATTTCAGGCTCATGAGCCAACAAAGAGGCATCATCTGCTGAATACCCTCTCTCAAGAATCTCTCCTGTCTCAGGATCAAGGTCATAATCAGCTCCCACCAAGGGCTCAGATTCTGCTAGCACTTCTTGTGCTGATAATTCAGCCTCAGCAGCTCGTCGTGCTTCAAGTTTTTCTTGCCGGCGCTCTTCTCGCTTGAGACTGGATTGATCGATCTTATCTGATAGTGTGCGACTGGATTTTTTAAAGAAATCCATGACATCATAGACGTCCCAAGCACTCATCAGATAGAGCCCTAAGACAATGAAGAGTCCACCGATCAAAAAGGTGCCTAAATTAGCAAAAAGAAAGGAGACCGGCCGATACAAAAGAGCTCCCAGCATCCCCCCACCTAAAAAGTGAGTGACTGCTACGTTTTTCAAATCAGCCGTGACTAGACGAAAGGTCCCTTCAAAAATGTCCCGCTCCCTCATAGCTGGCGTTGAAAAAAGATAGGCATGAAAGATCAGCAGCAAGCCAAGCATAATAGATACAAAACCAGACACCATGCCCTCATGTTTTTTAAGCCACTTGCCTGCAAAAAGATAGATCAAAATCCCAATCATAGCTGGATAAGCCAGACTGCCGACCAAAAGACGGATTAAATTATAGACAGTCACGCCAAAGGCTCCCAAGCGAATCATGGCAAAAAACAGCACAAAAGCGCTCAAAAAAGCTAATATCATCTTACGAATAGCCTTTTGACGCTCCAGTTCAGCCTTGGTCAGTCGTTTAGAAGATTTTTTAGGTTTTCTAGTAGATTTTTTCTGATTTTTAGTCGTTTTTGCTTTAGCCATAGTAGCTTCATTATAGCATTTTTCCAAGAGATAAGATAGCTTATTATCTAACACCAACTTCTCCCTTTTAGCTATAAGACTAGATAATTTTCGGCATATCTGGTAGAAAACTAAGACTGTTCTTTACCATGCAAGTATAAAAAGGTTGAGCAAGCTTGCCCAACCTTCTATTGCTAAAAGAAAGAATCTCATCCTAGTCCGCTAAAATCTGTTTGAGCTGAACAGCACTGGGTGAGACAATAGGCAAAAATGCTCCTTCTTTCCATCGTCTCGCAAAAGAAGATGGCTTCAAATAGCCCCTTCCTCCAAGAGCTTGAAGTTCCAGCGATAAACTATCCAACACTACCTGAACAACAGCGACACGGAGCTGAAAGAGCTCCCGAACATGTTTGAGAAAATAGCCATCTTGCCGTAGTCCTTGATAGAGCGATTGCTTAATTTCTTCTAAGTTAGCTAACACCTGCTGGTAGTCACCCTCTAGTACCTCACGATGAAAGCCCAATCGCTTATCCACCTCATCTAGTGAGTGCTGAGCCAGACCAAAGGCTAAACCGAGCTGATACCCTAGAAAAGCTGGACGGGTCTTCGCAACAAAAGACTGAGCATCATATGAGAGAATCCACCGCTCATCTAAGGGCAGGTGATCAAATGTCAGAGCTGCCGTATTGGCACCTTGAAGACTGATAGACTCTAGATCTTCTGACCGCTTAATACCAGCCGATTGAGGAACAGCTAAAATAATAGGTGGCTGATCGCCACTCGCATAATCAGCCGCAAAAACGGTGACAAAATTATCCGATCGCACATTGGTAACCCAAGGTAACTGTCCATCAAGATAGAGCTTCCCCTCATCATCTTGGACAATCGTCACACTCAACTCCTCAATAGCAGAGAGAAACTTCACACAGTTGGACAAGCCTGTACCTGCTGACAGCTTTCCTGTTAATAAATCTGCCAGCCACGCTTCACGCGCATAGGGATTTGCACTAGCCAAAATAATCTCAATAAAGGTGCGCTGCCCCCAGCTAATAAAGCCGGCTGTCAAAGAGTGCCCACTCAGCTCTGACAGAGCCTCGATCACATCTTGGCGGTGACCGCCGCTACCCCCAAAGTCTTTGGCAACCCCTAACCTAAAGACACCTTCTTGAGCAATGCGCTCCAGCAAGCTGTCTGCCAAGAGCCCTGACTGCTGGTCCAGTTCATCCGCATGCTGGTCCAGCCAAGCGATAAAGTCGTTGGAGAAATAACTCATAAGGCCTCCTTTTATTTTGCATAGGCCTGTAATTCTGGATTGATGGGGGTATCAGCCATATTATTGGCATAATTGCACAATGTAGCCAAGCTGACTCCCAAGACAACATCTAAGGCGTTCTCCTGTGTATAACCAGCCTCAAGAAAGTCTGCCAGAGCCTCATCTCCCACTCTCCCCTTGGTATTGATCACAGCGATGGTAAATTTAGCCAAGGTATCCAACTTAGGATCCGAATCGATTGGCGTACTATTGCGAAGAGCCTCTAAAAGGTCATCAGACATCTGAATTTGTTTGATAGAAAAAGCCGTATGACCAGCCACACAAAAGGCACACCCATTAGTCACCGCAGCAGTAATTTGAACCACCTCACGTTCAGTCGGCGTCAAGCTGTTACGACGATTAATCCCCCCAACAGTCCGATAAGTCTCAAGAGCGGTCGGGGCATTTGCCAACAGCCCAATCAGATTAGGAATATAACCGCCATTATCCTTTTTCACCGTACGCAGAGTTTCCTTAACAGCCTCAGGGGCTGAATCGATCGTATGAATTGTAAATGTCGCCATATATCTATCCTCCTTTTTTCGAGTGACTCTATCCTAACACCCTATCTAAGATCTGACTAATCTATATTTCTTATAGTGAACCATAAATATTTTTCATAACAAAAAACAAGCCTTGATACTAAGACTTGTCAGTATGGGTATACCGTTTTAAGCTAAAATGATCTGGCACTGGATCCTCGCCCCCTTCTACCAAGGGATGGCAGCGTAGGATTCGAGCAATCCCCATAAGGACACCTGCTAGACCATGCTTTTCTATAGCTTCAATCATATAGTTAGAACAGGTGGGACGATAGCGACACGATGACGGAAACAAGGGAGAAATCAAGCGCTGGTAGAGACGGACCGGAAGGATCAATAAGCGTCTCATGATCTCTTGCTCACTGCTGCATTATGCAGCTGACTGATTTCTTTTTTATTGAGGCGGCGAGACTCCCCAGGACGCAGCCCCTTTAGATCCAAGGTCCCAAACTGCGTCCGAGACAGCTTGTCGACTAGTAGACCAACCGCTTCAAACATCTTCTTTACTTGATGGTTACGACCCTCGTGGATAGTCAACTCAACAATCGAACGATTCTTATCTGGATCAACCTTGATAATCTGATAGCGAGCAGGCTGGGTCTTCTTGCCATTGATGAGCACCCCCCTTGTCAGCGGACGCAAGTTCTCCTTGGTTACAATCCCCTTGACACGCGCCAGATAGACCTTATCAATTTCATTGCGAGGATGGATCATCTCATCAGTGAAATCCCCATCATTAGTCAAAATCAGCACACCAGTCGTATCCCAGTCCAATCGTCCAACTGGATAAATCCGCTCCTTAACATCAGGCAATAAATCAACCACTGTCTTACGTCCCTTGTCATCGGAGACACTGGAGATGACGCCTTTTGGCTTATGAAGCAGATAATAGACTTTTTCTTCATTGTAAATCGGACTGCCATTAATCTCAACGACATCACCGCTTTTGACAGTTGTGCCCAGTTCTCTAACAATCTGCCCGTTGATAGTGACTTGTCCCAGCTTGATCAGCTCCTCAGCTTTACGCCGGCTAGCAACCCCAGCATGGGCAATGTATTTATTAATTCTCATAGGTTTTGATACCCCTTCTTAATCTTCTTGATCCTCAGCAAAGAGGCTTAGTTCCTGATCGACTAACTCTATACCAGAAACATCAACCAGCTCCTCTAATTGATTAATCCCCATATAGTCTAAAAAATAGTCAGTCGTAGCATAGAGATTGGGACGACCAATCACTTCTTTTTTACCAGCTTCTTTAATCAGATCAAAGGCCAGCAACTTGGCTAAAGCCCCACTGGAATTAACCCCACGAATATCATCGATCTCAACACGAGTGATAGGCTGTTTATAGGCCACAATCGATAAAACTTCAAGGCTGGCACGTGACAAAGACTGATTAATAGGCGCCTTAGCATACTGCTTCAAAAGTTCCGCATGCTTTTCCTTAGTGACCAACTTGTAAGTATTGGAAGACTCCAGCAAACACAAGGCTGACGCTTCATCATCTTCATATCTTTGCTCCAGCTTTTCGAGCTGCTGGCTAAGAGCAGTCGGTGTCAATTCCAACAAAGATGATAATTGCCTAAGGCTGAGACCGTCCTCGCCAGCCACAAAAAGGAGCGCTTCAATCTGTGATAAATAGGTCATGCCTGACTCTCCTCCCCAAGATAGTGCATACGGATATCACCAAAATTTTCCTGCTGCTGGACCTGAACCTTATGTACTTTGATCAGCTCCAAAGTAGCCAAAAATAGGGTGATCACTTCGTTCAAGGAACTTGTATCTGCAAAAATCTCCTGCAAGACAAGACTGCCTTGCTCTTTGAGACGGCTCTCAACCCTCAGCATCATATCCTCGATACGGTAATCATCTCCTGTTATCGTGGTATGGTTGTACTTCATCTCCTCTTGCTTAGCCGCCATAACCTTTGAAAAAGCCAAGTACAAATCCAGAGTCGTCTTATCATACTCAAGAACAGCATCCTCAGAGATAAGCTCTTGCTTAGGCTTTGAGAAATATTTAGCCCTGATCTCATGCTGGGCGGCCAGCTCCTGACTCAAAGCCTTAAAGCGACGGTACTCCTCAATCTGGCTCAGCAAGAGCTGCTCAGGATCTTCCTCAATGGGCGTTTCTTCGACAACTTTTGGAAGTAACTTACGACTCTTGATCAGCATCAGCTGACTGGCCATGACCATATATTCTCCAGCCACTTCTAAACGCATAGCTTTCAAGGTTGAGATATAAGCCAGATACTGCTCAATAACCTCTACAATAGGCACATCGTAGATATCCATTTCATATTTAGAAACCAGATGTAAGAGCAAATCCAGCGGCCCTTCAAAGTCTTTTAGCTTAATATCCATCTCTGTAGTAGTGCTCCAATGTCATTGGGGTTTTAAGCCCTAGTTTTTTCATCAAATCCAGCAGATCCGTCCCTTCTGCTATCTCTCTTATAATGTACTGTTCCCGCAGCTTCTGAGCTGTCAAATCAGGAAAACCCACCTCATCTAAAAAGGCATTGAGTTGGTTAAAAAACCACTGCCTTGAGTAAGTCTGCCCCTTATTATCAAAGAGATAAACGCCGTCACCGGCAAAATCAAAAAGAGGTTTCAAGGACTCTGTCAATGATAAGATACGAACCTGCCCTCCTTTTTTTACCTTAATCACACCAAATTCTTTATCCAGATCAGTCAGCTTGAGCAAAGACAGCTCACTAGGAGATAATCCCAACTCCAAAATTAAAAGGGCAATCCACTTCCCAGAACTGTCAGGACTCTCATAAAATGTTGAAAAATCCAGTCTCGTCACCCTTTCAGGCTCTTTTTTACGACTGTCCCTAACCTTTATGCGGTAAAAATCCTCAACCCTACCTTTTTCATAAAGATAGAGTAAAAACTGATTAACCGCTGAAAGTTTGCGCTTTCTAGCAGCCGGCTTGAGAGCCTTCAAGGATTGTTCATAAAGCTTAAGTTTACTCGTGCTAAGCACACCGTCTACCAGCTGACAAAACTGTTGAAGATCGTACTGATAAGATTTTTGAGAATTCTCTGATAAGGACTTTCCTTCAATAAAAGCAGGAATATCATCCATCAAATGAATCACTGGTATCCTCCTGTTTAAAATTGTGCAGCAGACTGTTAACCGATTTTAAAACCTGCTTACGGGTAATAATCCCAAGAAAGACTCCTGCATCATTGACGACTGGTAAAAAAGGAAAGTCTACCAGCTGATGAAAAATCTCTGTTAGGTCAGCCTGATCACTCAAAACCTCAATATGGTGATTCAGCATAAGGCTAATTTCTAGCTCACTAAGCTGGGCGTCACTAAGTCCATGTTCCCCTTGATACGACAAAATATCTGCCATAGAAATCGTTCCCATATAATGCTTATCGGGCGACATCACAGGGATACGTGAGTAGCCATTACTGGTCAAGAGCAAGACCACATGGCTAACTTTATGATTAGACATAACCAAGGCTAAATCTTCCACAGGTAAGAGATAGTCCTTCTTAAAAGGCAGTAAATAATCCTCAAATTCTTTAGCAATCATCGACTATATTCCTTTGTCAACTCCGGATAAAGCTTATGATCACGTGTATAATACTCTACTAAGATAGTCTTATCAGACAAACTAACCTTAGCATAGAGTTTCTCCATCACAGGACCTCGTGGCTGAGAGACCGACCCAGGATTGATAAAAATAGTCTTACCATGACGCCAACTCTCCGCACGGTGCAGATGACCATAAAGACAAATATCAGCATCCGTCTCCTGAGCCCAAAGATCCAAGCGATCCCAAGTAAAATTGATACCGTATAAATGCCCGTGTGTCTGAGCAATGGTGACACCACCAACTTTAGTCACTAAACGATCTGGATACCCCGGACTAAAATCACAGTTCCCTCCAACAACCTGGACACCTGACCAAATAGGATCATCTGCTGCTAGCTCAGAATCGCCATTATGAAAGAGAGCATCTACTTCAGCTTGATAACGCTCTTTGATCGTTTGAATAATCTCACGATCACCGTGAGAGTCACTCATTACAATGATACTTGCTTCTGCCATTCTGGAAATACCTCCATTAATTTCTTAACAGCCTGACCACGATGGGAGTGCTCGTTTTTTTCTTGAGCGCTGAGCTGGGCGGCTGTACGCCCCGTCTCTCCGACGAGAAAGAGAGGATCGTAGCCAAAGCCATTGTCCCCTTTGGCTTCCATACCAATATAACCAGGCCAATCAGCCTCAACAACCAAGCTATCCTTACCCGGTGCTGCTACGACTAAAGTGGTATGAAATTGAGCAGAGCGCTTTTCCATATCAAAAACCATAGCTAACTCATGTAAGAGCTTGGCATTATTGGCTTCATCAGTCGCATCAGGTCCAGAGAAACGGGCAGACCAGACACCTGGCAAACCGCCTAAAATGTCGACCTTAAGCCCAGAATCATCTGCCAGTACCATTTTACCGGTTAATTTGGAGATCGTCTCAGCCTTTAGGCGGGCATTCTCTTCAAAGGTACTTCCTGTTTCTTCGACTTCAGGTAAGTTTGGATAATCATTAAGATTCTCCACTGAAAAACCCATTTTCTCAAAAATCTGACGAAACTCCCTCGTCTTGCCCTCATTGCGAGTAGCGATCAAAATAGTCTCTCCTAGACCAAGCTCACCAGAAGACTGGCCTAAAAATTCAAGTATCTTTACACCAGAATCAGGCAGATCTACCAACAACAAGCGGTCATCTTCACTGACCAAAACTGCTCCACCACGCTGCTGAACCTTTAGATGCCTATCGTAAGCATCATTGAGCAGATCAGCGATAAAGGCAATCAAACGATAATTAGATGCTCCCTTCTTGATCACAGTCACAGCAAAGCCAGCTTCAAGGCTAGGATCTATCAGCCTAGCTAGCTGAGCGGTCAAGCCAGAAAAATCCTTACTGCCATCCAAGGACTGAATGACTAGACCATCACTACGCTGACCAATTAACCAATCCTGATTATCTTTGTAGTCATAAATTTTATCTGTCATAGGTCTACATGCTCCACATTTAATTCTTGATTCAGCCAGTTTTCAGCGATTTCTTTAAAACTGTCCACACCAGCTGTTGTATAGAAATGATCTTGTCTTCTCGGCGCTTCACGATCATGATTGATCTGAAAGTAATTCAGCAGCACAGAAATATCCCGAACAGTCTCAGCCCCACTATCAATAAGTTTGACCCCATTTCCCATTACATTTTGGATGATAGGGCGCAATAAAGGGTAATGGGTACAGCCCAAAATCATGGTGTCTACCTTGCCTACCAGAGGAGCCAGAGTCTCATAGACGACCTTCTTGGTCACACTGGAATCAATCTGGTTGGACTCAACTAAGGGAACAAACTTGGGGCAGGCCAAGGTTGTCACCTGCATCTGGGGAGCTAGATCGATAATCTTGTGCCTATAAATATCCGACTTAGCAGTCATAGCTGTCCCAATGACACCGATCCGTTCATTTCTAGTTGATTTAATGGCAGCACTGGCCCCAGGTAGCACCACTCCCAAAACTGGAATATCCAGCTTGGCCTTGACCTCTTCCCAGACAACTGCTGTTGCTGTGTTACAAGCAATGACAATCATCTTAACATCTTTTTCCAGCAAGAAATTGACCAACTGCCATGTAAACTCACGAATCTGTTCAGCAGGTCTTGGACCATAAGGAGCCCTAGCTGAATCACCAATATAAATAATCTCTTCATGGGGGAGCTGTCTCATAAGCTCACGAACCACTGTTAAGCCCCCAACACCAGAGTCCAAAAAACCGATAGGTCTATTATCCATCCCATTTTCCTTGATTATGCTAAAAGATCAAATTCCCATTCATCAGAAACTTAGATCACACACCCTCATCATAAGCAATAGAGGCTGGAAACCAGCGTCCCAACCTCTCCAACTTGCTTATTTTTTCACATTTGCAGCCGCCTTGGACTGTTTGATAATATTGCGGTAAGTCTGCTGAACTTTAGCTTCATTGGGCTTTTGCCCCATAGCGCTCATCATCTCACGGATAGCATCCGGTGTCAAACGAGGGTATTCAGCAATTTCCTTAGTGAACTGACGGCGAGCAATATAAGCGCCCAAAAACATGCCCCCCAAAAGAGCAACTGCAACCAATAAAATAACTAACCAAGCTTGGATCATGATAGGTCTCCTAGAATTTTTTTACATAATTTATTATAACAGATTGAACCCCTATTGACAATGAACAAGAAATCACTGCGCCTAGTCGGAGAAATTGGCTAAACAAATAAGGCTGAGCACTTTTGTCTCAACCTCAGATTACTAACTTTCTTCAACACACTTTTCCAGAGAGCTACGATTTTTAACTAGAAATCAAACCCCTCAATAGTAGCGAAATAATCTTCCGGAGTTTCAGCACGGCGGACCATCTTGGCGCTACCATTTTCTTGAAGAAGGATTTCCGCCGAACGCAAACGTCCATTGTACTGGTAGCCCATAGAAAAACCATGTGCTCCTGAATCATGAATCACTAGAAGGTCTCCAACACGCGCTTGCGGCAACTCACGATTTTTCGCAAATTTGTCATTATTCTCACACAAAGAACCAACGACATCTACAACCTCCAGCAAACCATCAGGGTTACTAATATTGGTGATATGATGATAGGCATTGTACATAGCAGGACGCAAAAGATTGACCGCACTAGCATCCACACCAATATAACGACGATAGGTCTGCTTACGATGTAGCACCTTGGTAATCAAATGACCATGAGGAGCCAGCATGAAACGTCCCAATTCAGTAAAGATACGAATGTTACCTAGCCCATTTGGCACCAAAATTTCTTCAAATTTTTGACGAACACCTTCACCAATAGCAAGAATATCATTTTGTTTATTAGCAGGGCTATAATCCACACCGATACCACCCGACAGATTGATAAAGCTCAGTTCAACGCCCGCTTCTTCTCTAATTTCAAGGGCTAACTCAAATAATTGACCAGCCAAGGTTGGGTAGTAGTCATTGGTCACAGTATTTGAAGCCAAGAAAGCATGAAGCCCAAAAGTCTTGACACCTTTAGCTTTTAGGTCCTTATAGGCTTGCAAGAGCTGAGCCTTGGTCATGCCAAATTTAGACTCCTCAGGATGATCCATAATATCAGTCCCTAGAGAAAAGACCCCTCCTGGATTGTATCGTAAAGAGACTGTCTCAGGCAAACCAGCAGCTTCCTCTAAAAAAGCGATATGCTCATAGGCATCCAGATTGATCATAGCTCCTACCTCACGTGCATAAACAAATTCTCGAGCCTGCGTATCGTTCGACGTAAAACTAATATCCTCAATCCCAAGACGCTGGGCCATCATCAGCTCAACCTCCGTTGCACAGTCAACCCCACAGCCTTCTTCCTGAAGGATTTTTAAGATGGTCGGATTCGGTGTTGCCTTGACTGCGAAGTATTCCTTAAAGCCAGGATTCCAAGAAAAAGCCTGATTAACTGCCCGAGCCGTCTCACGGATCCCCTTTTCGTCATAGAGATGAAAGGGTGTTGGAAATTCCGCCGTTATACGTTCCAATTCTTCTTTTGTGACAAATGGTGTTTTCATAGTCGCCCCCTGAAATGATAATGACTTCATTATAGCATAGATAAAAATAGGGAGCTAGAGAATCTTTTGACCTCATAAGCCCCCATTTCATTATTATCTTATCCAAGCATAAGCATAGGATCTACTCAACTGACTTAAGCGCTTCTAACATATCCACCGTCTTTAACCTACGGTAGACAATCCATCCTAGGACACTCAAGATAAGACTGATGACAACTAGCGGAATCGCATAAACATGACTAGCCACCGTACTAGGGTAAACCGTATCCTTACTCATCATTGCAATAATCGCATGGTGTAAATAATAACCGCCAATCACCCCTAACACCATACCAACACCAGATAGCAAAATCGTTTCCCGATAGATATACAACATCACTTCACGGCTGTGAAATCCTAATACCTTGATGGTCGAGAGCTCCCGAATCCGCTCAGCAAGGTTGATATTGGTTAAATTATAGAGAATGACAATCGCTAAAGAAATAGAAACGAGAATTAAAATAATCATAGAGGCATTAAGCCCGTGTACAGCTGTCTTCACCGTTCGAATCGTAGAAGAGTTTTGTCTTAGAGACGTAACCCCCTTTAATGTCAACAGATAGCTAGATTGGTCAGAAATATTTTCTTGCGACCCATTGCGCAATTGGATCAAATCACTATTATGCACCGCCTTTTGCGCAAAAACACTTTGATAATAGGCATCTGTCATCACAATATAGTGACCAACATTCATATCAATGATCCCTGCAACGGCCACACTACGCCTATTTCCTTCTTCATCTCTGAGTTGAAATTTATCGCCCTTTTTGACACCGTAAAAATCAGCTAATTTTTTCGACAGCAAGACCCCTCTCTGACTTAAATGAAGAGCTTTACCAGTGCTAGCATCCCTTAATTTAAACAGGTCTCCCAAGTCCTTTTGATCCGTAGATATAATAGAAATAGTCTTCTTCTCATCTAGTCCTTTAATATGCTCATCGATCGTTTGCATATGGATAGCTTGGTGACTCGATACCTTATCAGACCGCAAAAAGGCATCGACCTTCTGCTTCTCTTTTTCACTAGCCAGGTCATTGCGTAAAATCAACATATCATAAGGCATCAACTGATTAAACTGGCGGTCAACAATTTTTCCTAGAGAAGATTGTAAACCTAATCCGGCAAACAAAAGTGCTACAGAACCAGCCACACCAAAAATAGTCATCGCCATTCGCTGCTTATAGCGAAAAATATTTCTCATGGTAACCTTTTGCGTAAAGCTCAGACCACGCCAAATAAATCCAATTCTCTCCAACAATATCTTGGAGCCCTCAACCGGAGGTTTAGGACGTAGAAGCTGAGCTGGCTTTTCTCCCAACTCCCTCCTAGCGACCAGAAAAGCTGGTAAAACAGCACTGATCAAGGCCAACAACACCGCTAAACTCGTATAGGACCAATAGAAATAGAAATACGGCTTGCCCAACGTAGTTAGCTTGCTAGGATTTTGCGTCAAAATACCAGGAAACCAATAATGCCCCCCAAAAATACCAAGAATCGTACCTACCATACTAGCAGCCAATCCATAGATGACAAACTTTTTAAGAACATCCCTATCTGAATATCCCAGAGACTTGAGAATACCAGCATTATGCCGTTCCTCATTGACAAATCGAGTCATGGTTGTAAAAGTCACCAAAGCAGCCACGAGATAGAGCACCAGTGGAAAAATATCACCGATACGACTAATATTGCGACTGATATCACCATAAGTACGATAGCCATCCCCACCAGAAATAGTTGATCGACTGTAGGTTTTATAGCTAGGGGTTTTCAAATCCTGGAGAGCCGACTGACCTGACTTAATACTAGCTTGTTTCTGAGCCAGCTTATTCTTGCCCTGAAGGATGGCAGCTTGGGCCTGCTTTCCTTGCTCCCCTCTCAGATAGGAAAGCAGGGTCTCTTGTTCTTTCAGTTGCTGACTAGCTTGATCCACCTGGTCTTGAGCACGATCAAGAACAGCCCCTTGATCCTTTTTTATCTCAGCTAATCGCTCCTTTCCATTATCTGAGAGACTATCATCCAACGCTTTTTGCCGTTCTTCCAACTTCTCCTTATAATCAGTAGAGTAAGGATTAAGACTATCCAAGGCCCGATAGCGTAAACGTGCTAAATTATACACAGGACTAGAAAAGCTGGATTGTGATGTCACTGCATAAGCCTCTAGGTTACCATTACCAGCCGTTGAACTACCGAGATCTTCTCTTGACCAGATTTCAGAAGAATTCACAAAACCAACAACCTTGTAGCTAGTTTGCTTTAAAACGTTTTGCTTATCTTGACTAAAATGAATCCGATCTCCCAACCGATAGTCCTTCTTCAAGGAAGAGGACAAGGCTATCTCATCGGCCTTACTGGGAAGATTTCCTGATAAGATCTCATAGGAGGAAAGACTCTTTGTCTTAGAAAATAGCCGAACGGCCTTATCTTTTCCTGTGATACTGACATCTGTCATATAACCATAATCTACCTTAGCCCCTCTGAGCTTTGCTAATTCTTTTTGATCAGCTTTACTAAAACCAGCACTAGCCACAACAGAGAGATCCATAGCCTGATGCTCCTGTAAATAGCGACCTGCTGTACGTTCCATATCAGGACTGGTCATCTTGAGCCCAATCAAGGCAAAAGATCCTAGAAACATCAAAATCATAATTGACATAAAACGACCACTAGAACTGGTAAAAGTTTTGCCAATGTCCTTCCAAAATATTTTTTTCATATGACTGCCTCCTAATATTCCAAGCTAGCGATGTCTTGAGGGTGTTCATTGAGCTCCATACGGCTGACCTTCCCATCGTGCATATGGATAAGACGATCAGCTATCGGTGCTAAAGCCGAGTTATGCGTCACAATGATAACTGTGGCTCCCTGCTTTCGAGACATATCTTGCAAAATTTGCAACACCTGTTTACCAGTCTGATAATCCAAAGCTCCTGTCGGCTCATCACAAAGTAAAATCTTAGGATTTTTAGCAATAGCACGAGCAATAGAAACCCTTTGTTGCTCTCCTCCTGACAGCTGAGCCGGAAAGTTATTAAGCCGCTGTCCTAAGCCTACATCACTGAGCACTTCTACCGCATCTCTAGCATCGCTAACAATTTCAGAAGCCAGTTCAACATTTTCCTTAGCCGTTAAGTTTGGAACAAGATTATAAAACTGAAAGACAAAACCAACAGCTGTCCGACGATAATCGGTCAACTGCTTGGCACTAAAGCCAGAAATATCCGTCCCATCTATAATGACCTGACCTTCATCATTACTATCCATACCTCCTAAAATATTAAGCACAGTTGATTTTCCTGCCCCCGAAGCACCAAGAATAATAACTAATTCTCCCTTTTCAATATCAAAACTAACATCCTCATTAGCCACAATCTCTGTATCACCCATCTGATAACGTTTGAATAAACGCTTCAATTCAATATAAGCCATCACAAGCCTCTCCTTAATCTTATTTTCCCCTACATTATAAGAGAATATAAGAGCCATTTAAATGCCTAAATATTGACACCCTGTCAAGCAAAACAAGACTTAAACCTAAGCAAATTAAGCCATTAAAGCATACCAATCTCTCAAATTAAGAGAAGACTTGACGACCTGTCAATTTTTTAATAAGATTGACTGTACTATACAGGAGGTCTTATGGTTCAAGGTAGCAGAGAAAGTATTATCAATGCAGTATTTCGTATCGCCTCAAAAAATCCAGACAAAAGTGACCTGAGTATGACTGAGATTGCTAAAGAAGCCGGTATGTCACGACAAGCCATCTACCAAAAGCATTTTAACAGCGTAGATGATATATTTGAATACATCCATCATACGATGACCAAAGATGTCTTTGCAGCTTTTAAACAAGGTATGGCAGACCCTAGTATCCACTCCATCTACGAAACAGTCACCAAATATGTTATTCCAAAAATCTACGAAAGGCGGATATGGGCACGCATCCTCTACCATACCTCTATTGATAACAAGATATTTAATTTCCTAGAAAAGGAATACCTCAGGCTTCTCCAAGAATCTAAAACCATTGATATTATGAACAATAGTCCCTTGGCAACAGCCAGTACCATCAAAATCGTAATCAATTATATTTTTGCCCTAATTGGTGAATGGGTCGCTGAAGATTTCCCAGTGCCACCAGATGTATTTGCTGAAACCTTCTTAACCTTCATGTCAACTGCACCAAAAGAACTAATCGATGCCAAGCCAAAAGCCAACCAGAAAACTTAAGCAAAAAAACAAGGCTGAGAATTTTCTCAGCCTTATTTTATATTATTCTCCTAAAGCAAAATGACCTTACATTTTCCTGAGTAAAGTCCTATTGCAAAGAAAAACAGACTAAAAAAGCTAGCAACATTAGTTGCTAGCTCATTATTTGTTGTCTGACAAATAATCTTTTTTGGGAACTTAATAAAATTAAGCTTCGATTTCTGAAACGATACCTGAACCAACAGTACGTCCACCTTCACGAATAGAGAAAGTAGTACCTTGTTCAACAGCGATTGGGTGGATCAATTCAACATCGATAGTAACGTTATCACCAGGCATAACCATTTCAGTACCTGCTGGCAATTCGATTGAACCAGTTACGTCAGTTGTACGGAAGTAGAACTGTGGACGGTAGTTGTTGAAGAATGGTGTGTGACGTCCACCTTCATCTTTAGAAAGGATATAAACTTCACCCTTGAATTTAGTGTGTGGATGAATTGAACCAGGTGCAGCCAATACTTGACCACGTTCGATTTCATCACGTTGGATACCACGAAGAAGGACACCAACGTTATCTCCAGCCATACCTTCATCAAGTTGTTTACGGAACATTTCAACACCAGTAACAACTGCTTTTTCGATTTCGTCTTTGATACCAACGATTTCAACTTCATCATTGACATGGATAGTACCACGGTCAATACGTCCTGAAGCAACAGTACCACGACCAGTGATTGAGAATACGTCTTCGACTGGAAGCAACAATGGTTTGTCAGTGTCACGTTCTGGATCTGGGATGTATTCATCAACAGTGTTCATCAAGTCCATGATGATGTCTTCGTATTTAGTGTCACCTTCAAGAGCTTTAAGAGCTGAACCTTGGATAACTGGAAGATCGTCACCTGGGAAGTCGTATTCTGACAAGAGGTCACGGATTTCCATTTCAACCAATTCAAGCAATTCTTCATCGTCAACCAAGTCAACCTTGTTCATGAAGACGATAAGGTTCTTAACACCAACTTGGCGTGAAAGCAAGATGTGCTCACGAGTTTGTGGCATTGGTCCGTCAGTAGATGCTACTACAAGGATAGCTCCGTCCATTTGAGCGGCACCAGTGATCATGTTTTTAACGTAGTCCGCGTGTCCTGGGGCGTCAATGTGAGCATAGTGACGCTTTTCAGTTTCATACTCAACGTGTGCAGTGTTGATTGTGATACCGCGTTCGCGTTCTTCTGGAGCAGCATCAATAGACGCATAGTCTTTTGGTTGGTTAACTGCTGTAGGCAAGCGACGTGCCAATACAGTAGTGATAGCTGCTGTCAAAGTAGTTTTACCATGGTCAACGTGTCCGATAGTACCAATGTTAACGTGTGGTTTACTACGATCGTATTTTTCTTTTGCCATTTAGGAAAAGCCTCCAATAAAATATATTTTATAGATAGACAGTAGGCAATACAGTCTAACTTTACCCTATTATTCTATCAAAATGTTTTAGAAAATCAAGTTTTTATACTCTATTTGCTAATTTATTCATGTTCAAGGTCATAATAGGGCTGCATAGGAGTGGAACTTCCAATGCTAGAAGCATAGATCCAAGATTTTCCTTCTAACTGTTCAAAATTTTCAGCTCTACCAGTAACAATAACACCAGCAAATCTTAATTGATCAATGCTTTTTTGATCAGTAAAATCCGTCTTCTCAAATTTCTTACGATAGTCTATCACATCTTGGAAAACATTTGTTCCACTCACATAAGAATGCGGTACTACTTTTTCAGCGGCTTTCAAATCATCAATAAAGGTTCTTTGCTCTCCTTTATCTTCAACTTTCTGTATGCTATCTGCGCCCGCACCATAAATCTGGTCAATGCGATAATCTGATGTATCTAGCTGACTCCTTGTACCAATCCAATAAAAATTTGTCTTTAGGTTATCAGGAATCATCTTTCTAATTTCAGACAAACTGTAAGCCTTATCAAAACTTAATGCAACTTCGACTAACTGATGATCCATTTCTTTGACTAGAGGTAGTTCCTGACTAACCTTATCATAAACTGTTAACTCTTTAGTCTTCGTATTAAAGAAAACCGGTAATTTACTACGATTGCTACGACTATAGGTGGCTCCTTGACTGTAACTATTGCCATCCAAGCTATCATCCTTGTAATTCCCTGATAAAGAATATTCCTCCTCATATGGACTAAATGCAACTGGCACACCGTCTAAATCTTTGTAGCGATCCGCATGAACCCTACCTGAAAATTGAGAATCAGCTTTAAAATAGAGACTATCTGAAACAATATTAGGATAGGCAATACTCGATAAGGCCTCATACCTTTTCATAACAGTATTGGCATTGTGGGAGGTTACTGTCTTTAAAAGACTTACAGCCACAAAGTAGCTAACCAAAGTGAGGCATAGGGATATGACCACAGTTTTAACCATATTTTTCCGCTTACTTTTTCGGACAATTCTTTCAAAATCATTTGAAGTCTTCATAAGTATAACCTTCTTTCTCTAAGATCTTTTTCAACTGACGACGCCCCCTCATCAAATCAACCTTAACCTTACTGGTTGAGATCTGTAGCACTTGAGATATTTCTTCAACTGAAAAATCTTGAAAGTAATACAGATCAATGACCCAGCGAAAACTATCTCTCAACTCCAAAAGGGCTTGGTAAAGGGGCTCGTAATCAATTCGTGTGAACTCGATCACCTTTTCTTGTCGGAAGAAATCTTTTTGGAGGATATCAAGATACTTCCTATCGCGACGATAAAGGTCAATATAGCGTCGAACTGCTGTTCGATACATCCAAGCACGCATTTTTTCAGATGGTAACACAATGGTGCTTTCCAGCAATTTGACCAAGGTATCTTGACAAACATCGCTAGCCTGAGCAGAACTAGCTCCCGACTTTTGTAAATAATACGAAATCTCCTCCGCAATCGCTACGAGTTCTTTTTCATAATTATCTAGTTTGATTACTGTCACCTCCTTCTTCACTAATATAACGATTTAGATAAGATTTAGTTACAAAAAATATCATAATTATAATCTTTTTAAATCAGTCTAACAGCATTTCTTGTAGATTTTCTAAAATACAAAAGCACTCCAAAAGTTAGATTTTTTATCTAACTTTTGGAGTGCGGCTATTCCTCTAGACTCTTCCTTGTCTGACTATCTAGTCCTACTCTAGGGCATTCTAACAATAGGTTTGATCACAGATCCGTCAGCAGAATCTAAGAATGCTTGATTGATTTCATTAAAATCGTAGAATTTCACCAGCTTATCAAATGGGAAACGTCCCTCCTTGTAGAAAGCAACAAGATCAGGGATAAAAATTTGTGGTACAGCATCACCCTCAACCACACCGATTAAAGATTTACTTTCAGCCATAATCTCATTATGAATATCGATCTCCATCTCAGGTGTAAAACCAACAACAGCCAAGCTTCCCATCGGCATCAAAGCTCGTAAAGCAGCTCTAACCACACTAGGAACTCCTGTCGTATCAACCCCATATTCTGCACCATTTCCTGTAATAGCTTTAACTGTTTCAACAATATCTTCCACTTTACTATTAATGGTGTGAGTGGCCCCCAGCTCCTTAGCTAGCGCTAAACGATTGTCGTAAATATCCACAGCAATGATGTTTTTACAGCCGATAAGTTTTGCAGCCATTATTGCGCTCAAGCCTACTGCCCCAGTCCCATAAACTACGATCGAGGAACCAAATTCAGGTCTCAAGCGATTCAAAACAGTACCGCTCCCAGTTTGAATACCGCATCCCAATGGCCCTAAAAGAGCAATATCCACCTCTTTATCTACCTTAACAACATTAGTTTCTTTGGCAATGGAATAAGTCCCAAATGATGATTGCCCAAAGAAGCTAGAGACTTCCTGCCCCTCTTGGCTCAAGGGCGTCGTACCATCTAAAAAGCGTCCACTAAAATTAATCGGTCCACAGTGGATACAATTAGCTGGATGACCACTGAGGCAGTTGACACAATGACCACAGTAAGCAAAAGACAGCACCACATGATCCCCTGGTTGGACACTGGTAACAAAATCACCAACCTTCTCAACAATGCCGGCCCCTTCATGACCTAGGACAACAGGATAAGGCGTCACGCCAAAATCACGCCCAATAGCATCCGTATGGCAAATACCCGTCGCAACAATTTTGATCAATACCTCATCAGCTTGAGGTTCCCGAAGCTCCAGCTCTTCTGTTTCCAAAGCTTGTCCTTGCTCCTTAGCGAGTGCTGCGGTAATCTTCATCTTCATCTCCTCCTGCTACTTCTTAAACGTTATGAATCCGTTTTCATGGGCAGTATAGCATCTTTTACTAGCAGTTGCAACCAAAATTAAATCAAAAGTTATCAAAAAAGAATCGGTTGTACATAACCGATTCTTTTTTCAACTGATAACTTTGAGCTCACCCGTCTCTTCCTTTTTAATTTCTTGCTGAGCTTCCTTATAAATTTCGTCTCTTTTTTCATTAGCATCAATATTGAGTACAATACCAACAACTACGGATAAGACAAGGAGACTGTTTCCTCCCTGAGATAGGAAGGGGAAGGTCACACCGGTTGATGGAATAACGCCTGAAATTCCGCCGATATTGACAAAGACCTGCATAAGAATCATTCCCCCAATTCCTAAAGCCATCATGGAATTAAAAGGATTTTTAGCCTTGATCCCTACCAGCATAATCCTAAGGATTAAAAAGAAGACTAAAGCTAGAACCAGGCCAGCACCGATCAAACCCATCTCCTCAATTAAGACCGAGAAGATGAAATCCGTAGTAGCCTCTGGAAGATACCCATTCTTTTCAATAGAATTACCTAGACCACGACCTAGCCAACCGCCGTTACTCATGGCGTAATAAGAATGAGCCAGCTGTAAGCCAGAATCCGCTAAATCTTCAAATGGATTAAAGTAAGCCCGAAAACGCTTGGCAACGTAACCAAAGATAGGAACCTTAGACATCGTATCGACACCTACAATTCGAATCAAGCCTAAAAACACGGTAGATACAGCTGTAATACTAGCGATGAGACTGATATACCAGCGATAGCCAATACCGCTGAGCGAAAACATAATAACACCAGTCAGAACAATAATAGTAGCATTCCCCAAATCCGGCTGAATAACTACCAACCCCACCATAATCATCGAATAGACTCGCCAATCCTTGAGGTCATTGAGCGAGCGTGGAAACCATTTTCTCTTGGTCAAAGCCTGATAGTCGTATTTCTCGATATCTTCCTGCCGCCTCGAAAAGGTAAAGGCTAGAAGCCAAACCATGATAACCTTAAGATACTCAGCCGGCTGAAAAGTAATCGGTCCCAAAGAAATCCACCCATTAGCACCATTGATCTGCTCAGAGAAAAATTTCGCAATTATCAAGAGCACAACCTCAACAAACAGGGCTGCCGTCAAGACCTTCTTACTCTTTAAAAAATTCAGCTTGAGGCGGTAAATAAATGTGATGGCTAGCAAGCTGACAACCCAGAAGACACCCTGATTGAGAACAGAGGCAAAGGGGTTTCGTCCAAACTTGATCAATGTCACACTGGTTGATGAGTAAACCATGATCAAACCAATGACAGACAAGACCAAATATGGAATCAAGATGGAATAATTCAGCAGGTGCTTCTTATCAATCTTCATAAGTTCTCCAATACTTAACAATACTTTTACAACCCTAAAATTATATCATGTTTTTCTAGGGAATTAAAGAAAGACCTTATCTGCTATATGTCGCTATTTTGATCAAAACAACAATAGTAAGATAAAAACCCGTAATCACCTAGACTACGGGTACTAAAGCCAGACCATCTTAATCAGCCAGAATTGCGCAAACCAGTTGCAATACCATTGATTGTAATATGGATAAGTTTATTGATATCAGCATCCAAGCCACCTTGACGCTGACGCCTAATAAGTTCAATCTGGATGTAATTAAGCACATTGAAGTAAGGAAGGCGTGAATCCAAGCTAGCCTTTAGAGATGGATTTTCAGCAAGAAGCTCCTCTTCTCCCTCAATAGCTAGAATAACATTTTTAGTCAGCTGCCACTCATCTAGAATGACATTGAAGACATCTCGGACTTCCTGAGACTCCGCTAGCTGAGCGTACTGAAAAGCAATATTCATATTAGATTTAGACAAAACCATGTCAACATTTGACAAAAGGGAATTAAAGAAAGGCCAGGTCTTGTACATGTGCTGCAGCTGCTCTAGATTGCCTTCTGCCGCATCAATATAATGCTGAAAGGCTGACCCAACACCATACCATCCAGGCAGCATAATTCGATTTTGTGACCATGAGAAAACCCAAGGAATCGCACGTAAGCCCGAGATTTCAGTAATCGTCTTACGAGCCGCTGGACGTGACCCCAGATTAAGACTAGAAACCTCCTTGATCGGACTAGCCTCAAAGAAATAATCGTAAAAATGCGGATTGCCAAAGACCAGATCACGGTAGATAGTATTAGAATCTGCGACAATAGCATCCATGATTGCCCGAAAACCATCAATTTCATTTGGATCAGCAATCTGGCGGCTAACCATTCGATTGATCGCAGCTGATACCAGCATCTCCAGATTATAGTAGGCAGCGTCCTTATTACCGTACTTATAGCCAATCATCTCACCTTGTTCAGTCAAGCGAATACGATCCTTAATAGAGCCAAAAGGTTGAGAGGTGATCGCTTCATAAGAAGGACCACCACCACGGCCAACGGTTCCCCCTCGACCATGGAAGAAAGTGATCTTGATCCCACGCTCCTCACCAATCTTGGTCAAAGCATTTTGAGCCTTGTAGAGAGTCCAGCCAGATGCCAAGTAACCACCATCTTTATTACTATCAGAGTAACCCAGCATAATTTCTTGATAATAATGATTGGACGCCACCCATTTCTTGACAATATCATAAGAAAGATAATTCTTCATGATTTCAGTAGCATTGTCCAGGTCTTCTATCGTCTCAAAGAGAGGAACGATTTGGATACGAGCTGAGTCTTTATCCAAAAGCCCGACTTCCTTAAGCATGATCGCCAATTCAAACATATCAGACACACTCTCTGTATGCGAAATGATATGCTGCTTGATGACATCTTCTCCTAAAAGATCCTTCATATCACGTGCTGTCTGATAGATAGCCAATTCTTTTTGCAAAAGCTCAGATTTCTCAACATGGGTCGCAGAAAGATTACGAGGATCCTCAGTCAATTCCTTTAGTAAGACAGCAACTTTTTCAACTTCAGACAAGCTACTGTAATCCTCAACGATATTGGCTGACTTAAGCAGCTCAGCAACACAAGCTTCCTGAACACTTGAATCCTGACGCATATCAATGCTGGCTAAAAAGAAGCCAAACACTTCCACTGCCTGCAAAAGCTCCTCAAAATCACCAGTGACCAAGGCCTCATCGCCATTTTCAACCAGAGAATCACGAATAATTGACAAATCAGTCTTGAAATCTTGCACTGATTCATAGGCAGCTGGTCGACTTTCGTCTACGTCAGTGACCCTTTGATTGACTTGATTTTGGACATAATTCGCGACGATGCTGTGACTCGGACTAGTCAGTTGCCGTGAGGAAACATCGCTGCCACCGCCCACCATTTGAAGATCAAGGAGCGTTTGAATAACCCTAGACTGTACATAGCTAAAAGCTTTACGATAGGGTTCATTTTCCCTATAAATAGAGGTATCTTGAGATTTAGCAGCCAGATCAGCCACTGCCTGTGTGGTCTTAGTCAAGTGCGTAGACAAGGAGAAATTCCGATAAAGAACATTGAGCTTTTCAATGTAATAATTAAGGATAACCTCACTTTGCACAGTAGCCGAAATACGCAAAGTCTCGGCAGTGACATAAGGATTGCCATCACGGTCTCCACCGATCCACATCCCCATAGTGATAGGCTTAGGATTCTCCAGAGCAATCCCACGTTTCTTGGCTAATTTTTGATAGCGCATAGAAAGGTTAGTCACCGCTTTGATTAAGGAGCTATTATAATATTCCATAACGTTTGTGATCTCATTAGTCACCTTGAGCTTCTGCTCTCTAATGATATCCGTCTGCATCATGATTTCAATGTAACGACGCAAGTCATCATGCCACTTATCGGCATTGATCAAGCCGCGCTTGACATCACGGTGCTTACGCAACAATTCATGGATCTTATTATTAAGCTCCAGCATGGTCTTACGCTGAACCTGAGTTGGGTGAGCTGTCAAGACAGGCACAACCGTAACCTGTTGGAGGATCTCCTGAGCATCCGATCTCTCAGCCACCGTATCGATTGTTGTCGAAATTTTCCCCAGATAATCCTGATCAGTATTATTCTGATGATTGACCTCATAAGCCAAGTCCACATCTTCTGATATATTGATCAAGAGAGGTAAAATCGAAAAGTAGCGAGCAATCACAACCATATCATCATTTGAAATACCCTTGATCAGCTGCTCTAGCTCCCCATGCCTTTCTTGCTTGGACAGCCTAACCATCTCCTCGATCTTTGAGAACATCTCATCCCCAATCATTTGACGGGTCGTATCTGCCAAAATATCTCTCAAAATCTGAACTTCCTCAGTGAAGATAGCTTGATCACTAGCGGCCTCGAGTTTTCTAATAGCCATAGCCACAACTCCTTTATTTTTCGAATAATATGCCTTTTATCATATCACTTTTAACCCTAAAACTAAAGATTTTACAGAAAATTTAGGCAATAAGTTCGGTTTCTAAACAAAGCCCTCTAGCTTGATAGTAGGACCTGGATAAAAATTCTCATATTTATTACCAAACATCCATCTTATACTAATCCAACAGATCTTGAGCTTCTTTGAGTTTGACCGAAACTATCTTTGAAACACCGGATTCTTGCATGGTAACCCCATAGATACTATCGGCTGCTGCCATGGTCCCTTTACGGTGGGTTACTACAATAAATTGACTATTTTTATCAAAACGATTGAGATAGTCTCCAAAACGCTTGACGTTCGCTTCGTCAAGAGCCGCTTCAACCTCATCCAGAATAACAAAAGGAATGGTCTTGACCCGAATAATGGCAAAAAGTAGGGCCAAGGCTGATAGGGCTTTTTCTCCACCAGACATCAAATTGAGTGACTGAATTTTCTTACCTGGTGGTTGCACCGAGATTTCTACACCTGAATTGAGTAGGTCACTGTCTGTCAAGACTAAATCGGCTGATCCTCCACCAAACATCTGAACAAAAGTCTCTTTAAAACTAGTCCTGATAGCCTCAAAAGTCATTTTAAAGCGTGTCTTGACCTCATCATCCATGTCATTAATGGTATCCAATAAAAGTGTTTTAGCTTCCACCAAATCCTCTTTTTGGCTATTGAGAAATTCAAGACGATCATTGACCTCGTCATACTGTTCGATCGCATCTAAGTTAATCGGACCCAAGGCCTTGATCTGACGTGTGAGAGTAGTCAACTGCTGACGTGCCAGAGAAACATCATCTAAAGCCTGCGCCTGTGCCTTGGCCTGCTCAAAACTCAGCTGATAATCTTCACTCAACTGACGGGCAAAACCTCGCAGGCGCTCCGAAAGTCCTTCGATCTCAGCTTCTAACTGAGCTTGACGACGGATCAAGGAATCATTGCGCTGACCAGCTGCCTGTACCTGCTCTTCGATATCCTCTAAGCTACCGTCACAGTCCTCAATTTCAAAACGCAGACGAATCTGATCCGTTTCCAGCTCAGCCTTCTTCTCCTTAGCCTGATCTAACTGCTGAGCCAGGTGTGGAAGCTTATCCTCAGTCAGCTGGTTAGCCTCATGACTGATCAAGTCGGTTGTCAGAGTAATTTCCTTGTCAATCTCAGCTAGACTCAGAACCAAACGCTGATGATCACTTTTAGCAAAGCGTTCTTCACTCATCAGTTCACGCTCACTCAAACGAGCTTGCGAGAGATCCTCATTAAGCTGAGTGACCTGACTAGCTATTGTATCTTTATCATGACGAATTTTATCAAGTTGCTCCTGAATATGATTCTTTTGCTGGTCAATCTCACTAAGACTAGCTTCAATAGCAGCAACCTCTTGAGCAAGATCTGCAGACGCTTCCCCAGAGTCTTCCCCTTTCAATCCTAGCAATACTTGATTAAGATCTGCTTGGTGTTCGGCCTGATTTTGATAAAAGAGCTCAGCCTTTTGTTCATCTAAACGAGCCTGCTCTCCTGCCTCTTGCAGGTTGTCAAGCTCCTCTTGAGTCTGATTAAGTGCACTCTTAGCTTCAGAAACCTTCGTTTCCATTTGACTGAGATTTTCTCTTAGCTCCGCTAATTCCCCAGTCAGAGCATCTAGCTCCGGTTTTATAAAGGTTGTATTTTGATGACGATTAGCACCTCCAGAAAAAGAACCGCCCGGTCGCAGCTCAGTGCCATCCAAGGTCACAATACGGACTTGATAATTGACTGCCCGAGCAGCCTGATTGGCCTGATCAATCGTCTCAAAAATAGCAGTCACGCCCAAAAGATTCTGAAAGATATTAGCCAACCGGGCATCAAAAGTGACGAGATCACTGGCCAACCCTAAAAAGCCTGGGCTAGCACTAATTTTAGAAAGATTAGCCTCAGCCATATGACGTGGCCTAATAGTAGTCAGAGGAAGAAAGGTCGCACGTCCTTGTCGGTTACGTCTCAGAAAATCAATCCCACGCTTAGCAGCCGCCTCATCTGCCACAATAATATGCTGGGCACTGCCACCTAGCGCTATTTCAAGTGCTGTCTGATAATCCTGATGGAAGGACAGATGCTCAGATACCGCACCGATAATACCGCCTAGCTGTTCAGCCTGCTGCAACACCGCCTTGACTCCAGCATAGAAGTTGCTGTGATTTTTTTGAATTGCCTCAAGCGACCGACGTCTAGCCTCCTTTTCCTTGATACTGTCCATAAGTGCAAACATCTGATCTTGTTGACTCTGGTAAGCAGTAGACAGATCCTTGACCTGTTTGGATATGGTTTGATAATGATCCAGCAGCTCCTTGACCCGAGTCTGTGATGCCTGATAAGCCTCCAATGCTTTCTGCGTCTCAATCTCAGCTTGTGCAAGATCGACCTCTAGCTGTTGACGCTCAGCTGATTGTTCTGCTTGCGCCTGAACTTCCTGATCAATCTCAGATTTTAGAGTTGTCAAGCGATTAGTTAGATCAGCTTCTTTTTGCATGAGGGTCACAAATTCCTCACGAAGATTATCAATAATCTGATCTGGATCAGTTGAAAAACGAGATAAATCAGCTTCTAGACCTTCAATAGCACTTCTTGAATCTGCCAGCTTCTTAGAAATCTCAGCAGCTTGTGCTTCCTTAGCAGACAACTCCTGCTTTAGCCCTGCCTTTTGCTGCTCCAGACTAGATAAACGATCTTTGGCATCAGCTGTCTTTTCAGCCTTTTGGCTAGATTCCAAGGTAATAATTTCGATTTGTCTCTGAAGATCCGCCAGCAGTTGAGTGACTTCTAAAAGCTCAGCCTGCTTACTCTCCATAGCTTTCGACAAGGATTGGCGACGCTCTTTCAAGCGCTGGTTTTCAGACTCCAGACGATTGCGTTGGTCGTAATAATCCTTGAGATCTGCCTTGGCCTGATCCATATCGCTATTTCGCTGAGAAAGCTCTAACTGGTGACTAGAAATATCCTCGACCAAAAGATTCAGCTGGAGAATCTTTCTTTCTTCATCCAAGCCTAAAAATTGCTTGGCTGTCTTCGCCTGCTTCTCTAAAGGCTTAATTTGGCCCTCTAGCTCATAGATAATATCTTCCAGACGATCCAAGTTATCCTGAGTTTTATCCAGCTTACCCTGTGTCTCTTTTTTCCTAGTCTTATATTTGAGAACGCCAGCTGCTTCCTCAAATATTGCCCGACGCTCTTCAGGTCGACTATTAAAGATTGCCTCAACCCGCCCTTGGGAAATAATGGAGAAAGAATCTCGTCCCAGACCTGTATCCATGAAAAGATCATGAATATCACGCAGACGAACCTTTTTACCATCAATTAAATAATCGCTGTCTCCATTGCGATAGATATGGCGCTCTACACGAATCTCGTCGCCTCGATCCGCAATAAACTGGTCACTATTATCCAGCACGACACTGACCTGAGCAAAGTTAAGTGGGCTGCGATCTTGAGTTCCGGCAAAGATAACATCAGGCATTTTGCCTCCACGCAAGCTCTTAGCCGATGACTCTCCTAAAGCCCAACGCAAACTCTCTGTAATATTAGACTTGCCAGAACCGTTTGGCCCAACCACAGCGGTCACACCACGGTCAAACTCTACCCGAGTTTTATCCGCAAAGGACTTAAACCCCTGCATATCAATTTCTTTTAGAAACATATCATCCTCGTCCTAGCTGCTCTAGGGCAACTTTAGCAGCATCCTGCTCAGCTAATTTTTTAGAGCGACCACGTCCCTGACTGAGATCTTTGCCATCCACAGACAAGACAACCTCAAACGTCTTATCATGAGCTGGTCCACTTTCAGAAACAACACGATACTGAATAGCCACAGCACCATCAACCTGAACAGCCTCTTGAAAGGCAGTTTTATAGTCTTTAACTCTCTCAAAATTCCCTTTTTCAACCTTAGGAATCATGACCTGATCCAAAAAGTCTTGAACCCCAGATACGCCCTTGTCCAAAAGCAGAGCGCCCAAAAAAGCCTCAAAGAGATCTCCTAAAATCGTCTCTCGCTGACGTCCTCCTGATTTTTCCTCACCCTTGCCCAACTTGACAAAAGCATCGAAGCCACAGTCCTTGGAAAAACCAGCCAAACTTTCCTCACGCACAATCATCGAGCGCATTTTTGACAGCTCTCCTTCAGGTCGATCAGGGTACCTGCCAAATAGATACTGCGAAATCAAAAGTTGCAGAACGGCGTCTCCTAAAAACTCCAGACGTTCATTATGTGAAATCTTTAGGAGGCGATGCTCATTGGCATAGGAAGTATGAGTAAAAGCTGTCTCAAGAAGGCTCTTATCACTAAAAACAATCCCAAACTTAGCCTGCAATTTCTCTTCTAAAGCTTGCATAATTATTCCTCTTAATCCATATATTTGTCTGCTCAACCAGACGTTTTCCATTATACCAAAAATTAATCAGAAACTTGCCTTCTTTTACAAGCAAGCAAGAAAAAAGCTACCCACTTAAAGGTAGCTTTTAGATAACCATTTCCTAGGAAACCGAACCCGTTCGATTAAGGTACTCTTGATAAGTCTCAGTATGCATAAGAGCCTTGGCATTTTCAACCCTAGCCTTGGTTGGAGGTTTAACTCCCTCTAGCGTATAAGGAATCCCTAACTCACGCCACTTAAACTCACCCAGAGTATGATAGGGCAACACTTCAAACTTATCGACATTGGACAGGGTCTCAACAAATTTTCCCAATTCCTCAAGGTGATCGTCAAAATCTGTCAGACCAGGTACCAAGACATGACGAATCCAGACAGGGACTTGCTTATCTGAGAGATAGCGAGCAAACTTTAGAATATTATGATTGGGTTGACGTGTCACAACAATATGCTGCTCAGGATTAATCTCCTTTAAATCAAGGAGGATCAGGTCCGTTACAGCTAGCATCTTATCCAAAACCTCATGATATTCAGGGGTCGGACGATAAGCAAAGCCACAAGTATCCAAGGTGCAGTGGATACCCAGCTTCTTAGCCTCCGCAAACAGGGCTGTCACAAACTCAATCTGAAGCATAGCTTCACCACCAGAGATGGTAATACCTCCTTTTTTCCCCCAATACCCTTTATAACGCAGGGCTTCATTGAGAACATCGTCTACGGTACGCTCTTGGGATTGATTCGTCTCCATCTCCCATGTATCAGGATTGTGGCAGTATTGACAGCGCATCTTGCACCCCTGCATAAAAATGACAAAGCGCACACCCGGACCATCTACCGTTCCAAAACTCTCTGTCGAATGAATCATACCAGTCACCTGGCGATTATCTCTTGTCTCTACCATAAACTTGCCTTTCATGCCAAAGCAGCATCATCCACTAATGAAACCGTTTTTATAACTACTGCTATTATAACGCTTTTGACCAAGCTTGGCTAGCTAGAAACACAAGTAGGACAAAACAAAACGACCCTAAGCTAAAACCTAGAACCGTCAATCTTATTTTAATAAATCGAGATCTTTCAAAGCTTCATCCACCATATCAAAGACGGTTTGCAGATCCTTCTCATTTTGAACAAAATCAAGCTGATCCCCATCGATACGGATCTTTGGAGAGACATCATAGTTATCATACCAAGCAGGATACTCGCTATGAACCTGCTGATAGTACTCATACAGCTCCGGATTGTCCCCAATTTGCTCATAACTCCGACCGCGCTTACTGATACGCTCCAGCATCTTATCAAAGGAGACATCAATGTAAACCAAGAGATCAGGACGTTTTTTAGGCATGCTATCAAGCTCTTCAAGCATATTATCCAAAAGTTCCTTATAGATGTCTAGCTCAGTCTTCGTAACATTACCATTCTTATAGTTGAGAGTCAAAAAAAGCTCATCCTCAAAGATCGAACGATCCAGAATATTATTATCCTGAGTGTAGGCATCCTTAATAGAACGGAAGCGCTTATTCAAAAAGAAAATTTGCAATAAAAAAGCGTATTTCTTTTGGTCTTGGTAATAAAGATCCAAGACAGGATTATTATCAACAGCTTCATAGAACACTTCTGTTCCCAAATGCTCACCCAAAGCCTTAGCCAGTGAACTCTTTCCAGCACCAATAGTGCCTGCTAGTACGATCAACATTATTCTCCTCTCGACTAGAGTGGACCTCCCAGAGCCAACGATCCCTAGTATTTCCACTCCCATAATAGCCTTATTATTTTATAGGAATTGCTGAAAGAATTCAAGTCAAATTCCCCCTATCTATTCCTAGTTTTAGGCTGATGAAAGGTTAGCATCAGGCAGTAACAGACATGGGGATAAGCTCAAAAAAAGCAGCCCTTAAGCTGCTTTCTATTGCTAAACTATTATTTCTAGTCATCATCTTCATCCGCACTGAGACGGGGACTGACTAAAACCTTAACCTTGGTCACACGCCCTTCTTTAACCTTATCATTGATAAGCTCCAAGTGATGCTGACCACTATCAACTTGAACACTGACCTTGTCTTCCTGATTAGGGATACTACCAACACCAGTCAAATAATAACCAGCAATCGTATCAACATCATCACTATCCAGCTCAGTTTCAAAATACTCATTAAAATCATTGAGGGTCATAGTCCCCAGGACGATATAGGTATCCGGAGCAATCTCACGCACCTCTACCTCTGCCTTATCCGTTTCGTCATCGATATCACCGACAATCTCTTCTAAAAGATCCTCCAGCGTTACTAAGCCAGAGACACCCCCGTATTCATCCAAGAGAATGGCCATCTGATTTTGTGTTCGACGCAGCTCTTTAAGCAGATCATCGACAAAGATGGTCTCAGGCACAAAGAGAGGTTCCTGCAGAATGCGACGCAAATTAATAGCATCAAAACCATTGTCAAATCCAGCTGCCAAAAGTTTCTTGGTGTGAATCAGACCGATAACCTTATCCTTATCATCATCATAAACAGGAATCCGTGAAAAATTCTTCTTAAGAATCTCACGGATAATGTCTTGAGGATCATCGTTGATATCAACCATGAAGGCATCTGTTCTATGTACCATAACCTCACGCGCCATCAATTCATCCAGCGAGAAAACGCCTTGAAGCATCTCAATTTCCTCAGCATCCAAGGTCTCTTCACTGTTAGTCAGCATGTACTCGATCTCATCACGCGTCATCTTCTCATCTGCATCATCAAAGGTCATAGGCGTTATGCGGCTGAGCAGATTAGTCGAGGCTGATAAGAGCCAGACAAAGGGGCTGACCAAAACGCCTAAGCCCATAATAATTGGTGCCGAAACAACTGCCAGATTGTCCTTGAGGTTTAAGGCGATGCGCTTAGGATAGAGCTCCCCCAAAACAATCGCAATATAAGTCAAGAAAATCAGCGAAATAATACTGCCTGCTGTCTGGGCAGCAGCTGAATTACCAAACCAGCCTGCAATCACCTTACCCAAAGAAGCTGATAAACTAGCCCCCTGCAAGAGTGAGATAAAGGTGATACCCACCTGAATGGTTGATAAAAAGTTGTTAGGCTTGTCCAGCACCTTGACCAGACGAATGTATTTTTTATCCCCTTCTTCTGCCTTTTGTTCCACCCGAGAGCGGTTTAAGGAGACCATAGCCATCTCAGAAGCTGAAAAGAAGGCATTTAAAAAGGTTAAAATAATCAGTAATAATAATTGAAGCAGCAAATGCTGACTGCTCGGGTCTTCCATGAAAATCTCTTCTCCTAATATGATATAGTGCCCCCATTATAGCATAAATTCCTCTGCCTTGTCGAAAACTCACCCAGCCTCCCCCAAACCATCTCTAACCATATGCTATAATAAAGCTAAAGATCACTCAGGAGGTGAAGATATGCCAATCATTTCCATGACAAATGTCAGTTTACGCAAGCAAGGCAAAAATCTGCTGACAGACATCAACTGGACTGTCGAGAAAGGGCAAACGTGGGCTATTTTGGGACTTAACGGTTCGGGAAAGACAACCCTTCTCAAGCTCATCATGGCTGAATACTATCAGACCAAGGGAAAGGTTGAAGTGCTCGGTATTCCCTTTGGCCAAGGCGACATCACTGAAATCCGTAAAAAAATTGGGATCGTCTCGGGCTTTATCAGCGACCGCCTCTCCTTGCAGATGGTCGCCGAACAGGCCGTTTTAACCGGTAAGTATAAGTCCTCCATACTCTACAAGGAATATGGCGAAAAAGAGCTGGAAGAAGCTAGAGACATGCTGAGACGCTTAGACGGTAAGAAGCTCATCGGACGCCGACTCCACACTTTATCCCAAGGCGAGCGCCAGCTCATCATGATCGCTCGCTGTCTCATGGAAGAGCCGGAGATTATCATCCTAGACGAAGCTACTGTAGGGCTGGATCTCTTTGCCAGAGAAAGATTGCTCAAGCAAATCGATCGGATCACCGACCTGCCGCAAGCACCTACGGTTCTCTACGTCACCCACCATGCCGAGGAAATCACCCAAAAGATGGATCATGTCCTGCTCCTTAAACAAGGACACATTGTTGCCCAAGGCAAGAAAGAAGACATCATTACCGTGCCAACCCTGACCCAATTCTTCGATAATCAGGTTTCTATCATTCCCATTGATGACCATCGCTTTTTTATCAAGCCGGAGTTATGATATAAAGGGCGAAATACGAAGCTATAAAGATTAGCAAAAAGAGGTGGGTAGGATAGACAGAGCAAGGGACAAGGATATCTAACCATCCACTGCATCAATCAGATAAATTTAGAAGAGTACTAAGGAGTTTGGACTTTTGTCTCAAACTCCTTTTTCTTTACTTTATGCCTTATGCCAACTTCTCCACCATGACTAAAAAGGGCGGCGTATTGACTTGATTAAGCGGCTGATAGAGCATGGCTGTGAAGCGGTTCTGGTCCAGCTGGCGGACATAGTTTAGGACAGCGTTCTTTTCCTGATCACCGCCCTCGTGACCGTAGTAGATCATGATGGACAGGCGTCCGCCAACTTCTAGGCGGTCTAAAATCTTTCCAATAGCACTCAAAGTTGTATCAGGTTTGGTGATCACTGATTTGTCCGCACTTGGCAGATAGCCGAGGTTGAAGATAGCTGCGCGGATGGGCTCAGAAACATAAGTATCCACATTTTCATGGCCATCTAGGATCAGCTGGACATTGGTCAGATTTTGATGCGCCAAGCGCTCCCGTGTTTTCTCAAGGGCCTGTTCCTGAATATCGAAGGCGTAGACCTTTTTGGCTAAACCTGCCAAAAAGGCGGTGTCATTGCCATTTCCCATGGTCGCATCCACCGCGATACTATCTTGGTCTAACACTTCTTCCAAAAAATCATGCGAGAGTTGGATAGGACGTTTCATCATAAAATGATTCCTTCTTCTAATATTCGCCTAAAAGTTATCCTTCAAGATTCTCAGGCTTGTAAATTCTTGGACATCCTTAGCCATGAGAAAAACATTGATTTGTTTTTCTACTCCTATGGTAGATGGCAGGCTTGGAAGGCCTTGTTCGATAAGGGCTTTCGTCTGATCATAATACTCTTTGACAAAAGCGTCTGTCGTTTGTGTCATGGCAAATTGCAAATTAGTCAGCGTGTATTCATGAGCTGCATAAACATTGACAGTATCCGCTAAACTTCTGAAAAAGACCATGGAATTGTACTGGGCGTCATAGTCTCCTGTAAAGACTCTGCCGCATCCTGCTGAGAAGAGCGCATCACCACACAAGAGGTGCTGCTTATCCACAAGATAAGAAATGTGGCCTTCCGTATGCCCCGCCGTTAAAAAGACCTCTATCTGAGAGCCGTAGAGTTCAATAGTATCACCGTCTTTCAGGACAGTATCCACCAAGTGACTGACTTCCTTAGACCCATAGGTCTTGACATTGGGGTATCTGGCCACAATCTCGCTCATGCCATCGATATGGTCAGCATGGCCATGAGTGACCAAGATAGCGCCCGCTTTGAGATTGTGCTCTTCCAAATAGTCTAAAACTGGTTTGGCTTCTCCTGGGTCAACGATGACCGCTTCGTCCCCTTTAGACCATAGCCAAATATAATTATCAGCTAAAGCTGGTATTGCCTTGAGTTTCATACAATGTCTCCTTATTTGTAACTTATTTAATCAAATGACGCTGAATATCTACATTCTATCTTGCAAATAGAACCATCATCTGTACAGTTACATCGTAACTAAATAATCACGAGAGAGGTAAAGAGGCCTTTGACCACGTATCTTATCTTTCCTCTCTCAAATTTCAACTATTAACTTGTACTTAATAATATGCAATTAGTATAGTCATTATCTTCAGATATAATTTTCAATTTTGCACCTTTTTGGACAATAACCTCATAGTAACGTTTTTCCTCACCATTGATATTACCTGTGTAAAATGCACAAGTCCCTCTTGGTAAAAAAATCCTTAATTTAATATTAGTGTTCTTTTCGTATCCCTTTACAAGACTTGTATTCAGAAAAGCTTTGTCATATAAATCAGTTCCATCAACTTCCTTTGCTGCCTCCTTCATTTGTCCCTTGACTAAATCATCAATACCTCTATATACAACGATATCATCCTTTAAGCAATACTTTCTGATTGCCTTACTGTGCTCATTAATTTCATTTTCTAAATCATCATCTAATTTATTCTCACGTATTTTGTAGTTATATAGATTGCCACAAAAATGAGCGAGACAGTATTCAGAAGATGACTTATTTGGATCACCATTGAGATTTTTAGGCGGTTCTGTATTTAGTTTTTCAAGAGTAAATTCTTTGACATTATTAACTGTCGGAGATAGTTTATCCCATTTTTTTCCAAGTTGAAAACCAGAGGCTAAGTCATATAATCTATTCAGATTGTTCAATCCACAGCTTTTTCTATTATTATTTTCAGACATATTATCCTCCCACCTTACACCCCTGTACACTCCCTCGTCTTTCCATTTCTTTGTCAATAGCATTGAGAACCTCCCACTTATTGAGGCTCCACATGGGACCGATCAGCATATCGCGTGGGGCATCGCCTGTGATGCGGTGAATGATGATATCCTTAGGAATAATCTCCAGCTGGTCGCAGATGATAGAGACATACTCATCCTGACTGAGGAGCTGCAAACGCCCTTCATGGTAGTCTCGCTGCATACGAGTGTTAGTCATGAGGTGGAGGAGGTGGAGCTTGACCCCATTGATATCATTATCACGCACCAAGCGACGGACATTCTCCACCATCATCTCATGGGTCTCACCAGGCAGACCGTTGATGAGGTGAGAAACAATTTCGATCGTGGGAGCTAGCTCACGCACACGCTTGACAATATCGATATAGAGTTGATAGCTGTGAGCTCGATTGATCCGCTCAGAAGTCTCTTCATAGGTCGTCTGAAGTCCTAACTCAAGGGTGACATGCATGCGCTCTGAGAGCTCTGCCAGATAAAGAATGGTCTCATCAGGCAAACAGTCAGGACGTGTACCAATATTGATACCAACCACTCCTGGCTCATTGATCGCCTGCTCATAGCGCTCACGAATAACCTCGACTTTATCATGCGTATTAGTAAAGTTTTGGAAATAGACTAGATATTTATTGACCTCGGGCCACTTGCGGTGCATAAAGTCAATTTCTTTATAAAACTGCTCACGAATGGGCGCTTCTGGTGCTACAATAGCATCACCAGAACCAGATACGGTACAAAAAGTACAGCCACCATGAGCAACTGTCCCATCACGATTGGGACAGTCAAATCCTGCATCAATGGGTAGCTTAAAAATCTTTTCACCAAATATTTTACGGTAATAGTCATTGACAGTGTTGTAACGTTTCTTCATAAAATTATTATAGCACTTTCATCTTCCTAGTCATAGAACTCACCAGTTTAAAGCAAAAAAAGACCCCCCGATTGAAACGAATCAATCGGAAAGGTCAAACCATAATTCTGATACATCAGTTAGCTGTCCTGCCTCAAAACTTAGAAGTGCTTTTCTCAACAAAGCTACCTAGTAATGATAAGGCTATCTTCTAATCTTGTCGGCTATTAAAACGCCACTGAAAACGTTGATTAGCATAATAAGGATACCCTGCCCAAAGAATCGCAAGACCTAGGCTAAACCCTGCCAAGACATCGCTAGGATAGTGGACACCATGATAGACTCGTGAAAGACCAACTAAGAAAATCAGCAAGCCAAATAGACTTACAACACTATATCGGAGCCACTTGCTTTGAATCCGTTGGTAACAAATAATGATCAAGCTACCAAAAATCAACATAGTCCCTAAGGAATGCCCACTCGGAAACGAATAACCATCAGCATGGACGAGATGTTCCAAACGTGGACGAGGACGCTGATAAATAGATTTGAACACCATGATAGCTAACCCTGCCAAGACAGCATTGCCGGCTACTAGCCAGCTCTCAGCCCGCCATTTCTTGATCCTGAGAAAAATAAAGGCCACCAAGGCAATTAACACTTGAGTTATCGTGTCGCCAACATGGGTAATCAGCCTAAAAAAGAGCGTCAATCCCGCTGGTAGATCTCCACGAACAGCATCATGGATAGAGCTGTCAAAATCAACCAGCACATCTGGATAAAATTTAACCAAATAACCCAAGACAATAAATATCAGAGCAAAAAAGCTAGCTATCATTAAAAATTTCTGTTTATTCACCATACATCCTAGTATAACATGTCTCCCTTAATTCGTGATAGAACAGGTTTCACAGCGAGATCCAGGATGAAAAAGCTGATAGAAAAAATAGCACCTTGGATCATATTAAAAGGAACTACAGCCCCAAATAGATAGCGAGCAAGACCCAAGGTTGCTTTAATATCAAAGCCAGCATAGGTCGCATACAGAGGAACAGCATAAAAATAATTAAGAACCACCATAGCAACAGTCATCAGTACCGTGCCAATAACAGCAGCTAATATAAAGCGCACCCTTGTCCTCTCCTTCTTCCAAAAGGCTGACATAGCCCAAACAAATAAAGCTAAGGCAATGATATTCATCGGTAGACCAATCAAACTGCCAATCCCACCATTGGCAAAAATCAATTTAAGGACTGTCCGCAATATTAAAACAGCCAAGGCACTTTTATAATCAAATAAAAGCAAGGCTAGCAGTACAGGCAATATCGAAAATTCAAACTGTAAAAAATCTACCCCTGGTATTAATGGAAACTGCCAGAGCATGAGAATAAATGATAAGGCTCCTAGAATAGCCATATAGACCAGACGACGTGTTGTTTGTGTTGACATAAAAAATTCCTCCAATTTTTTCAAATTGAAGGAGGCATAGTTATTCGTTGATCAAAAGCAGGTGCAAAGAAACACTCTCAGCGATCACAAAAAACCTGTCTCCTCCCATCCAGACTATACTGTCGGTTGCGGAATCTCACCACATCAGCCACTTGGCTCGCGGACTTTTACTTGCCCCTGCAAGCAATCACCGCCGGTCGGGAATCTCACCCTGCCCTGAAGACACCACAAGTATAGTAAAATTCCAAGAAGAATGCAAGAAAAGAAATCGCTCTAAATCATCCAGCTTTCCTATAATTACAAAATAGTCCAACCCTAACAAGAGCACCCTAACAGCCCACATAATGCCAAAGCCACAAAAGAGCAAAACAACCTGCGTCCTTAACTACACCAACATCACTAAGTGAACATGCAAAAAGAGAGTGGGACAAAATCACGATTTTGTCCCACTCTCTTTTGATCTAACCTGTCTGTAGTATAATTTAAGAGCTCTGTTTATTTTAACTTATCTTTTGGGTACTGATGAACTCTTTCTAGACCCACATAGTCCTGCTGACGAAGAGCTTCATAGATAATCATCGTAACCGTATTTGAAAGATTTAGACTGCGAACATGCTGGTCATTCATAGGGATACGAATAGCCTGTTCAGAATACCGACGCATAAAGTCTTCTGGAAGTCCCTTGTCTTCTCGGCCAAACATAAAATAATGAAGCTGACCATCATCATAATCCTCATCAGAATAAGTCTTCTGCGCAAACTTTGTCACAAGATGTACCTGACCTGGACACTGCTGCATAAACTCTTCCAAACTGTCATAAAACCTAATATCAAGCTTGTCCCAATAATCTAAACCAGCACGCTTCATCTTACGATCATCAATCGGAAACCCCATGGGACGAATAATGTGTAAGGGACTATTTGTTGCTGCGCAAGTCCTAGCGATATTGCCTGTATTAGCTGGAATCTGAGGCTCAAATAAAACCACATGATTTCTAGCTGCTTTCTCCTGATAACTTTCCTGTATAAAAGGTTGAACCGTCATACCTACCTCTTTTTTGTAAAAAAATAACCACACTGCCTGGAGTCAAGCTCAGCAGACAGCATGGTTGATGGTGGCTCGTTAACTTAAATCATAACAGGTGTGATTTAAATGAACGAATCATTGTTAATAAGTATAACACGATATTAAAAGATGTCAACTGAATTTGTAAAATTTTTATCAAATCCTGCTTTTTTTCAAGAGTTCTACAGCTTTGTAACATAGATATGTCACCCCTATATTTTTTTAATAATTTTGATGCAATTTCTCCAAAAAAAGAGTATGATAGTATACTAGTTTAAAGCGACTTTTCGCTAGTTAATAAGATGAGGAATAAACATGAAAATTATTGTTGTTGGTGGTGGTAAAGTAGGGACTGCCCTCTGCCGATCCCTAGTACAAGAACAGCATGATATTACCCTGATCGAGGAAAAAGAGGAAGTCCTCAATCACCTGACCAAACGCCTAGATATCATGGGCTTGGTCGGTAATGGGGCCAACTTTAAAATCCTCGAACAAGCAGACGTTAAAAATTGCGACATTTTTGTCGCTATGACCAATCAAGATGAAGTCAATATGATCTCAGCCGTCCTAGCCAAAAAAATGGGGGCTAAAGAGACCATTGTCCGCGTCCGCAATCCTGAGTATTCTAACAGCTATTTTAAAGAACAAAATTTCTTAGGTTTTTCAATGGTTGTCAATCCTGAGCTCCTGACAGCCCGTCAGATTGCTAATGCCGTTGACTTCCCAGGAGCACTCTCTGTTGAGCACTTTGTCAACGGACGCATTATGATGATGGAATTTAAAATCTCTGAAAACAGTCGCCTGTGTAATATGAGTCTGGAGCAATTCCGACAAAAATTCGGTAATATTGTTGTCTGCGCCATCCAACGTGGTGAAGACATCACTATCCCTGATGGCGAAGCGACTATCGAAACTGGTGATAAAATTTTCGTCACAGGTAATCGTGTGGAAATGATTCTCTTTCACAACTTTGTTAAGAGTAAGGTTCTCAAAAATCTCATGATTGTCGGCGCAGGCCGTATCAGCTACTACCTGCTCAATATCCTCCGCCATACCAAAATGAAGCTCAAGGTTATCGAAATCAATGAAAATAGAAGTCGCTTCTTCAGTCAGGAATTCCCAGAAATTCCAATCATCCAAGGGGATGGAACAGCCAAAAACATCTTAGTGGAAGAAGGCGTAGAAAATTACGATGCCGTCGCAACCCTGACGGGTGTCGATGAAGAAAACATCATCTCTTCCATGTTCCTCAACACCCTGGGAATTGAAAAGAATATTACTAAGGTCAATCGAACCAGTCTCTTAGAGATTATCGATACAGATAGCTTTTCTAGTATTGTAACGCCAAAATCTATTGCTGTTGACAACATGATGCACTTCATCAGAGGGCGTGATAATGCCCAAGAATCCTCCTCGCTTGACGCCATCCATCATATTGCTAATGGGCGAATTGAAACCCTACAGTTTGAAATCCGTCCTAAAAATAAGGTGGCTGGTAAGCATATCTCAGAAATCAAACTTAAAAAAGGGGTACTGGTAGCCGCCATTATTCGCAAAGGACAAGTTATTTTTCCTACTGGACAGGATACCTACGAAGTGGGGGATAAAATCATCCTCGTCACCCTTCAATCAAATGTCACAGACATTTATGATTTATTAGAAAAGTGAGGTCGCCTAGATGAATCGTTCTATGGTCCGTTATCTCCTGTCTAAGCTCATGTTAATTGAAGCTGGATTGTTACTTGTCCCGCTCGTCCTTGCTCTTGGTTACAAAGAGGAGCCAACTGTTGTCCTCAGTATTCTAGCAACAATCGGTATTTTACTGATCTTAGGTGGTATCGGCAGCTATTTCAAACCTAAAAAATACCAAATCTATAGTAAAGAAGGGCTCTTAATCGTATCCCTATGCTGGATTCTATGGTCCTTCTTTGGCGCTTTGCCCTTCGTTTTTTCAGGACAGATTCCCAGCCTAATCGATGCCTTCTTTGAAGTCAGCTCGGGATTTACGACGACTGGGGCTACTATCCTTCCTGATGTGGCTGTTCTATCACACTCCCTCTTATTTTGGAGAAGTTTCACCCATCTCATCGGTGGGATGGGGGTGCTGGTCTTTGCTCTAGCTATTATGGAAAATTCTAAGAATGCCCACTTAGAAATTATGAGGGCTGAAGTCCCCGGTCCTATCTTTGGCAAGGTGGTTTCTAAACTCAAAAGTACCGCCCAGATCCTCTATATTATTTATCTGGCTATGTTCGTCATCTTCGCCTTGATTCTATGGTTAGTTGGCATGCCTCTCTACGATAGCTTGATCACAGCTATGGGAGGGGCTGGTACCGGCGGGTTTGCAGTCTACAATGACAGTATTGCCCATTACAACAGTAGCCTCATTTCTACAGTTGTGGCAACTGGAACCCTAATCTTTGGAGTGAATTTCAATCTCTACTATTTCCTTTTATTACGTAAATTCAAGAGCTTCTTCGGCGATGAGGAACTCAAGACTTATATTGGTATTGTTATCATAGCAACAGTTCTTATTTTCTTGAATATCTTTAGCCTCTACGGTTCTTGGCACAACAGCCTAGAGTACAGTTTCTTTGAAGTAGCTAATGTCATGACAACGACCGGATTTGGGATTACCGACCTCACGAAATGGCCTCTATTTTCACAAATTATCCTGCTGCTTCTCATGTTTATCGGGGGATCTGCAGGCTCCACAGCAGGTGGTTTCAAGGTCATGCGGGGACTAATTACAGCTAAGATTGCACGCAATCAAGTGCTTAAAAATCTCTACCCCAATCGTGTTTTTTCACTTCATATCAATAAAAGTCCTCTCGATAAAGATACCCAACACAGCGTTTTGAAGTACCTAGCCGTTTATACCATGATTTTCCTCACTCTCGTACTCTTACTCAGTATCGATCAAAATAATTTTATGATTGTCTTCAGTGCTGCTGCTTCGACCTTCAATAATATTGGACCTATGCTGGGAACAGCTAAAACTTTTGATATTTTTAGCCCTTGGGCCAAACTCCTCATGTCTTTTGCCATGATCGCTGGACGTTTAGAAATCTATCCCCTGCTCTTACTCTTTATCCCAAAGACCTGGTCCAAGTATTAAGAAACAGATACAATATAAAAAAATCAATCTCTTTCTTGAGATTGATTTTTTTATATATCTGTCAGTGGACTCGCTTCATCTGGAGATGTATCCAAGACTTGAAAATCATGGCCAACGCCAAAATCAGCTTGCGCAAGATTATTCTCCATTGTCATATGCGCTAATTCCTTGATATTATTTTCCTTACTCAGATGCCCTAGGTAAATCTTCTTAGTCTTACGACCGATAGTCCTGATCATCGTCTCTGAACCATCTTCATTGGACAAATGACCACGATCAGATAGTATTCTCTGCTTGAGACTCCAAGGATAAGCCCCTGAACGCAAGATTTCCACATCATGATTAGACTCGATCAGATAGCCATCCGCATTTTCAATAAAGCCGGCCATACGATCACTGACATAACCAGTATCTGTCAGCATAACAAAGCTCTTATTATCCTTCATAAAACGATAGAATTGTGGATCCACAGCATCATGACTGACACCAAAACTCTCAATATCTATGTCTCCAAAGGTTATGAGTTTCCCTCGCTCAAAAATACGCTTCAACTCAGGATTAATTTTACCCAGCATATTATGCTCATCCATAATTTGCCAGGTTTTTTCATTAGCGTAGATCGGCAAATCATATTTTCGTGCCAGAACACCGACACCGTGGATATGGTCCTTATGCTCATGAGTCACTAAAATAGCATCTAAATCCTCTGGCTTACGATCAATCTCAGATAAGAGACTTGTGATCTTTTTACCGGATAGACCAGCATCAATTAAAATTTTTTTCTGCGGTGTTTCTAAATAAAAGGAATTGCCACTTGATCCTGAGGCCAAGATACTATATTTAAAGCCATCACTGCTCATTCGATATCATCATCTCCTCCCCAGTCATCCTCTAAGCCAGCATCCTTATCATAAGGTAAAACAATCGTGAAGGTCGAACCTTCCCCATAGTCACTCTTGGCCCAGATAAAGCCGTCATGCAGCTTGACAATCTCCTTAGCAATCGATAAACCAAGACCTGTACCACCTTGAGCACGACTTCTAGCCTTATCCACACGATAAAAACGATCAAAGATCATCGGAAGATCCTTCTTAGGAATCCCTAAACCTTGGTCAGAAATAGAGATAATCAACTGACTTTCAGTGGTGGTCATCACAACTGAAATCTTCCCACCATCTGGAGAATATTTAATAGCATTATTAAGGATATTATCCAGGACCTGATTGATCTTATCTGTATCGATCTCGATCCAAATCGGATTGGAGGTATAATTCCTGATGATTTCATAGTCCTTATCAGAATCTTGCTGCTGTTTGATTTGATCGAAACGATCCAAAATAACATCCATAAAGGCTGTGAAATTAATCATCTCAATCTCCAAATGACTATTATCATTATCAATACGAGACAGCTGCAAAAGATCCGAAATCATCCGCATCATCCGATTGGTCTCATCAAGAGAGACCTGAATAAAACTTGGTGCTACATCCTCCTGTAAGGCGCCTTCATTAAGAGCTTCCAAGTAGGATTTAACTGAAGTCAAAGGGGTACGCAGCTCATGACTCACCGTTGAGACAAAGAGACGGCGTTCCCGCTCCTCTTTTTCCTGCTCCGTTGTATCATGCAAAACTGCTACAAGACCTGAAATAAAGCCACTTTCACGGCGATTGAGAGCAAAGTTAATCCTCAGAGTGATAAATTCGTCATATTCATTTCGCCGATTGATCGTGATCTCAGGCGTATGAGTAATCAAATCTCTAAAGCTATAGTCATCTCCATCGATCAGCTCCATAATATTCATATCTAGAGCTTCTTCCCGAGTAAGATTGAGCTGTTTTTGAGCGGTTTCATTGATCATGATGATCTTACCCACACGATTGGTCGCTAAAACTCCGTCACTCATATAAGAGAGGACGGAGGCCAATCGATTACGCTCTTGCGAGAGATGTTCATGGGTTAGACGTAAGACATCTGAAAGATCGTTGACATTTTTCCCCAGATCAATCAACTCGCGATCACCTTTTAACTCCAAATCCTCCGTATAGTCACCACCGATCAAATCCGTAATTTTTTTACTGATCATTCTGATCGTCTTAGTATTACGGTATTCCCTAAAGGCCAAGTAAATAAAATAAACAGATACGAAGGCTAACAGGATGAGTAAGGCAAACTCAAAAGTATTTACATTTTTTATCCAAAAATTATTAGTCATATGATTTCATATAATAACCGACACCACGGCGGGTTAAAATATATTCTGGGCGGCTAGGTGTGTCCTCTATTTTTTCACGCAAACGACGAATTGTAACATCAACCGTACGAACATCTCCAAAATAGTCATATCCCCAGACAGACTCCAGCAAATGTTCACGTGTCATCACTTGGCCAATATGAGTAGCCAAATGGTGCAGCAGCTCAAACTCCCGGTGGGTCAGCTCAATTTCCTTATCACGCTTCTTGGCAACAAAGGCATCTGGAATAATCTGAAGGTCACCAATATTCAACTCATTATCTGAGCTATTATTTTCTTCTGCCACTGCTGTCTCAATCGTTTCCGTACGACGAAGATGAGCCTTGATACGTGCCAATAGTTCACGATTTGAAAACGGCTTGGTCACATAGTCATCCGCACCAATTTCCAATCCAATGACTTTGTCAAATTCGCTGTCTTTAGCAGACAACATAATAATAGGAATATGGCTGCTCTTGCGAATTTCCTTGGCTACCTCAAGCCCCTCAAGCTCTGGTAACATCCAATCCAAGATGATCAAATCAGGATTGCTCTCCTCAAACTTCTCTAGGGCTTCACGGCCATCAAAAGCTGTAACAACCTCATACCCTTCTTTAATCAAATTAAATTTAATAATATCAGAAATTGGTTTTTCATCATCAACCACTAAAATCTTTTTCATGCTACTCTCTCCTTTTCTAAACCTACGATGGTACTTAAGACCTATTATAACAGATTTTTTTCCACTTAGGCAAACATAAGAAGTCTTATAGATCCCTTTCATGCTATAAATTTTCAGAAAATATTGACAACTATCAACAATTATAGTAGACTGTTTACAATGTCAGAAATTCTGACATCTATCAATAAAAATTCGAGTGGAGGTAATCATGGCCCTAATTGAATACAAAAATGTTGAAAAATACTACGGTGACTATCATGCGCTCCGCAATATCAATGTAAACATTGAAAAAGGTCAGGTCGTCGTACTACTTGGCCCTTCAGGTTCTGGTAAATCAACACTGATTCGCACCATGAACGCACTTGAGAGTATCGACCAAGGGAGTTTAACGGTCAATGGTCACCAAGTTTCCAACGCTTCCAATAAGGAGCTTGTTCAACTGCGTAAAGAAGTCGGAATGGTCTTTCAGCACTTCAACCTCTATCCCCATAAAACCGTTTTAGAAAACGTCATCTTAGCCCCTGTACGTGTCCTTGGTATGAGTGAAAAAGAAGCGACTGAACTCGCCGAAAAATATCTTACCTATGTCAATATGTGGGACCGCAAGGACTCCTATCCAGGCATGCTTTCTGGGGGGCAAAAGCAACGTGTCGCCATTGCCCGTGGCTTAGCTATGAAGCCGGAACTCCTGCTCTTTGATGAACCAACATCAGCCCTGGATCCTGAAACCATCGGTGATGTCTTAACAGTTATGCAAAATTTAGCCAAAGAAGGCATGAATATGGTAGTGGTTACCCATGAGATGGGCTTTGCCCGCAGTGTAGCGGATCGTATCATCTTTATGGCCGATGGCGAGATTTTAGAAGATACGACAGATGTCGATGGCTTCTTTGACAATCCGAGAGAGCCACGCGCTAAGCAGTTCTTATCTAAGATCATCAATCACACCAGCGACCGTATCGAAGCAGAGTAAGGAGGGACCTATGAAGAAACTTTCCTTATTGACAAGTCTTATCTTAATCCTAACCATCGGCATAGGATTAAGACATCTACAACTAGCAAATGCTAAAGAGCAAAGCCAGCTTCCTGATCAAGTTCAAGAGATCAAAAAGCGTGGTGTCCTGCGGGTCGGTGTTAAGCAAGACGTTCCTAACTTTGGCTATTTTGATGCTAAGACCGGCAAGTACACCGGTATGGAAGTCGATATTGCCAAGAAAATTGCTGACAATATTGGCGTCAAGGTGGCCTACACACCCGTAACAGCTCAAACACGTGAGGCTCTGTTGGACAATGGTCAAGTAGATATGACCATAGCGACCTACACTATCAATGACGAAAGAAAAGCTAATTACAGCATATCAAATCCTTATTATTACGATGAAATTGGCTTTTTGGTCAACAAAAAATCTGGAATCAAAGATCCAAAAGAGTTAGATGGTAAGACGATCGGAATTGCACAGGGCTCCTCAACCAAGGCCTCACTAGATGCCTATGCCAAAGACAATCATATTAGCTTTAAGTATATCCAGTTAGGTAGCTATCCAGAGCTGGCTATTGCCCTTCGAGCTTACCGTATTGATGCTTTTTCTGTCGATAAATCTATCCTATCCGGTTATGTCAGCAAGCAAAACCAAATCCTAGACCAAGGCTTTGACACTATGGAATACGGGATTGCTTCTAAAAAAACAAACACAGAAGTAACCGACTATGTCAATGGCTTACTGAACCAATGGCGTCAAGACGGAAGCCTGGAGAAAATCTACCAACGCTACGATCTTGAACCGTCTCAGCCTGCAGAAAACTAGAAAGGAGATCCTATGACCTATTTATTAGCTGCTGGTGACAGCCCCTATGATCTATCTCGCTGGGCTGCTTACTTTGACAACTTTGGTGAATTTGCCAAAGGATTCTTCTATACCCTAGGCATGGCTATTGGGGCACTCATTCTAGCTTTACTGCTCGGCCTAATTTTTGGAGCCATGTCCTCCTCTCGCAATAAATTTGCCAAGGCCCTAGCACGTGTCTATGTAGAAATTTTTCAAAATACACCACTTCTAGTGCATTTTGTCTTTGTTTTTTATGGGATTTCGATCCTGACAAACGGTGCCATCAAAGTACCTGCCTTTTTAACCTCAGTCCTTTGTGTTGGCATTTATACAGGGGCCTACATGGCTGAGGTTATCCGCTCAGGTATTGAATCCATCCCGCGTGGACAAACGGAAGCAGCCTTATCGCAAGGCTTTACCTATCGTGAAACGATGACTCTGATCATCTTACCTCAAGCGATTCGAATCATCATTCCACCAATGATCAACCAGGTCGTCAACCTAATCAAGAACACTTCTACGGTTGCTATCATTTCGGGGGCTGATATCATGTTTACAGCCAAAGCCTGGGCTTACGAAACAACTAATTATATTCCAGCATTTGTTGGCGCTGCCCTTCTCTACTTTGTGCTATGTTTTCCAATTGCTAAGTGGGGACGCCGCCAAGAAGAAGCTAACAAAAAAGCCTACAGTTTATAGAGAGGAGCGGATTAAATGTCAGATTTATTAGCACCTTATAATCTCAAATTCCTAGCAGAAGGACTGTGGACAACCTTGTATCTTGCCTTTATCATCATTATCCTATCAACGATTTTAGGGATGATCCTAGCAGTCATGCGTAACAGCAGCAATAAAATCCTCAGTATTATTGCTAGTATCTACATTGAGTTTGTCCGTAATGTGCCCAACTTACTTTGGATTTTCATCGTCTTCCTAGTATTCCAACTCAAGGCAACGCCGGCTGGTATTACTGCCTTTACTATTTTCACCTCAGCTGCCTTAGCTGAAATTATCCGTGGAGGATTAAACGCCATTGATAAGGGACAGACAGAAGCTGGACTCTCACAAGGGTTTACTCACTTTCAAATTCTCTATATCATCATTTTACCTCAAGCCATTCGCAAGATGTTGCCGTCAATTATTTCGCAGTTTGTAACCGTCGTTAAAGACACTAGCTTTCTTTATTCTGTTATTGCCCTGCAAGATCTTTTTGGTAAAAGTCAAATCCTTATGGGAAAGTATTTTGAAACCAGCCAAATCTTCACCTTATACCTTCTCATTACACTAGCTTACTTCCTTGTCAACTACGGGATTTCAAGCTACTCTCGCTACTTATCACGTAAATGGGAGCAAGCTTCTGAATAAGGTAGATCCGAAGCTACATAGCGCCTTAGAAGATATAAAAAAACTTACAGATGTCATGATCTGTAAGTTTTTTCTATTCATCGTGTTGCATATTTCATACGTAGGATACGCTCTTGCTGTGCAGTAAGCCGTAATAAGATAACAACTTTATCAATACTCATATTAGACTCCAACAGGCGCTCTGCAGCCATCATCAAACCGTTTTCCAATCCCATCTTAAGGATAGGATTTTCCTTATCATTAGCATCAAAGAGAAACTTACTATTAGGAAGGTCAAAGAGAACCTTGACAGCCCCGTAGAGCTGCTCAAAATTATCAATAGCTAGATCATAGACGGGTTTAACACCAGACTTAAGACTGCGCCCACGGTGGTTGAACCACATTGCCTGCCAACCACTGCGCTTAGCCCCAATAACATCGTTATCATAAGAATCGCCAACGTAAAGGGTCGTTTCTGGATTCATCCCAAATTGTTCAGCTGCTAGATTAAAAATTTCCTTCTCAGGTTTTTGAAAACCTGTCGCCTGGCTGACGATCACATTTTTAGGCTCAATATAATCATAAAGCCCTAATTTATGAATTTTTTTCAGCTGATGCTCTGTAGGACCATTAGTAATGACTCCCATAGGAACACCTTTTTCTTTGAGAAAATCAAGAGTCATACGCATCTCATCAAGCATAGTAATATGATCCAACTCATGCTCATAGACATCTTGGAAAGCTTGACCGGCTGCCTCATCTATCTCTGGGTACCCAAATTCTACTAGCGTTTCCTTACAGCGCCAAAATCGGAAATACTCAGTCGTCCATTCGCCAGCCATGACACGGGGAAAGCCAACATCCGAATAATGACGAAAACGGATATAAGCCTGATTAATAGCTGTCATATCAAAGTCTGGAAAACACTTCTCCATAGCTAGGCGATAGGGAGCCTGCTGGTCATAAATAGTATCGTCTACATCAAAAACAATCGAAGTAATCATGATATCCTCACAAATTTATCTCTCAAAATTAAGCAGCAGAACTAAGAGGCAACCTTACCAATTAGACGCTGCTAACCAGTAACAATCTCTTTGAAGCCATCTTTGAGTTCCTGATTTTCAGTTTCTTTAACCCAGTATGTATCTCCATTGGTATCCTGTGAATAAAGAACCTTGGACTGACCAGCACTATTGATAACAAAGATGTAACGATGAACTTTATTACCAGTTGAATACCAGTACTCATAACCATCAACAACCGCCCAGTCGCTTTCTAAACTACGACCATCCAACCAGCGAATCGTCAGCATACGCGTCAATTGCTTATAATCAGGCTGCCCCATTTCCTCTCCCCAGCTGTCCATAAAACTAGACAGCTGAGAAGCCTTATCAGAATTCCAGTAGCGACTGCTTGTTGCACTACTGGATGAAGAGGATCGACTAGCTGATGAAGACTGAGAAGGCCTTTCGCTCTTAGAAGCCTGAGAACTTGACTCATCACTGCTAGTGGTCCGATTGGAGGAAGTGACTAGAGAATGTGCTGCTGTTTGCTTTTGCTCTCTTAACTCAAAGACCAAAACCGTTACAACAACTAGAAGTCCAAAGATAATCAAACTAGCGACAAGTTTCTCCTTGCTTCCAAATCTTTTCCCTGAGCCTTTGAGCTTCTGGGCCTCTAAACCAGTCGAAGTTCCTCGGACCCTGTCCATCCCTTGGGCTAGCTCATCCATCGATGGCATACGACCATGGATAGCCTGAAAAGCTCTGGCCCATTCGATTTCTTCTTGAGATAATTGTCTCATGATTCCGTGCCCTTCTGAATATTTCCTTACTATTATACCATAGAGATAGCAACCTTTCTAAGAGAATTGCGAGAAGACTCTCTAAGCCTCTACAGACTTTAAAATAATCATCAAGTCGCTACTAATACCTACTATTTTATGATAAAATAATGTGAAGAATTTTCTGGAGGAAAACAATGTCACAGCAACACCATGAAGAATTAAATGACCAGCAGATCGTCCGCCGTGAAAAAATGGCGGCCCTCATTGAGCAAGGGATTGATCCATTTGGTAAACGCTTTGAAGCTTCTACCAACTCCGGCGAGCTCAAAGGCAAATACGCTGATAAGACCAAAGAGGAACTGCATGACTTAGATGAGACAGCTACTATTGCTGGCCGTCTCATGACCAAGCGTGGCAAGGGAAAAGTTGGCTTTGCCCACATTCAAGACCGACAAGGACAAATCCAAATCTACGTCCGTAAGGATACAGTCGGCGAAGAAAACTATGACATCTTCAAAAAAGCCGATCTTGGCGATTTTCTCGGTGTTGAAGGTGAAGTCATGCGTACGGATATGGGTGAGCTATCCATCAAAGCCACTCACATCACTCACTTGTCTAAAGCCCTTCGCCCACTACCTGAAAAATTCCACGGTTTGACCGATGTTGAGACTAAATACCGCAAACGTTATCTAGATCTCATCACCAACCGTGAAAGCTTTGATCGCTTTGTTACCCGCTCAAAAATTATCTCAGAAATCCGTCGCTATCTTGATGACCAAGGTTTCCTCGAAGTAGAAACTCCTGTCCTTCACAATGAAGCTGGAGGAGCAGCAGCCAAGCCATTTATTACCCACCACAATGCTCAAGATATGGATATGGTGCTTCGTATTGCAACCGAACTCCACCTCAAACGCCTGATTGTTGGTGGTATGGAGCGTGTTTATGAAATCGGCCGTATCTTCCGCAACGAGGGGATGGATGCTACCCATAACCCTGAATTCACCTCCATTGAGGTCTATCAGGCCTATGCAGATTTCAATGATATCATGGATTTGACAGAAGGCATTATCCAGCACGCTGCCAAAGCTGTTAAAGGAGATTCACCGGTTATCTATCAGGATACTGAAATTAAGATCAATGAGCCTTTCAAGCGTGTGCATATGGTTGATGCTATCCAGGAAGTAACAGGTATCAATTTCTGGCAAGAAATGACATTCGACCAAGCCCTTGCAATCGCTAAAGAAAAAAATGTACCAGTTGAAAAACACTATACTGAAGTTGGGCATATTATCAATGCCTTCTTTGAAGAATTCGTCGAAGAAACCTTGATTCAACCGACCTTTGTCTATGGACACCCTGTAGCCGTATCGCCACTCGCTAAGAAGAATGCTGAAGATCCACGCTTTACCGACCGCTTTGAACTCTTCATCATGACCAAAGAGTACGGTAATGCCTTTACTGAATTGAACGATCCAATCGATCAATTAGAGCGCTTCAAAGCTCAAGCAGCAGCCAAAGAGTTGGGTGATGATGAAGCCACAGGTATTGACTATGACTATATCGAAGCCCTCGAATATGGCATGCCGCCAACCGGCGGACTCGGGATCGGAATCGACCGCCTGGTCATGCTCTTGACAGATACTACAACAATACGTGATGTATTGCTGTTCCCAACCATGAAATAATTGATAGTTGTACAAAAAGAATGCCCTTGTTTCTTTAAAATGAGGAACAAGGGCATTCTTTTCTATTGTTCTTTAATACTAGCACGATTAAATACAAGAGCACTAAAGCAATTCCAACAGTATTTCTACCTATCTTCTCCGAGACCATTTTTCCAAATCATAATCCCAACAAACCCCTGCATCAGCATAGCTAGATAGCTAAAAGCAACAATATCATTACCCACCGATAAGAAAAGGATAAAACTAAGAATATCAACTAAAAGCCAGAGATAATACCCATCAAGATGGCCTTTAACCTGACGCTGCTGAGCTGTAAAAGAAAGACCGTTCGTTAGCGCATCTAGGATAATCCTCTGTCCACCAATAAGCCAAGAAAGAACCCCAAGCCCAATCGTCCAGAAAAAAATCGCTACGATAATATCTCTCCAACCAAATGCCTTATCCACAACTAGCTCACCATCATCTGCCCGGCGCTTATTCCATGAAAAATGGCCAATAAACTCTGTCACTAAATAGTAAAAACTGGTAATCATGTCACCATAGATGCCTTGCATACCAGCTACCAGAGCACCAGAAACATTTTGAACACCATTTAATTTAAAGGTATGCTGCCACTGTATCGCCAACGTCCAAGTTCCTAAAAATCCAAAAATAGACATAATGATAGATAGGACATTTAAAACTGTATAATCACCGGCTAAGATGGTCGGTAAAACACTATTCATTGTAAAACCAAGCGAAGCTAAAAAAGCAAGGACTGCAAACACTTTCTGACCCTTACTAAAACGTCCCCAAGCCAGATTGAAGGACTGCTTAAACGATAATGTCGACATGTATCTCTCCAATTCTAATAGTTTTAGATATTTCTAAAACAACAAAATACACTAAATATAGCGCAACAGAAAACTATTCTAACACTATATTTAGTGGGGTTCAAGCAATACTTCCTAAGAGCAAAACTATATAAGTTTTATATTAGATTGACAAAAAAACTCAGGTAGAAACCTGAGTTTTTCATTTCACTATAGTGAGTTAGCATCAACCTTGATACCAACACCTTGAGTAGTAGTGATAGACAAGTTAGTGATGTAAGCCCCTTTAACAGTTGCTGGTTTTGCTTTAGCGACAACATCGTTAAACGCTTTGAAGTTTTCAACCAACTTATCAGTATCAAATGATACCTTACCGATGATAGCTTGTACGTTACCTGCCTTGTCAGCACGGTAAGTAATCTTACCACCCTTAGACTCTTCAACAGCTTTAGCAACGTCCATAGTTACGGTACCAGTTTTAGGGTTTGGCATGAGGTTACGTGGTCCAAGGACACGTCCGAGACGACCAACTACTGCCATCATGTCAGGTGTCGCAACAACAACATCGAAGTCCAACCAACCATCGTTGATTTTTTGAACAAGTTCTTCTTCACCAACGTAGTCTGCACCAGCTGCTTTAGCTTCTTCAGCCTTAGCACCACGCGCAAATACAAGAACGCGAGAAGTTTTACCAGTTCCGTTTGGCAAGACCATTGCACCACGGATCTGTTGGTCAGCCTTCTTAACATCAATATTAAGGTTGTAAGCAACTTCTACTGTTGCGTCAAATTTTGCAAAGTTTGTTTCCTTTGCGAGTGCTACAGCTTCTTCTACACTGTAAGCTTTAGTAGTGTCTACCTTTTCAAGGGCAGCACGCATTTGTTTGCTTTTTTTAGCCATGTTATCTTTTTCTCCTTGTGTTATGTGGTCCTATCGATTTTCATCTTCCACACCGTAAGCACTATGCTTAAACTCGGTGAAGGTGGATTCTATTAGTCAGTAATAGTGAATCCCATTGAACGTGCAGTTCCTTCGATCATGCGCATAGCAGATTCGATGTTGGCAGCGTTCAAGTCAGGCATTTTTGTTTCAGCAATTTCTTGCACTTGTGCACGAGTGACTGAAGCAACTTTTGTTCTGTTTGGTTCACCTGAACCTTTTTCGACACCTGCAGCCTTTTTCAAAAGAACAGCAGCTGGTGGAGTTTTAGTGATGAAATCAAATGATTTGTCTTCATACACAGAGATAACAACTGGGATCAACATACCAGCTTGGTCAGCTGTACGAGCGTTAAACTCTTTAGTGAATCCCATGATATTGATTCCGGCTTGACCAAGTGCAGGACCAACCGGTGGAGCTGGTGTAGCTTTACCAGCAGGAATTTGAAGTTTTACGACATTTTCGACTTTTTTAGCCATTTTGTAATTTCCTCCTTTGTGGTTTTGGCGGTAAGGATAAGATTTTTACCTCCCACAAGTATGCAAAGCGCATACCTTATTTATTATACAGCAATGCCTCACAAAATCAAGGTTTTTTCACTTTTTGATAGAAAAAGTTTACTTTAAAACCGTTTAGCGATAAAATAAACTCATGATCTATCTTTTCGCTATAATTTATTTCTTTTTAATTCCTTTTCTGGCTCAGTTTTTAGTGCGCTATTTTGATCTCACACGCTTTACGATCAAATTTCCCGATATCAGTTTACCTTTTTTAACACTAGCCATTCTCTGGATGTCTAATCGCTATTTCACACACAGCTTCTTACCTCAGTATCTTCTGATGATGTGTCTACTCGCTATTGCGACCTGCCTATTCATGCTTCGAAAAGTAGGCAACATTAAAATTTTTTCCTATCGACGTTTTCTTAAGCTCTACTGGCGGATGGGCTATTTACTTACAGCTATTTTTTATATCGTTACCGTTGTCCTAATCGCACTAAAATAAGAACAAACCTGTCCCCTTTTATTTACACAGAAGGACAGGTTTTTTTATATTTATACTAATAAATTTATTTCCTTTTGGTCGCTTAACAACCTTATATTTTAGATACCCGCGGCACCTGATAACCAAGCGTAGATAAAGAAGATGGCAAAGCCAAAAAGGAAAATCAAACCAGCAATTGATAGCCAATCTAGCCAGGCTGGTAGTTTTTTACCTTTAGATTTGATCAGGCTATAGTTAAGGTAGGCAAAGAATGGGGTTGTAATAAATGACCCAATCATAGCGAAACTAAGCATGCGTGCCACTTCACCTGAAAAGCCGTAAACGATAACCAAACCAGCTACTGCTGTCACCGTCATCCAAGTAATCAAGGAAGATTTTGAGGATTCTTTCTTACCCATGAGCAGGCTAAGCGCAGCATTGTTGGCACGAGAGTAGCCATCGATAACTGTGATTACAGTACCAAAAATACACAAGAAAGCGATGAAGCTAATAAATGGCACAGCCCAGTCACCAAACGATGTCGCATACATATGAACAAATTGAGCAATATATTGAGCAGATGGCCCTGCAACTTCTTGGCCATTACCGTATTGAATAAGGGCACCCATAGCAAGGAAAAAGAAGGCAAGAATCGCTGTCCCGATATAACCAACGTTAAAGTCAAAGAGGGCATCTTCTTCATTAACGTCTACTACTTTCCGTTTTTCAACAGCCCAGAGGGAATTTAGGGTTGAGATCTCGATTGGGGCAGGCATCCATCCCATAAGTGAAATCATGAAGGGGAGAGACTTGATATCCCATGGTGATGTTGGAACAAATCCAGGCGCTAACTCACGGTGCTTGAAAAGCGCAATGACAACCGCACCAATCGTCGCAATCGTAAGCAGTGAAATGATCCATTTGGACAGACCATCAAGAAAACGATAGCCTCCAAGGAGCAACATCCCCCAAATAATGACAATAATGATAGAAGTCAAACTTTGGATGGAAATTCCCCACGATGCTGGGAGCACATTTTTAACAATGGCTGCACACAAGATACCAACCCCCGCTGTATTAACCACAGCTGAGAAAATGTTGAGAATAAAGTAAATCCAAAGATAAGCTTTCCCTTTTTCGGCATAACCTTCAACCAAGTTCTTACCAGTCTCAGCCGTATATTGAGAACCAAAACGGAAAAAAGGGTATTTAAAAAGATTGACCAAGAGGACCAAGATCGCTAAAGACCACCCAAATCGGGCGCCGGCTTGTGTAGAGGAGACGATATGTGAGCCACCAACAGCTGCAGAGGCCGTGATGATCCCAGGTCCCAGAGCCTTTATCTTAGTTTGCCAGGTAGATTGTGATTGTTCTGCCATAAAAATACCTCTATTCATAGAATTTTCTGACTTTTCTGTCAAATTTACACCTATTATAATGGCATCCCCTGCAGCTGTCAACTATTTTTTCTGAAATTTCACAATTTTTTCAATTCCTATGAACAGACAGTATCACTGCTAGTTTGCTTTTAAATAGTCGCTTGCCTCTAGGCATTTTGCTATAATGAAAGGGCACAAAATTATCAATAAAGGAAAACGATATGAAACTGATTTCATGGAATATAGATTCTCTCAACGCCGCTCTGACTAGCGATTCTAGTCGGGCACAGCTCTCACGTCAAGTGATCGATACCCTGGTCGCCCAAGATGCAGATATCATCGGCATTCAAGAGACCAAGCTTTCTGCCAAAGGCCCTACCAAAAAACACTTACAAATCCTAGCAGATTACTTCCCAGACTACCATCACGTCTGGCGTTCTTCCGTCGAACCAGCTCGCAAAGGGTATGCCGGAACCCTCTTTCTCTACAAAAAGAGCCTACCAGAACCTACAATTACCTACCCAGAAATCGGGGCGCCCTCTACTATGGACAGTGAGGGGCGCATCATTACACTGGAGTTCGAAAACTTTTTTGTCACTACCGTCTATACGCCAAATGCCGGTGATGGCCTCAAACGCTTAGAGGAGCGTCAGCTCTGGGATATCAAGTATGCTGAATATTTAGCGCAACTCGATGCCCAAAAACCTGTCCTAGCCAGCGGGGATTACAATGTCGCCCATAAGGAAATTGACCTTGCTAATCCCAGCAGCAATCGTCGCTCACCCGGTTTCACCGATGAAGAACGCGAGGGCTTCACAAACCTGCTTGCTAAAGGCTTTACCGATACCTTCCGCCATGTGCACGGAGATATCCCAGATCGCTACACCTGGTGGGCACAGCGCAGCAAGACCAGCAAAATCAATAACACTGGCTGGCGCATCGACTACTGGCTAACCAGCAATCGTATTGCTGACAAGATCATCACCTCCGACATGATCGACTCCGGAGACCGCCAAGACCACGGACCGATTGTACTGGAGATAGAGATATCATAACTCCAGTTAAAATCACCTGCACAAACGTACAGGTGATTTATTTTTTTACCTTATCAACGTGGTAGTCCGCAAGAATTAACAGGTCGAGTAGAAATTCCAGATGTATCATAGTAACCTTCTCCAGGTATATAAATAATATGCTGTTGCCTTCTACGCATTCCCCCCGCTATCAGAGGATAACAGCCTATGTCACCGCTAAAATAACCACCTTCAACAGCAGCAAGCTCTTGGTTATCCATAAGTTCAAATTTATCAATAGTCATTGTAGTCATAATAATCTCCTTTTCGATTTAAAGTTTTTTGTCTGCTTGGCCAAGCGACACCCATAGTATACCTAAATTTTTGGAACGTACACGCCTATTCCCTGAATGGTTCTATTTTTGCCCTGAACGGTCAATTTTAGCAACAGTTTTCTCAAATCCAATGCTCATCACATGAATTGAATGGTGCAACCTGAAAAATAAATCAGTAGCTGTTAAACAGCTACTGATTTACAAAGGTTAATGATTCGATGAAGGATATTGGAAATACCTCTATTCACTGATATTTCTTATATTCTACAAGATAAAGGAAAGAACTAAACAAGTCAAATAGAACCTTTGGACTGGTTCGTTTAATGAATAATAACAGTAAAAGTAGCCTATCTCTTTAATTTACTGTAGAAATCTATTTTTTAATATCTTTTGAGCAATATGCAGACCAATACTAGTCCAAATACTGGACTAGTAGCAACTGGTTTCCAGCCACCTTTTATATTTGCTTGGTCTAGGGTCAATGCCTTAACATTTTTATTATCCATATGCTATTTATCCCCTTCGATGGTATTCATCACATTACCCATTTAGTTCATTTAACTAATAATTTGATTAACTAAACATAATTTAAGTCTTAGATTCTATATACTCAATTTATCTTGAATGGTCGTCTTTGTAAATTTTCAAAACACAACTATTCAGTTAAATAAAAACTATAATCTTAACATTGCTATATATTCAAACCAATAAAATTAAGCAGTAGAATTAATGACTACTGCCTAAAAATAATTATTTCACTTTTTTATATTCTTCTACAAGAAGAACACACCCCAATAAAATTAACCATTGGGCATAGCATACAAGAACAGGAAGACTTCCATAATTTAGAACACCATTCACAAATATAATTATGGAAAGCACAAGAGAACCAAGGCCAAAAGATATAGATGTGATATTTTGGTTCTTATTCAATTTGAAATAAAACTGAATAAGAAGATAAATTGTCAGAAGAAGCACAGAAAGAATGAAACTCGTTAAGAGTAACTCTGACCACCTCCTACTTGCTAAACTTAGCATAAATTTTGGGAGTAAAGCTAAACTATTAAGTAAAATAATTACTAAAGCTATAATATCAGCAGCTATAAGCATCTTTTTCCCGGCATACATTACTGATTTTCCTTTCCTTTATAGAGACTTGTTTTATTGCACTAGAATATTTTAAAAATAGAGAACAATACTCCAGACAACCAATACTTACTATACTCAATGATCAAGATCAATGTTTAAACAAAACATTTGGTGTAAACTTTATTTACCATAATTTCTTTCCATTTCTCGAGTCTTATTATTATAACCCAGGCAATAGAAATATCCTCCAGCTAGTCCACCAATAAGCCAGGCAGCTCTCGGACATTTTCCACCACTATACTCTGATAGTTCGTCAATACTTAAAAAATCAAATTTATCAAGACTAGTCATGTGTATACCTCCATACTACCATATTAACGATGCTTACGATTATAAGCTGCTTCAGCTTGTACCTGACCAAGCCAATATGCTCCTTGAGCAGCAGCTATAGCCAAACCAGCTGCACCAATAACAACACCTACTACACCGCCTTCAATAGAAGCCAGTGCTTGATCGTCCATCACTTCAAATTTATTAATTGTCTTTGTAGTCATAATAATCTCCTTTTCGATTTAAAGTTTTTTGTCTGCTTGGCCAAGCAACACCCTTAGTATACCTAAATTTTTAGGGCATGCACGCCTATAGCCTAAATAGTTCTATTTTCACCCTAAATGGTTAAAATAAGTTGTTGTTTTGACCATTCAGGGTGAAAAAGCGACCGTTCAGGCATCGCTTGATATAACCATACGATAAGATCATAAAAGAGAAAAGCAATAAATTTGAATTAAAAATAATATCACTAAAAAATCAACTGGCAATAACCAGTTGATTTTTTATCTCGAATAATTTATCTCTCTGAAAAACTTACTCTTGTACTGTCTTTCTTTCACGATTGAATGTTACCATTTGCTTAGCAGCCAAACCATAAAGAACTAGATAAACGATCGGTAAAATAAAGCTCCATACATTAATCGTAATCGTAAGTGAAAAGATCAGCTGGATGACAACTAAAGTAATCCCCAGATAAGCTCCCAAAGGGGTGACATCTCTTTCATCGTTTAGACTTTTAAAATTACGAATGGCAATAACAACAATCGCAATACCAATGACCACTGCGATAATTGCAACAGCTAATGCTAATGGGCTATAGCTTTTTTCCAGTATATCGAGCTGTGCTTTACTTAAACCTTGATCTTTAAATTGACCACTGTCAAGCATAGATTTTCCCCATATAATTACAAAAACACTTATAGTATTTCTTACAATATGTAAGATTCCCAGAATCAAGACAAGCACATTAAAACGTCTAACGGTATTTTCCATTTTTTCAATTGGTAGCATAATTCCTCCTTGAAGACGAGACCAAATCATTAATATCATCGGTCCACTTATAGATACGACTATAATCAATCCAACCAGTGACAAAGACCGGATCAATTATGAACTCTATCATAACATAATTTAATCTTAAATAAAATAAACGTTTCATGAAAGTGGTGACCGTACAGAGAAAACAACTCAATAACTTTATCAATAAATCGCTTTCTCACCACTATCTGTAAACTAATCAAAGACTCACGAACTCTTTAACACTAGCCACTTGCCTCTCATCATTGGCAATCCCTTGTAAATCATGGTTGCCAGAGTTGCTGATGATATGCTCTTCACCAAGATTAACAGCACCTAAGAGACGAGACATATTATTGAGCCAGTCCTTCTGCGTTGTAATTCTGATAACATGACCGGTAAATTGCTTCATATCATTTTTGATATCAGCTATCGTTTGTTTGGCTTCTTCCTTATTAGAAGGCAGGTCAAAATCTTTACGTAAAGAGTCATAAACCTTGTTACCAAGATAAGCAACCGCAGGAATATAAAGTGGAGCAGCATTATAGACAACGGTCTCAGAATGATTTTTCTTCAAAGCGACTCGCTGAGCAAGATTCCCTCCTAAAGAATGACCAGTAATAACAACATGAGCCGCACCATACTGACCAACGATCTTATCATAAAAATCATAAGCAGGTTGATAATGCTGACCTCGAGCTAAGCCAATCCCCATGATATCAGCACCAAGCGTATCCTGCAGATCATTGCTCTCCCTATTTGTCCCTGTATAGGCAATGATGACCTTATCACTAGCCTGATCCTTAAAAGCTGTTCCACTTGTCCCTGTTTGATCATCATAAAAATCACTGAGATAAGTTAGATTAGAAGGAATGACCTTTCCAGATTTTTGAACCTCTGTCAGAACAGTCGCATCTGTAGCGCCCTTTAAACGCGCTTTTTCAAATTCAGAAGTCAGGGCTGCCGCATCTAGTGACGAAATACCAGATGATCTGCCATCCACAATTTTTCCAATGGTAGCTCTCTCGCTATCCGAAACAAAATCTTGACCCTTGAGAGCCTTCTCTTCTGCTATTTCTGATGTCGTCAGCGGTTCTTGTCCAGAATCAACGGAAACAATCGTTCCTGAGGAAGCAGGTCTACTTGTACTGGGAGCGACAGTTGATACATGCTCCTTATAAGAATCAGCTTGGACGTCATTTTGACTCGCATCAGTCACAGATGGTGATACTGAGACCGCTTCTAGATCCATGGAGTGACTGCTATTTTGAGCAGTGACATCATGAGAGACCTCTGGAGATGACGTTGCAACCTCTGTTGGCACAGTATTTTCATCTGATCCAACCGCTCCTTCATCCAAGGGTTCTTGTACCTGCTGTTCATTAATCACAACGGTTTGATCCGTGGCAGGAGCTGATGTGTCGGCACTGACAGCTGATCCCCCTGCTATCAGCAGTGAAGCACTGGCTAAGGCAACAACTGCGACACTTACCCACCTCTTTTTAACTTTACGTCGCTTATAACGTGTGATCTGCATTATAATTTTCCTTTCCCCATTACAAGGTAGCGTTTTAGGCTTTCAACATATCTAAAAGACTCGTGATCCAAGATTTTGCTGTAGTTAAGACTTCTTTAAATAGTCTAATGTGGTCATATTGGTTTTGAGAAGTGACCCCCTTATTGCTCGTTTCTAGTTGAGTTTTTTCATTAGGTTCTTCCACAGCAGAACTTTGTGCCGGCTGAGATACGTAATCATTATTTGCTGGGACAGGAGTATTTTGTGCTTCATTTGACTGAGCTTCGTTAGTCTCATTGGTTTTTACAAAGACTTTATCATACAATTCTTGAGCAGTACCACCACTACCTACTTGGCCTGACACGATCTTACCCTTCTCTAGATGAAGAACTGTTGGCGTAGCATAGGCACCAATTTTACCTCTCAAAAATTCCTTAGAAGCTGGTGTGAAATCAGGATTGTCAGTATTGAGATAGTATACTTGTTTACCCGTCAGTTCATTAAACTCTTTAAGAACGGGAGAGAAATCACGGCAGTAATGACAAGTTGGACGACCGATATACAGAGTATAGCTACCTTCTTCATCACCAAACATTTGATAAACATCTGCCATAGTAGCCTTATTAAAATCAGCAACATTTTCTTCATAGGCCTCTACAGATAAAGACTCGGGTTGCTCTGCTTCAGTTGATTGAGCTGGTGTAGACTCAGGTGCAACTTCTTGATGAGCTTCCGGAGTTTCTGGGGAAGGTTGTTCTTGAACCACTGATTCAGTTGTTTGATCTACTGTTCCTACCTGCTCAGAACTAGTAGCTGTATCTGAAGTCGACTCAGAGCTTGGAGCTGAAACGCTATCAGAAGGGACCGTAGAATCAGGTGATTGACTAGCTGTACCTGCTGATGATGCCGCATTTTCATTTTCTACTACTGCAACATCACTAGCAGCTGATGATGAACCTGCTACTGCCTCATCTGCAGACACAGCGCCTCCTGCAAAAAGTAAAACACCCGCTGAAAATAGTAAAACTGACTTATAAAATTTCATAATCTTCTCCTTTTGAATGAAAACATTACCCTGCTCTTTATTTCAGAACAGCTAATATCATTTATACTTTATTTATATTGCTATCACCCTGTAAAATCTCTCATGGTATTAGCGACAAAACTATAGTAATGTGCTTGGCCAAGCAACACCATTAGTATACCTAAATTTTTGGCGCGTGCACGCTTATTCCCTGAATGGTTCTATTTTTGCCCTGAATGGTTCTATTTTTGCCCTGAATGGTCAAAATCGCCTCAAAATTTCTTTGATAATGACCGCTCAGGCAATAATGAAATCTCAGATAAACTAGGTATTCTCAGTTAAAAATAAAACAATCACTATCCTAGATCTCCACCCTAGCAGCTAAAAAAGAGGAGAACCTATCCTCCCTGACCTTTCATGATAAATTAAGTCCATTTAAAAATAGTTCCCAAACATCGACAACCCCACACCAAGTCCCTTCTCCTGAAAAGAAGGATCATTGAGCTTACGATAAACCAGCTTAAGGAAGTCGGTCAATTCAGACCGAATAGCTAAAGGGCGCAGAGTAACTTCCAGATCCCTGACAATTCTGGGAAGATACTCCCCTTTTTCTAGACTGAGCTTGGCCTCTTCCAAAGCTTTTCGCTCTACAGAAGACATGTCATTTTTCAGAGCTCTTGTAATCAAGGCTAATAACTCCACTTCTTGTGCACTTTTTTTCTTATGTTTTCCTAGAAACACCAAAACTACCTCCAAAACTCATCAGAATTCATAGAGAAGACCACATTATAGCTATCTAATTTCACCTGACTAGACAATCACTCTCTATAAAAGGATTCTCTCGCCAAAGTAAACAATAGGATGTTAGCAATTATCTCTTAAACTTTTCAATCAGCCAGTCTAACCATGAGACAAAAGCCATTAAAAACATTAAGACAAGATAGGTATTCATTAAAGGCTCTTGCTCTATCTTATACAACAAAAAATTTATAATAGCGAATCCTATAAAACCAAATAGATAAATGCGGGCTGATAGACGACTGCTATCCAAACGACCGGGCTTCATTTCAAAAGCTTTTGTCAAAATAAATTCCATCAATAGACAAATAAAAAACACAAATTCAAAAGCAAAAAGATGATCAATAATATCTGTCCCTTTTTGTAAACTTACATATATTTTTATCCCCATAAGCACAAGAAATAAAATAGGTAAAACAGCTGTAATCTTACTTTTATTGAAATCGAAACGAGGTCTTGAACGCTTTTTATCTTTCATCACTTTTATATCTCCCTATTTAAACCAACTATACACTAAATTAGAAACATTCAATACATCTCAATTTATTAGACTGCTAATATCACCATTCAAACTATATTTCTCTTACAAGACTATCTAACAATATAACTGCAATCTGAAATCATTTTAATTTATATCCTAGAAGAATCGACAGATCTAGTAAAAATATAACAATTAAAAAAATTAAATTCATATCAATAAGAGGAATTTTTTCTACGATACTTATAATAGTATTTATAGAAAATACGATAAGCAAGGCGATACCTAGAAAAATCGTAACTCTCTTGATTAAAGTATATTCAGCTGAGCTAGTTTTAGTAGAGGTTATATTAAACAATTTATTAAAACGATCTCTTGTCTTTTTCATCAACTAATCCTCCATTATTCCTTTTCAATCAGTCTCTAACTGTCATATGCTTTAAGTTCATCTGATTGATATTCTTAGTATACCTCAAATATTATCCCGTGCACGGCTATGTCCTGAATGGTTCCTATTTTGCCCTGAATGGTTCTATTTTTTTCAAATTCAACTGGCCATGGCATAAAAATTGTGTTTGACTCAACTCAAAAATAAGGCAGTAGCTTTTAATAGCTACCACCTTACAAAGGTTAATGATTCGATAAAGGTTGTTGGAGATACCTCTGTTCACTGATATTCTACAAGATAAGTAAAGAACCAAACAAGTTAGAGAGAATCTCTTAGACTTGTTCGTTTGATGAGTAGTAACAGTATATGAAAATGGTGCAATGCCAGTAGCTGCAAAAATTTTTCTCTATAGTATTTATTAATAAACTGAACCCTATTACTTATTATTTTTACTTTTCTTTAAGACAAATCTATAAAATAAAGCCGCTAGGATCATAATAGCAGAAATCAGATAAAAGTATTTGCCTCCTAATAATCCACTAGATGCTCCTATTGCGAAGCCTATTAGAAGAGATACAAGCAGTGAATTGTCGTCAGACCGCTTCATGACTATTCCCCCCCTTCACCTTCATTGATATAAAAATTACCACCAGCAAGTACCTGAGTAGGCAAAGTAGCCTCCAGCTGCACCTATGCCTGCACCTGCCAAACCTCCACCAAATGCACCAGCAATTGCTCCTGCTCCAGTCGCTTTTGCTGCCCCTTTCCAACTACATCCACCACCTTCAACAGTAGCTAGAGATTCAGCATCCATAACTTCAAATCTTTCAATCGCTTGAGTTTTCATAATAATACCTCCATATGTAATAAATCTTGATTTAAACACTAATATGTAGTCACCACCAGCATGTACCAGTATATCCTAGGTAGCCTACAGCAGCACCTCCTAGTGCCCCTGCTGGACCCCCACCAGCTCCTAACATACCTCCCATAGCTGTAGCAGCTCCTGCGTCTTTCCAATTACATTTCCCACCTTCAACAGCAGCAAGCTCTTGGTTATCCATAAGTTCAAATTTCTCAATTGTCATTGTAGTCATAATAATCTCCTTTTCAATTTAAAGTTTTTGTCTGCTTGGCCAAGCGACATCTTCAGTATACCTAATTTTTTTGACTGTGCACGCATATGTCCTAAACAGCTTTAATTTCACCCTGAATAGTCAAAATAAATTGCAACTTTGACCGTTCAGGGTGAAAAATCGACCATTCAGGCAATAACCCTCCATTCTTAAAACTTTCTGGCATAATAGAGGCACGTCTAAAAAGAAAGGAAGACCTATGTTTTATAAGTACGTTCCTCAGGTAGATGAGCGAGATTGTGGGGTTGCTGCCTTGGCATCCCTTGCCAAGCATTACGGATCCCACTATTCCCTAGCCCATCTACGAGAGCTAGCCAAAACAGATAGAGAAGGGACGACAGCACTAGGAATCGTCGAAGCTGCCAAAGCTATTGGCTTTGAAACACGCGCCATCCGAGCAGATATGGAGCTCTTTGATCTGGACGATGTCCCTTATCCCTTCATCGCCCATGTCGTCAAGGAAGGCAACCTTCTCCATTATTATGTCGTTTATAAGGCGACTAAAAATCATATCATTATCGGTGATCCTGATCCTAGTGTCAAGATCACCAAAATGTCCAAAAAAGACTTTGAAAAGGAATGGGATGGGGTCGCTATTTTCCTATCGCCTCAGCCTGCTTACAAGCCTCACAAGGATAAGAAAAACGGGCTCTTTAGCCTACTGCCCCTAATCCTCAAGCAAAAAGGCTTGATCGCCCAGATCGTCATCGCCAGCTTATTAGTGACCTTGATCGATATTTTAGGATCCTACTATCTCCAAGGCATTCTGGATACCTATATCCCCAATCAGATGATCTCAACGCTGACCATCGTATCCCTAGGGCTGGTCGTTACCTATATCATCCAGCAGATCATGTCTTTCTCACGTGATTACCTCCTGCAGGTTCTGAGTCAGCGCCTCAGCATTGATGTCATTCTATCCTACATTCGGCATATCTTTAACCTGCCCATGTCCTTCTTTGCCACGAGACGTACCGGAGAGATCACTTCACGCTTCTCAGATGCCAACTCCATCATCGATGCCTTGGCATCAACCATTCTCTCCGTCTTTCTCGACCTGACTGTCCTTATTGTCATTGGTGCAGTCTTGCTCTTGCAAAATGCTAATCTCTTTTTAATGACCCTAGTCTCCATTCCTATCTATACCATCATCATTTTGGCCTTTATGAAACCATTTGAAAAGATGAATAATAATGTCATGGAAGCTAACAGTAAGGTCAGCTCAGCTATCATCGAAGATATCAATGGGATTGAAACCATCAAGTCTCTAACCAGTGAGGAGAACCGCTACCGCCATATCGATAGTGAGTTTGTAGACTACTTGGATAAATCTTTCAGACGTGGCAAGTACGAAGTCTTACAAACCTCTCTCAAAAAGGGAGCACAACTCATCCTCAATGTCGCTATTTTAGGATTTGGAGCCAGCTTGGTCATGTCCAATAAAATCACCATTGGTCAGCTCATCGCTTACAATACCCTGCTCTCTTATTTCACTAATCCCTTAGAAAATATCATCAACCTCCAAACCAAGTTGCAGTCCGCTAGAGTAGCCAATAACCGACTCAACGAAGTCTACTTGGTCTCCTCAGAATTTGAAGGAGAGGCTCTACAAACCGATACTAGATCCTTAGACGGTGATATTGCTCTCTCAGGAGTTTCCTATAAGTATGGCTTTGGACGGCCAACCTTGTCAGATATCGATCTCACCATCAAGCAAGGCTCCAAAATTAGCCTAGTCGGTATCAGTGGCTCTGGTAAGACAACCTTAGCCAAGCTGATTGTCAACTTTTTCCAACCGAGTCAAGGGGAGATCACAATCAACGGCCTCAACAGTCAACACATCGACAAAAAGCTCCTGCGCCAACACATCAACTATCTCCCCCAACAAGCCTATGTCTTCAGCGGAACGATCATGGAGAATTTAACCTTGGGAGCTAATCCCAATATCAGTCAAGAAGACATCCTAAAAGCCTGTGAAATGGCAGAGATCAGACAAGATATTGAGCAAATGTCACTAGGCTATCAGACCGAACTCTCTGATGGTGCAGGTCTCTCTGGCGGACAGAAACAACGGCTAGCCTTAGCACGTGCCCTGCTTACCAAGTCCAAGGTTCTCGTCTTAGACGAAGCAACCAGTGGGCTCGATGTCTTGACAGAAAAGCGAGTCATCGATAACCTCATGGCAATGACAGATAAGACCATTATCTTCGTAGCCCATCGACTGAGCATTTCAGAGCGTACCGATAAGATCGTCGTCCTTGATCAGGGGAAAATCATCGAAACCGGATCGCACCGTGAACTTATCGACGCAGAAGGCTTCTACTATCAACTGCATCATAACTAAAAGGAGGGCAACATGGATCCCAAACTATTTCACAGCACAGAATTTTACAAGCGGCGCTACCAAAATTTTGCAACCTTGAGCATCGTCCCGATCTTACTGTTACTAGTTTTCCTGATAACTTTTTCAGCTTTTGCGACCAAGGAAATTGCTATCTCTTCGGTTGGTGAGCTAACACCGGCAGAACCCATGACCAGCCAGAAACTCCCCGATATCAAAAAAGCTAGGACAGTTGCCCTAACCTACTATGTCGACTCCTCCAACTACAGCAGTGTCAAAAAGGGGCAAACAGTGATCTTTACCCTATCCTCTTCATCCGGTGAGCGAACCATCTTAAAAGGTAAGGTCAAGAGCATCGATCCAAGGCCAAGCAAGCAAAAAGAGACCAACCTTTATCAAGTCACCGCTCATATCCCGATCAAAAAGTCACAAGCCAAACAGCTGGCTTACGGTCTGCAAGGTAGTGTCAGTAACATAACTGAAAAGAAAACGTATTTTAACTATTACAAAGATACAATACTGCATCAACAATGATCTGTCATACTACACCTAATAGAAATAAAGGAGATTATTATGAAAAAGAAACAAACCTTTAACGCCCTTACTGCCTATCCGGAACTGCATACAAGCGACCTAGCCCATGTAAACGGTGGGAAAGGAAGTAGAAGCAGCACGAGTATTATTGAAAAAGTTATAAATATACTTTCTGCAAAAACTCTCAATTATTATCAAGAAAAAGAATAGATCATCTAAAAAGGCCTGTGAATATGCTTCACAGACCTTTTTTAGGTGTTATCTTCTATTGGATCTTCATGACCGATTTCCAAAATCTGGCTAAAATAAGCTGATCTTTGTTGGGTTCTTAAATTGATAGACGGGTCCTTATCGATCAGCTCCTTGACATTTGCCAGCCCCAGTCCACGCCCTTCTCCTTTACCAGACTCGCCAAAATTATATAAACTTTTTAGTTGAGCGATTTGCACCCTATCCGCTACAGAATTGCTAACCATAAGGACGGTCTTAGCCCCATCCTCAAAGTAGGAGACCTGTACAAAGGACTTTTCCGAGCCTTGGGCTGCCTCGATCGCATTGTCCAGCAAAATCCCTAGGATACGCAGAAAATCAGCTAGGGGCATCTGAGGGGCACCGATAGGATTGATGACCTCTGTCCTAAACTCAATCCCCTGACTAGTTGCTTGATTGAGCTTGGTCAGGATGAGACTCTTAATAGCATCATTATCAATCAAAGAAAGATTTCCCATATCAAATTTAGCAGCTTGGAGATCCTCAGCTGATCCCGCTAAAACAGCCTGATAGACCTCTTTGACACCGTCTAGATCGTCCTGATCCAGGCTGTACCTCAAACTGGCTAAAAGATTAGTATAATCATGACGAAAGGTTCTAATCTCTCTGTACAAGGACTCGATGTGATGGTTATATTCCCTTAATTCTTCCTGCTGCCTCTGCTCCTGTAGCTGAAGCTCTTTCTCCAAGATATCATTAATTCGTTGAGTCAAATAGGCTGCAAAAAATATGAAGAAAAATAAGATAATCAGCGAACTGTATTGACGAATTTTGACACCAGATTGTCCATTTAGAATAGCATAACTATCAGATAAGTAACTGAACCATTGGATGCAATAATAGATAAATAATAAAACGGAAGATGTTCTAAATAGAGATACTGAGTCACTCTTTTCCTGAAACTTCTGAAATTGGCCAAAATCTACACTTAACATTCTTAGAAGTAGCTCATTAAATACAAGAGCCACTAAACATTGAAAGAGGATAAGAAAAGTAGAAGCTAAACCATCCTGTGTTCCTATTTGAAATATACCAGGGTAAATCAGACTAAGAATGTTTAAAAAGAAAAAACGCGCAGACATCTCAACCACAACTCTAGCATAGACTACAATAAAACTCTTTAGCCAAAATCCTTGATAATCTTTTTGACTCTTAGAAAACAGCCAATATAGGAAAGATAGATCTATAAAATAATCAAAAAAATATAGATAACGAATAGGAATATATAGAGCTAAGCTAAGACCAAAAAAGATGACCAAAGCCCGGCGTGGATAGCTAACCTTAGTATTCCTCTTTAGGATAAATAAGCTGGTCGCCAGTATCAAGATTCTGGACAGGTAGATCGTTGCAATAACTTCCATATCACTCCTCCTCTACTGCCCCATCTCCAGCTAGCAAGCTAGCAACTGTCTTGAGATTGCGTCGGCTGACACTGCAGCTCTCCCCATTAGGAAAATAGACAAGACCCTTTTTCTTATCCAAACGAGTAATATTTCTGGGATTGATGGCATAGGAACGATGACACTGAACCAGTTCTGTCTTATCGGCGATCTCAGCAATCTTGCCATAAAACTCCATGTAGTCATGCTTGGCATGAAGGGTGACTTTATGAGATCCTGTCGACGTTTCAACAAAATAGATCTCTCGGTAGGGCAGCTGAACCCGACTCATCTTGTTTTCAAACGTAAAAATATCCTCACTTTTAAGGCTGAGATTAGCCTTGGCATAATCCAAAGTATCAAAGATCTTTTGCCTATAGATACTGTCATTTAGGTTTTTATCAATAAAATCCAAGGCTGAGACCTGATACTGAAAAGTTAAGGGCATAAACTCTGAATGAGTGGTCACAAAGACGATGACTGCTTGGGAATCAACCTTTCGGATGGCTTTAGCGACCTCCAACCCCTTTCTCGTCTCTTCCTTAATCTCAATATCCAGAAAAAAGACTTGATGGCTCCCCTTGCCAGCTATCGCTGCTAACAACTGATCTGACTTCCCATGAACCTCCAGCTTATAAGGCGTATCGGTCTCATGACTATAACCTTTGATAGCTTCTTCGAGTCGGGCTTGCTGCTGAAAATCATCTTCCAATACATATATATCAAGCATAATTTTTTCCTCTATAAGTACCATACTTAGGATTTTCTATCACTAATCCCCATACTATCATACTAACAAATGAAAATATCAGTTTCATAAAGGCTAAGCAACAGTTTGATAACATCTCAACCGACTAAAGAACCTCCTAAGACTGGACTCACAAAAAGGCTGAGACAAAAGTCTCAGCCTCTTTGCAACAACAATGCTAAAAGCAAGATTACAACAGCCTAATCAGCTTCCTGCTCTAAGAGTTCTTTGAGATAGGTGGCTAAATGCTCATGAGCAAAAATTTGTGCTTTTTCTTCGGCAGTCGGATTATAGTTGGTATTGGTATTAACGTCATAGACATAGATCTCCCCTGCGTCGGATTGAACCCACTCGATAGCAGCCACATCAATACCAGCTAGGTTTAGGAAGGCTTCATAAGCCTCTTTTTGCGCTTGAGGGAGCGGTGAAGTAATTTCAAATTTCTCAGACGTTTCTAACTGCTCAGGACCCTGATCGATTTGGCACTCATCGGCAGGGCAGAGCTGAAAGCCATCTGATGAATCGATTGAAACGGTATATAAGAAAGAACGGTTGATAAACTCTGAACGCCGAATACGGCCATCTGCTGGTTTGATGTATTCCTGCAAAAGTGTAATACCATCTACGGAAGGCTCAAAAGCAGGACTATCGACATAGGCCTTAAGCTCAGCTTCATTGTTAAATAGTTGCACACCCAGACCCTTACCAGCTCGATTATGCTTAGTGATCAAAGGATAGTGATTTAAGGCTCTAGCCCCCTTAATAATATTATCCCTACCCAAGACGGCTACTGTCTTAGGAGAGGCAATCCCTGACTCCTTGAGCTTGAGATACTGCTTGACCTTACTGACTTCAAGATTAATCGCTCCCAGACCATTAACCACCGTGCACCCATGAGATTCCAACCAGGTCAAGACCTGCTCAGTATACTCTGGTGCATACCGATGCCCACGTGTATGGGAGGAAGCTGACATGCGATTGTAGAAAACACCTTCTGGTGGCGCACTCTGCAGGTCTAAAATCCCTGCCGAGAGATCCCATAGTTCATAAGGGACGTCTTTTTCTTCCAGCCATTTCACCAAATGATTAGTCCATTCTAGATTTTCATGAATCACATAAACTTTTTTAACCATAATTTGTTACTCCTTTTGATACACTTTCTTGGTCCAAGTATGAATGGCCTTGTCCATGACCCCACTTTTCAATAACACTGACAGCTAAAGATTGTCCCAAAACATTCAGGGCAGTACGACCGGCATTGACAAAAACATCAACAGCAAAGATAAGGGCGACACCTTCAAGCGGCAAGCCCAGCTGAGGAGCTGCAGCCAATAAAACGACGATAGCACCTGAGGGAATAGTGGCAGCCGTCTTACCAATCAGGGTCAAGAGCAAGACCGTAAAGAGAAGACCTGAAAAAGATAAGGAAACATCATAAGCATTAGCGATGAAGATCGTAGCCATAGCAAAATAGACAGCTGCACCTTCCAGATTAAAGGAATAGCCCAGAGGAACAACAAAGTCCGTCACTGTCCTATCATGTCCATTTTCCTTGAGATTTTTTAAGAGCGATGGCAATACAACACTTGAGCTCCCCGAGACAAAAGCCAAAGTGATCAGCTCCCGAATCTGTCTGATAGACTTAAGATAGGGCACATGAAAGATAAGGGCAATCACAGGAAAAATAATCAAAATCAAGGCGGCATAAGCCACATAAGTGCCTAAGACAAACTGTCCCAAGCCAATGAGCTTATCAAGCCCCGTCGTAGCTGCATCCTTAGCGATAAAGCCAAAAATACCTATAGGGGAGAGCTTGACGATCACGCCCACGACCTGATAAATGGCCTCTACCCAAGTATTCAGCGGTTTGGTAAAGGTAGCGCTCTTATCAGGACCTAACTTCCCTATCCCATAGCCTAGGAAAATAGCAAATACAATGATAGGCAACAAGTTGCCCTTAGCCATGGCCTCTATGATATTAGAAGGAATAAAGCCAAGAAAGAACTCATCCCACTTGATAGTCGTCGCCAAACCCTTGATACTAGCCCCTGACTGACCAATATCTGCTGCTTTCCCAAAACCAAGATAATAACTACTGACCACAAAAATAAAGGTAATAGCTGTGGTCACTAAGAAAAAGTAAACAATAGACTGAGTCAGCAGCTTCCCAAAAGACTGTTGGCTAATAATATTAGCCACAGCAAGAACAATCAAGGGAAAAACCAGGGGAATAATAATCATATTGATGAGGTTGAGAAATCCTTGCCCCAACAAGTTATAAAAACTGAGCCAGTCAGGCAAGACACTGCCGGCAATTCCCCCTAGAATCAAGGCCAAAAGTAATTGAACACTTAAGTTTAAGCGAAGTAATGGGCGAAAAATAGTCATCTGATCCCTCCTTACTGATTGAAAGATAGCCTCATTCTATCACAGCCCTAAAACTCCTACTAATCTATATTTTTTATTCTAGGGTATCAATAAAATTAATACCCCTTTAAACATCTGCTAGCATTCAGGGAAAAATTTTGACCGTCTAGGACATTTTCCCCATCTTCCCCATCAATTACATTTTTTTGGCATAATAATGCTAAAATAGTGAAAAATGGGAGGTACTAACATGCAAACACTTGGAAATATCATCTGGTTTATCTGCTCAGGTTTTTGGGCTTGGTTGGGATGGAGCTTAGCCGGCATTATACTATGTATCACCATAATCGGGATTCCACTAGGGTTGCAGTGCTTCAAAATCGGCAACTTCGGCCTCTTTCCCTTCGGCAAACAAATCCAAGCCGGAACCGATATCGGAAGCCTTCTCCTCAATATCCTATGGATTCTTCTCTTTGGTTGGGAATTAGCTCTGATGCACCTAGGCTCAGCACTGCTTCTTTGTCTCACGATTATTGGCATCCCTTTTGCCCTGCAATCCATCAAAATGGCCTTTATCAGCCTCTTCCCTTTTGGTGCAAAAATTTATCAAGTCTATTAAACTGACAGCGTAGCAATCAAAATACAGAATTTACCTTGATTTGAAAAAATACAAAAGAGAAGACGAAGTTCGTCTCCTCAAAGTAACTCTAACGATAGGCATAGTAATAACATACCAAGGGTAGGCAAATCTTATTACTTCAATTCATCAGGATCTACAAATAAAGTAACTTCTCCAGTCTTGTGATCAACTCTAGCTTTAACCTCAATCCCTTTTTTTATCATCTTACTAGAAGGATTGACATCAAGCCTTAGTCGAATGACTTCATCCGTTTTTCCCGATCCACTAGTTAGAGTTCTGAATATTTCTTCCATGATTAATTAACTACCTAATTTGATAGTAATAAGACTACACCAACAAAACGACCATGAGAGCCGATATATCAGCATTCACTAATGAGTATTTCTCAAAAGTAACTTCAAAAACTTCCACGTAACTATCCTTTACCTAGAACTCTTCTCTATCAAAGAGAGTCACTGTCAGTAAAATATAAAGCAAAGAATAAGCAAAAATGGCAACTATGAGCTGAACCGTAGATAAATGCGTTACAGCACTCATCGAGTGATCAATCAGCTGGCCTTTCAGATTCAAGAGATTAAAGGGATTCCATTTTAAAAAAGAAATTTTACCAATCAGACTTGCTAGGAACCCCCCAATCAAACTAACCAACAAATAATACAAAATACAGATTGAAGCTGGCATAGCCGGACTCTTAAATATCACTGACAATAAGATCGCTAGCAGTATAATCATCATGTTTTCGATTAGCGAGCCCAAAATCCACAGAATAGTAGCCTCTCTAATTGAAGCTGTGAAGTAATGCGTAAATAATACGTTAGATACTATATAATTAATAATCCCCAGCATGACATAGGAAGCAACTATTACAATAAGGAGAGCAATAATCTTGGAATAGATCAAGTAGGCTCTTTTTTTATAGCGATAAACTCTATTCTTTAAAACACCACTTTGGAACTCCATACAGACACTTGTAATGCTGATAAGTACCAGCGCAATCGGCAACCATTGTAATATCGAAAAATAGTTCTGAATCATAAATCTAGGATCAAAATATCCTGTAGATAATTTCGTCAGGACCACCATCATCACATAAAACAGGGCTAACATAGGGAACAGAACCCTTGTTATTTTTTGTCGCCATATTTTTATTAAATCATCTTTAATGAGTTGTATCATGATTATAAATTATCTCCATTACTCTCTCTTCTGCAGTCACTTTATCTATTGTCAAATTGACTATTTCCACATCTATGCTCTTTAACTTATTAATCAATTGTGCCAATTCCTTCGAATCTTGAAAACTATAAAAAATAGTTTTTTCTTTCTCGCTGATTTTTTGGATAAATTGATGGTTCATCACCCTTAACTCTTCTGTCATTTCCTGATAGATAATAGACACATTGAGGTTAGACTTAATATCAGACATTGAGAAACTATTCAGTGTCTGTCCCTGCGAAATGACAACGATCCGATGGCAGACCTTTTCTAACTCGCTAATGATATGGCTAGAAATTAGAAAAGATACGCCCTTATTAGAGTACTCTTTAATGATTTTCCGGAACTGTATCACCGAATAAGGATCTAAGCCATTTGTCGGTTCATCTAAAATAACCAGCTTTTCACTTCCCAAAATCGCAAGAATAATGCCCAGCTTTTGCTTCATTCCTAAAGAATACTCACTGACCCTCTTGGTCATGGCTTCTTGCATCCCCAAGACAGATAATAAGTGGGCTAATTCATTTTGATCATACCCAGAATTTAATAGTTGAATATTCTCTAAGCCAGATAAAAATGGATAAAAGCTTGGATTCTCAATCAAAGAGCCAACTCCCTCCATGGGAAAATAATTTTTTCCATGATAAGAAACACCATCAAACCTGACATCTCCACCACTAATGTGACTCAGACCTAGGATACATTTCATCGTTGTCGTTTTACCGGCCCCATTAGGTCCTACGAATCCAACGATCTCTCCTGACTGCACCTTTAGATCTACTGATTTTATAATAGCCTTACCTTTAATTTTTTTGCTCAGCTGATCAATTCTCAAAATCTCCGTCAAAATGTCACCTCGCTACCTTATTTGCTTTAATATACCTATATCTTCTTTGCTACTGTCAACTTCATCTATTTACAATATCCCATTAAATTACATACATATAAACAATATCATTTTAAAAGATATTGTTCAAAAATTCGCAAATCTGATTTTTTTTTTCTTTTTTTCACATTTGCGAATTTTCTATTTCACTTACATTTGATAGTAAAATGAACATGGAAGGAGGTTGATATCTACTATGCTCAAACGATTAGCATCACTTACTTTATGTCTACCGATCGCACTATTGCCATTATTACTATAAAAATAAATAATAAAGATACTCTACTTTTTGTTCATAATCTAATAATAGTCATTAAGTACTAACTTTCAAACATACTCCCATATACTTGATACAAAAAATCGCCCTGGATTTTATCCAGAGCGATTTTATTTATTCCTGACTTTATACTATTCTTTTTCTAACAGAAGCTGTTCCAAATTCATTCTTAAAAACATGACAAGTGTAGGATTGTCCAGCTGCTCAATCAGACTAATATAGTCTTCAATATCAGACAAGCTAACACCCTCTCCAGTCAAATAATCCATCACTTTCTTTAAAAAATTTAATAAAATTCTTGCAAACATATCTTGATAGGTCAGCATCTTCTCAAGAATTTCAACAAAATAGGAAGCATGATAAAGTTTACGATGCTCAATCAAGATCAGAATAAGATTAATCAAAACCAGTTCAGAGCGTTTCTTGTGTTCAGGAAGCTCCCGATACAATTTATCTCTCTCCACGAAAGCCTTACCTAGAAAGACCAAATCATCATCAGATAAAATAAATAAAGTGTTGCCAAAAAGATAGAGCTCATACTCTGTCCATTCCTCAATCGCATACAAATAGGAGGTTAGCAGTTCTTTTTCTTCATTTGTAATTTCAAAGTCAGAATCCAAACTATGAATAATGGCTTTAATTATTAATTGATTAAGATTATTATAAACATCGTAAGATTCTGTAGGCTGATAATCATTTAAAATCTGCTTAAGTCCCTCAGTATCCTTTTGAGCCTGAAGCTCTACCATTCTTTTACCAATTTTGAAAAAATCACTCTCTTGATATTGCGTTAAAGCATAACTAAACTCTGAAAAAGTCATATGGATCCCCTGAATAGCCAAAATAAGCTTATCAGCTGCCAGCATGGTCTGACCATTTTCAAACTTGGACAACTGAGAAACCGATAGATTATCACGAGCAATATCCTTCAGCTTAAGGCCTCTAGCCATCCGTAGTTCTTTATAAAGCTCACCTAGTTCCAGTGATTTCCCTAACATCACAAATCTCCTTAACTAACATTTTAATGTCGTTATCGGCTGACATATCTCCGCCCTATTGTAAAAGCATCATTAACATCACGTTACCAAATTCATTATACTAGATTTTTGGCTTTCAGATTACCTATGTCCTGAACGGTCCTTATTTCACCCTGAACGGTCATTTTTTAATAAAAAAACTGCCCCCCAAATTCGACCTGCTCTCGAGCGTCAGACAAAAATCTAACTCTTGGGAAGGCAGGACAAAACTGGAAGCAGTTTAAGTAGACTAAAGTCCCAACTCAGAATAAGGGCTGCGATAGCCGACTTGCAAGACCTGATGATCCTTGACCAGCAAGGGTCTCTTAATCAGCATGCCATCGCTGGCTAATAATTCTAAGGCTTGATCTACAGTTAGCTGGTCAAACGTATCCTTGAGTCCTAGCTGACGATAGCTGTTGCCGCTAGTGTTAAAGAGCTGCTTGAGCTTAATATCGGAGTGGTCCAAGAGCTCACGCAGAATCTCTACCTGAGGTGGATTTTGCTTGATATCGATAGCCTCATAGTCAACTCCCAACTCATCTAGTTCTTTTTTTGCCCGCTGACAAGTCGTGCATTTAGGGTACTGATAAAATGTATACATATCTAAGTCTTCCTCTCTAATCTATTTCGATCCCATATCCTTCATGAGCCAAGAGCCAGGACTTTCGCTCTAAGCCTGCGGCATAACCCCCCAATTCTCCCTGACTTCCCAAGACTCGGTGACAGGGAATAAAAATAAGCAAGGGATTGTGCCCAACCGCCTGACCGACGGCCTGAGCTGATCCACAAGACAGGTTTTCAGCCAGCTGACCATAGCTGATCGTCTGCCCCATAGGAATCTGTAACAGGGCTTGCCAGACTGATCGCTGAAACTCTGTCCCCTTAGGACTCAGTGCTAGATCCTCAGGCAGAGCTTGATTGGAAAAATAAGCCTCCAGCCAAGCCCTAGCCTTAGCCAAAACCGGATGGCAGTCCTCATCATCAGCCGCCAGATAAATAAGGCCCAAAGGCGAAGGGTAAATTGTCCTAGCTATCATAGCTCGCCACTGCGCCACTTTTCATTGATCTTTGGACTACCATCTGCATTGAGCAAGGGTACTAAATGACCGGCCGTAAGAAGGTACTCGACCCCTGTCTCACGATCAATAAGGAGTGTTTGATTCAAAGCGCCAACAGATCCTTCTGGTATAAAATTAATAACAACAAACCGATTATGCAACTCTTGTTTGTATGTTTTTTTAAATGTCTTATCCATCATTTATCTCCTAACTAAATTTTCTCTTATCAGTATAACAAAGAGAGTGAATTTTGTCGTTCACTCCCTGATCTCATTTGTCTAAGGTGATTAAGCGCACGCGCACAATGTTATCGCTAGCTTCAAACTGAGTGACTAAAGCATCGATCTTTTGACGATCGGTCTCATCGAGGTCAAGAATGGTATAGGCATAGTCCCCTTTCGACCGATTGAGAATGTTATCAATATTGATAGACAAGTCAGATACAGCTGTCGATATCTTAGCGACAATATTAGGAACATTCTGATTGATCAAAGTAATCCGGTAGGGGGCATCTTGTACCTGATGCATATTAGGAAAGTTGACAGAGTTGGTGATCTCACCTGTCTCCATAAACTGGCGGATCTCCTGACTAGCCATAATAGCACAGTTCAGCTCTGCCTCCTCAGTAGATCCCCCTACGTGAGGAAAGACTGTGATCTTGTCCTTATTTAGCAAGTCCTCACTACCAAAGTCTGTAATGTAGCGCTTCACCACACCTGCCTCTATTGCCTCAAAGAGATCCTGATGGTTGACCAATTCCCCACGAGCAAAGTTAATAATAGTCGTCCCTTTTTTCATCAGGGCAAAACTAGCAGCATTAAAGGTTTCACGTGTGCTATCTGTCAGCGGGACATGAATCGTAATGTAGTCCGCATTGGCAAAGATTTCCTTGATATCCTCAACACGCCGAACATGGTGGGAAATATTCCAAGCGGTATCAATAGAGACATAAGGATCGTAACCCAAGACCTTCATCCCTAGACGATGAGCATCGTTGGCAATACGCCCACCAATAGCACCCAAACCGATGACACCGAGCGTTTTCCCACGGATTTCACTGCCAGCAAACTGCTTTTTGCCCGCCTCTATCTGCTTGGCGACATCAGCACCAGATAAAGTATTGACCCAGGCATTAGCTGAGAGATAATCCCTGGCTGACATCAAAATAGACGCTTCCACCGCTTCTTTGACAGCGTTAGCATTGGCACCCGGTGTATTAAAGACAACAATCCCTGCCGCTGTCGCTTCTTCGATGGGAATATTATTAGTCCCTGCTCCGGCTCGAGCAATAGCCTTGAGCTGGCTTGGAAACTCTTGACCATGCAGATCCTGACTGCGAATAATGTAGGCATCTGGATTTTCAGACAAATCACCATCGATCTGAAACTGATTGCCCAATTCTTTTAGACCGTCTGGATTAATATTATTATAGGTTTTAACACTATAGATCATAGCAGTCCTCCCTTTTTGATAGATTAAAATGCACTGGACTCATCCACCTCTTGATAGAGACTCTGTTCAGCCCGTCTCTTAATTTTCTGATAGGCTAGGCGTTCTCCTTCGTAAACGACCTTGCCGCAGTACTGGTAACCAAGTTTTTCAAGAATATGACGCATGGCCAAATTTTTCTCGTGCGTATCACAGCGAAAATCAGGGCCATCATGTCCCTCGATCAAACCCTGCAAAAAGGTCTGAGCAAGCCCCTTTCCTCTAGCCTTGGAGGCTATTGACACTCGATGAAAGGTGACATAGCGGTAATGATTATGCAGCCACTTGCCATCATAGATACCATCATAAGCTGGCTCATGGCCATCAATAACAGCCGCATAACCAAGTAGCTCATCATCTTCATAAACTACCCAGCCATACCCCTGCAGGATATCCTCAAAAATCGTATCCCGATCGGGATACTGACCCTGCCATTGATCACTCCCTGATTCTGCCAGAAAAGCTCTAGCTTCTTCAATAATCGTCATAATACGATCAATCTCATTTGGAAATGCTTGACGAATCTCCATGACGCACAGCCTCCTATCTCATGAATGTGCTTGTTCAAATGCTACCATAAAATCAATGAGATCGAGAACACCTTGGCGTGGAAAAGCATTGTAGAGACTAGCTCTCATACCGCCAACACTGCGATGCCCCTTGATGTTTTTAAAGCCCAAAGCCTCTGCTTGAGCTACAAACTCAGCATCCAAGTCCTTACTTGGCGTGACAAAGGGGATATTGGTCACCGAACGCTCAGCCTTATGTTTAACAGGACTGCGATAAAAGTCGGATCGATCAATAGCATCGTAGAGAAGGGCTGACTTCTCACGGTTGATCTCAGCCATCTTGTCCACACCGCCGATCGTGTTTTTGACCCACTCAAATACCAACTTTGAAATATAGATATTGTAAGCAGGTGGTGTATTGTAGAGAGATTGGGCATCTGCCTGAATCCGATAATCCAGCATAGCAGATAATTGAGGTTGGTCATTGAGAAAATCCTCTCTGACGATAACCACGGTCACCCCTGCTGGGCCAATATTTTTTTGTGCACCAGCATAGATCAAGGCAAAATCTTCAACATTATAGCGAGCCGCCAAAATATTAGAAGACATATCAGCTACAATAGGCACACCATTGGTATCCGGTAACTCATAGATAGAGGTCCCCTCGATCGTATTGTTGGTCGTAAGGTGGACATAAGCCGCATCTTTATCGATACTGGCTGGATCAAAGTCAGGAATATGATCATAGACCGTCTCTTCTGAAGAAGCTAAGAGAATAGGGTCAAAAGGAATAGTCTTGGATAATTTCACAGCCTCATTGTAGGCTTTCTTACCCCAAGAACCACCAACTAAATAATAAGCCTTCTTACCCTGAGCAAGATTGAGCGGTACCATGGTGAATTGCAGGGAAGCCCCTCCCTGCAAGAACAGCACCTTGTAATGATCAGGAATAGCCATCAAATCTCGCAAGAGGCTTTCAGCATCTTTAATAATCTTGTCGAATTCTGGAGAGCGATGGGACATTTCTAGCACGGACATTCCGGAACCTTGATAATCAAGCAGCTCATCACGTGCTTGTTCCAAAACTGGTTTAGGTAGAGTAGCAGGTCCTGCTGAGAAATTGTAAACAGTCATAACGATACCTCCAAAATTTAATGAGACCATTATAGCAATAATTATCTGAATTTTACATATTTTCCAATAGAAAACCTTTTACTTTTGCAAGATTCACGAACATTGCAGCAGAATCAATAAAAAATGATCTGACAACCTTAACTAGAAGAGCTTTTCCTAAAACTCAAAAAAGAGAGTAGGACGCCATCAACAAACCGTAATGAAGTCTCACTCTCACTCCTTTTCTTTAGCTATCAATCAATCTCATGGTAACGATTATAGACATCTTGGCGATTCATGCCATACTGCTTAGCAACGGCCTTAATGGCTTGATTGGGCTTATTGCCTGCAGCTATTCGCTTAGCCACCTCAGCCTTAATGTCGATGGACTCATCGGGGCCAGATAAAGACACTTCCCCTGCACCATCGACAATTAAGAGGCATTCCCCCTTAAGCGGATATTCTGAAATATGTTTTAACACTTCCGAAATCAAGCCACGCTGATATTCCTCATAAAGCTTGGTCAGCTCACGAACTAAGACCACTTGACGATCCCCATAAACAGACAGCATATTAGTCAGCGTATCAGCCACACGGTAGGGTGATTCATAAAAAATTTGTGTCTCTGGATAGGGCTTTTTCTCCTCAAAGAAACTGATCTGTTGCCCTTTTTTTCGGGGTAAGAACCCATAAAAAACATGGGGTTGGGGAGATAAGCCACTAGCAATCAAGGCAGTGATACCAGCAGATGCCCCAGGCAGAGGGACCACTGGCACCTCGGCTTGGATAGCAGCCCTAACCAAATCATGACCAGGGTCAGAAATACTGGGCATCCCTGCATCAGAGACCTGAGCTAAAGATTTTCCCTCACGCAGCAGATCGATAAGTCCTGGAATCTTATCATGGGCATTATGCTCATGGAAAGAAATCTGTCTAGTCTCAATCTCAAAATGTTTCAACAAGATCCCTGTATTTCTGGTATCTTCTGCGCAGATAAAGTCCACCTCTTTCAAGGTTTTGATCGCACGAAAAGTCATGTCTTCCAGGTTACCAATGGGAGTCGGTACCAAAAAAAGGATCCCAGTTGACTGGTACTCTTTAAAACTTCTTTGCAGCTTCATGCCTACCCCCTGTTCAGCAATTCCATACAAAACAAGCAGTCTTCATTGATATCACGTCGCTTACCATAGTCGATATTGCAAACATGAAAACCATCATCATAGATTGCCTCTAGATTTTGTCGACCGGCACTGGCCGTTTTGACGGGTTGCGATTGATCAACATCCGACAAACGCTCACGCAGTTTTGCATTCTCCAATCTCAGCTGAGAATTCTCCTCCATAATCTCTTCAAGCTTCTTCTTCATGAGTTCCACTTGAGCAAAATTTTCCATCAGATTGTTGGAGACTTCATCAAAAGCATCAAATAATTCTTTTCTATCCATACTGGCTTATTTCCTCCAAACTGTAGGTCAAGATACCAGCCTGCTCTTCAAAGCGAATATTGACCGTCTCTTTAAAGACATCCATACCAGCAACAGTCCCCCAACCTTCTTGGGTTTTAACCTTGCTACCGTAATCTGGAAATTTCTGCTTAGCCTCCCGATAAAAATCATCCTCATAGCTCAGACAGCACAAGAGACGGCCGCATAACCCCGTGTTTTTCCCTGAACTTAGCGAAAGATTTTGATTTTTCACCATTTTAATAGAGACTGGCGGAAAATCTCCCAGAAAGGTCGAGCAGCACAAGGGACGGCCGCAAGGTCCAAGCCCACCATAGACCTTGGCTTCTTCACGTGGGCTGATCTGTCGCAATTCAATACGTGCTCTAAAATACCCAGCCAACTCCCTCAGGAGCTGACGAAAGTCCACACGCTTTTCAGCCGTATAGGTAATAAACACATGGCTGCGATCCAAGGAAAAAATAATCTGAACCAACTTCATCTGAAGATTGTGCTTGGCAATCAAATCCTTAACCTTGGACCGGCTTTCCTTAGCCAGAGCCATATTTTCCTCAGACCTCTTCAAATCTGCATCATCAGCTAGACGCACCACTTTATCCATCTGGGCTGGCAGAGTATTTGCCGGTCGCTTATGATTTTCCTGCACAACAGTTGCCAGACGCTCACCCTTGCTTAAGCGAACAACTATACGATCGTTTTTATGAACCTCCTGACTTGGTAAAACATAGCTCAATGACTCACCGTCATCATATCTAATTCCAATTACTTCTATCATGATAGCACCATAAATTCTAAACTGCTTTGAAAGCTAACATAGCTCAACCACATCTGCCTAGCTTGGTATAAGCGAGTGACAGCATCTGGTTGCTGATTTCGTCCAAAAAGAATTAAGAGAAGCCTGAAAATCAGATCTTGCTCCACCTTATCATCAGTTAGACTAGCAAGCTGACCAGCCTGTAAAAAAGCTTGATCAGGCTTGGATTTAAAGGTCGTCACATATTTTTGCGCTAGACGATAGATCTCATCAAACTTCGTCGAATTGGCCAGCTCCACAGCCTCATGCTCATCATCTGCCAAATCTGCGATCAACTCTGCCTTATCTTTGAGCGCCCCCTTCAATTCCAAGCGCTCTCTCAAGTAGGCTGTATTTTTTGTAAAATAAAATCGCTGACAGCGACTGCGAATAGTCGGCAACACCTTACTCTCATCAGCACTGACCAATATCATATAAGAAGCAGACTGGGGCTCCTCAATAAATTTCAAAAGACTATTAGCAGCATTGACATGCATCTTATCGGCATCCTTGATGATAAAAAATTGCTTTTGCCCCTCAAATCCAGAGCGTGTAAAATCACGCAAGAGCTCACGAATCGTATCGGTCTTGATCAGATTGCCCTGGGGTTCGATAATTTTGACATCAGAAAAATCTCTATCCCTAATCAAGCGACACTCACGACACTCACCGCAAGGAAGAGCATCTTGAAGATTTTCACAAAACTGACTCTGAGCAAGAAAGAGAGCCATATCAAAACTCCCAAAATTCCCTGAAAAAAGATAAGCATGACTCAGCCTATCCTGACGTAAAATCTGGTGAAATTCATCAAAAATTTTAGGCTGAAGATCCCTTAGTGTCATCAATCTGCCAACTCCTTATTTATCCGACTGATGGCTTGCGCAACCACTTGGCTCAAAGGCTGACTAGCGTCAATTACCTCAATGCGCCCTGCCTCTTCCTCAGCCAGATCTAGGTAACCCTGACGCACGCGCTGGTGCATATCCAGCTTCTCAAGGTCCAAGCGATTAACCTCACGCTCATCTGCCACCTGAATACGCTCTAATCCAACTTCAGATGGAACATCAAATAACAAGGTCAAATCAGGATGCACATCCTCAATCGCATAAGCATTCAACCACTTGATCGCTTGGATGTCCAAACCACGACCATAACCTTGATAGGCTAGCGAACTATCGATAAAACGATCCATCAATACAACTTTCCCCATCTCCAAAGCCGGTATGACCTTTTCTACCAAGTGCTGACGTCTAGCCGCAATATAAAGCAAAAGCTCCGTCTTATCATCCATCTCAGTGTGAGCAACATCCAAGATAATCTCACGGATCTTCTCAGCAATAGCTACACCGCCAGGCTCTCTCGTCGTCACAACCTGATAACCCTGCGCCTCTATCTTAGGAACAAGTTCCATTAAAACACTTGTCTTACCGGCCCCATCAGGACCTTCTAGGGTAATCAGCTTCCCTTTTCTTACTGGTTTTTTATTTTCCATACTGTTATCTATTCTACCAAAAAAAAGCCTATTTTTCTTGGCCCAATATCATTTTTCCCAGCTTCTTTTACCTTCCTCGGGGTAACATCTAAGAATAAGCAGTCTCCTAATTTATTATAAAAGCACTAGAAAAATTAATTCATTTTCTAGTGCTCTTTCTTTATAAAACTTTAGCTTCTGTCAGTTGAATATCATCCACAATCAGACCAACTGCTTCCAGCTTAGCCTTAAGACTCGCAGGATCCACCTGACCATCAATTTGAATTTCATTGATCACTTGGCCATTTTTAGCATTGGCAATAACCGTCCGCCTAATATTAAGCCCTTCCTTAGCAATAGTACCCACGATCCGTTCAAGAACACCCACACTATCATCAGCTAAAATACGTACACGCACACCTGCCTCGCCATAGCCAGACACCTCAAGGAAGGTACGATAGACATCACGATCCGTAATAATACCAGACACCACTCCGTTCTCTTCTACAGGAAGAACACCAACCTTATGCGTCATCATAATGTAGATAGCATCTTCGATACTAGAAAAAGGAGATACCGTCACAACATCTTTAATCATAATATCTTTGATCTTAGTCTTGTTGAGAAGATAGTTCATCTCATAAATCGATAAACTCGTAGCTTTAGAAGGTGTTGCTTCTGCCATTGTCCCTTCGGTTACCAAACCGACCAACTTATCATTTTCGATAACAGGCAAACGACGTAGCCCCTGCTCACGCATGACATCTGCAGCTGCTGCAACAGTCGTTTCCGGAGAGACGTAAACTACTTTTCTAGTCATAAAATCTTTAACCGCCATAGTACCAATTCCTCACTCAATTTAACTCTCTTGTATTATATCATATTTGACAACGGTTTCATCTGCCTAATAAAAAGAGAAAAGGGATGAAATCACTCACCTGTGAGAAAATCACGGCTTTGATTTCCCTCGCTCTCTTATTTTAGGTCCAGGATAGACGAATTAAAGATCAGCAACATTGTGATAAACCTTTTGCACGTCATCATCATCTTCCAGTGCATCGATCAAGCCTTCAAAAGCTTCCAAATCTTCACCTGACAATTCAACCTCTGATTGCGGAATCATTTCCAACTCAGTGACTTGAAATTCCTCAACCCCATTTGCTCGAAGCGCCTCCATCCCCTTATGAAGATCAGTTGGAGCGGTATAAACTGTAATACTGCCCTCTTCTGCTTCGACATCATCTACATCAACATCAGCCTCCAGCAACTGCTCAAAGACCGCATCAGCATCATCGCCAGCAAAGACAATAACTCCCTTGCGATCAAACATGTAGGACACCGAACCTGATGCTCCCATGTTACCGCCATTTTTACCAAAAGCCGTCCGAACATTGGCTGCTGTACGATTAACATTGCTAGTCAAGGTATCTACAATAATCATAGATCCATTTGGCCCGAAGCCTTCATAACGCCCTTCTACAAACGTTTCATCCGTATTTCCCTTAGCTTTATCAATCGCTTTATCGATGACATGCTTTGGTACTTGCGCTTGCTTAGCCCGCTCCAACACGAACTTCAAAGCTGAGTTTGACTCTGGATCTGGTTCACCTTGCTTGGCAGCCGCATAAATTTCAACACCGAACTTGGCATAAACTTTAGAGTTTGCACCATCTTTAGCAGTTTTTTTCGCAACAATATTGGCCCATTTACGTCCCATAATTTCTCCTTTAATTCGCTATTGGTATATTTTACTCACTTGCCCAAGGGCAAAATCACCATTATTGTACCACAAAATTGATCCAGTCTCTAGTCATTAAAAACCCTAATCCAACAGCTTTAGCGCTAATAATAAATCACCCAAAAGGTTTGAGAGAGTCTTAGAGGTTGGAAATACAGTGAAGCAAAGTACAGGAGATTGGATAACCTCCAACAGTTCTCCAGACCAGCGTTCCTAGCAAATAAATAAGGCTGAGAACCTCTGTCTCAACCTTATTGACCATATAGGAGAAAATTACACAGCTTGAATCACCAGTTCATCATCAACCATATCGGCCTTCAGTGCTTTAGCATCAAGGTGGTCAAGATAGAAATCTGTCACCTTATCACGAATCTCACCTTCAATCACCCGGCGTAAAGGACGAGCTCCCATAGCTTCATCGTAACCTTCTTCAATCAGGTAAGTTTTGGCCGCTTCGCTTACGTCCAATGTAATATTCTTTTTCGCCAGAGTACGGTTGACTTCATCCAGCATGAGATCAACGATCTCTTTCAAATCATCTTTTGATAGGTGAGAGAACTCAATGACACCATTGAAGCGATTGAGAAATTCTGGACGGAAGAAGGGCGCTAATTTATCACGCAGACTGACTTCTTTACCTTCTTCTTCTGGAACAGCACCAAAGCTATAACCAGCATTGGAGGTCGCAATAATAACAGTATTCTTGAAGTTGACAGTGTTACCTTGACCATCAGTCAGGCGGCCATCATCCAAAACTTGTAGAAGCAGAGTGATAACCTGCGGATCAGCCTTTTCAATTTCATCTAAGAGGATAATAGAATAAGGATTGCGACGAACCCGTTCGGTCAGCGTGTTGGAATTATCATCATAGCCCACATAACCAGCCGTTGTCCCGATCAACTTAGAAACGGCTGTACGATCGCTATACTCTGACATATCCAGACGGATAACGGCATCCTTGGTTCCAAACATATCCAGAGCCAGTTGCTTGGCCAACTCTGTCTTACCGACGCCGGTAGGTCCGACAAATAAGAAGCTGCCGATTGGTCGGTTTCCTTCATCAAAGCCTGCACGGTTTCGGCGAATAGCACGGGCCACTGCCTGCACAGCTTCATCCTGACCGATGACCTTGCCCTTAAGACGACTGCCCATTTCTTTCAAGCGCTCAATATCAGAAGCACCCATTTGTGAAACAGGAATACCGGTCATACGTTCAACAGCTTGAGCGACATCATTAATACTTGCCACTACTTTTTGACGCTCAGTATGATTGTCCACCTGCTTTTGTAGGTCATCAATCTTAACTTTTTCAGCCAAGGCAGCTTCATAGTCTTCCTTATCTGCTGCTGCTTGTTGACGTTCCTTAGCCTGAGCTATTTCTTCTTCCAGAGTCTTAAGGTCCGTCACGGGATGTTTGGCAGCCAAATGAGCAGCAGTCACATCGACCAGGTCAATAGCCTTATCAGGAAGAGAACGCTGCGGCATGTATTGAATAGAATAATCTACTGCTGCTTTCAAGACACTGTCTGGCAACTCTACATTGTGATGTTCCTCATAGAGTGGCTTGATGCCTTTAAGGATTTCCAGCGTATCGTCAGCTGAGGGTGCATTGACCTTGACTTCATTAAAGCGACGAGCAAGGGCAGCATTCTTTAGAATGGTGTTTCGATATTCATCCTGTGTACTGGCACCAATAAGAGTCAGCTCTCCACGTGAAAGCGCAGGTTTGATAATATCGGCTAAGCCTTTAGAACCTTGCCCATCACCTGTACTACCTGCACCGAGAATTTGATGAATTTCATCAAAGAACAAGATGATATTACCTGCTTCTTTGACCTCATTCATGAGATTTTGGATATTTTCTTCAAAAGCACCACGATACTGTGTACCAGCCTCTAAGCCAGAAATATCGATGGAGATGATTTCCTTATTTTTGATCGCTGCTGGCACATCACCAGCCACAATGGCTTGGGCTAAGCCTTCAACAACTGCCGTCTTACCAACACCAGCATCTCCTACTAAGACAGGATTATTCTTAGTCCTGCGTGCAAGAATTTCAGCGGTATCTTGGATTTCTTGGTTGCGTCCTATAACAGGATCCAACTGACCATCACGCGCTTCCTGGGTTAAATTACGCCCTAGTTTTGCCAAAATACCATCCTTTTTCACATGACCTGAAGGCCTTTCCGAAGAGACTTCTTCCTGATTCGGTAAATGACCATTCTGACGATAATAAGCAAACTCCTCAGGGCTCACTTCACGGCCATTAATACGGTAACGTCTAGTTTCACTATTAAAACCACCCATGCTCCCCATTAATTGATTGAAAATATCATCCATACTATTAAAGTTATTAAAATTGTTGTTCATCTGTCTTCCTCTTTTCTGCTAGGTTTGATTTGACCAAGTCTGACCAATCCATTAAAAATTTAGAGCCTACTCGGCCTTTGATTTTTGACTAATACTGACTAATTAAGTGAAAATAAAAACCTTCCTTCTCTCTCATCTCTGGTAATGGAGAATAATCACCAGAATTATCAGGGTTCCTTTATCCCTGTGACTATAGTATACACCTTTGGTCAGTAAAGGTCAATACTTTTATCTGACTTTTACTGACCTTTTATCCCTTCTATAAATAAAGAAGAAATATACTGATCTTAACCGCTAGCAAACTAAAAATTTTATCCATACCTCTATCCTTTTATGTCTTAATAATGTCTAAAATTTACAATTCTTTATCATTTTAGAATTTTTAAAGAAATCGGTTTCAAAAAATGCTAGAATAACCTAAAAATTATTTTAAAGTGAGGATATTTTTATGGAAAATCAAAAACGCTTCAAATTGCACAAGGTTAAAAAACACTGGGTAACCATTGCGGTAACCGCAACAGCTGCTACAGCACTTTTTGCAGCTGGCAGTCAAGCCAGCGCTGACCAAGCAGCACCAGCTCCTCAAGAACAGGCAGCTGCCCAGCAAAACACACCAGCTAATCAGGCTGGTGAGCAAAAAGCAGAACAAACACCTGCTGTTCAAGAAACTCCAGCTGCTCAACAAAAGCCAGCCCAAGGCACACCTGAGGTCGCCCCTGGCCAAGATGGATCAGGCGGGGATCAAGGTCAAGCTGAAGAAGCTAAGCCTGCTGCTGAACAAAATGCCCAAGCTGTCGAGAATCAAGAGGGACAAGCTGCCAATCAAGCGGTTGAACAAAAAGAGCAAGCAGCCCAAGAGCCAAAAGCACCAGCTAACAATCAGGCAGAACAAGCAGCAACACCGACCCAGCCTGCTGATCTAGCTATCCAAGCGCCACACAACAGCCGAGCTGCCAATTCCTTCAATGAAGAAAACGGTCAGTGGTACTTCCTCGATGCCAACAAACAAAAGGTGACTGGCTGGCAGACCATCGATGGCAAAAAGTTTTACTTCAACCAAGATGGTAGCCAAGTTAGGGGAAATATTGCTGAGAACAGTGGCAAAATCTATTATCTTGATAAGGACAACGGACAAGTCATTACTAACAAAGTTGGGATTACCCCTGATTCTAAAGCCTATTACTTTGCTGAAGACGGCAGTCGACTAGAAGTCACTGGTTTACATGAAGTTCATGGGAAAACCTATTATTTCAACGATGATTTCAGCATTGCCGACAGCAAGGGTTTCTCTGGCTGGCAGACTGCCGATAACAAACAAGTTTATTTCAATAAGGGCTACCAAGTAAAAGATGGCTTTGCGGACATTGACGGGAAGACTTACTATTTTGATGAAAACGGTAATGTAAACCGCACAGGTGGACTCAAAAAAGTTCAGAGTTCCCGTTACTACTTCAACAGCCAAGATGGTGCACTCTTTAAGAAGCAATTTGTCCCTCACATTGATGAAGACTCAGGACAACTCGTTTACTACTATGCTGACGAAAACGGACGATTAGTTTATGGTTATCAGACGATTGACGGTCTGAATTACTACTTTAAACAAGACGGCCGTCAGCTTAAAGGAATCGGTTATGATAAGTATGGAAAAGCTATCGTCACAGATAAAGATACAGGTATTATCCTAGAAGGAGAAGCAGCCAAAACAGCTCAGTACCGTGACCAAGTCAGCAGAACCTTCACCAAAGGCCAGTCTGACATTATCTATTATGATGAAAATGGCAACACTGTCAGCAACCGTTTTGTCTATGATAGAGACTATCCAACTAACATCAAGCGAAGTGCCCATCAAACAGGCTGGCTCTATATTGGAGAAGACGGCAAAGCCGTCAAAGGCGATCAGCTTATCGACGGAGTGCTTTATCACTTTGATAAAAAGTACGGCGGACAATATAAAAATACCGTCTATCACCAGCAAGAACAAGGGTTAGACGGCAGTACTGCCGGCTACTACTATCTTGACAGCAATGGTCGTCCTCTAAAAAATACCTTTATTCAAGTGAATACCGAAGACTATCAGGGCTATTACTATGCTAACGAAGACGGACAGCTGGCTGAAGGCTGGAAAACCATTGATGGTAAAACCTACTACTTCGCTAAACCAGAAGACACAACATACTACTATGATCATCGGACTAGATTTGGACAGATTAAGGGACAAATGCTGATCATCGATGGCGCCAAATATTACTTTGATTCAAATACTGGTGAGCTGGTTAAAAATCAAACAGTAACCATTGATAAAAACAATAATCCTTCAGAGCCTCTGGGATATCCGAAGATAGAAACAGTAACTGTTGATGGAAAAGATTACACCCTAGGACAGGATGGTAAAGCCCAGGAAACCTATGGTTTTATTACTAAGGAAGATGGTAAAACTTACTATCAACTAGAGGATGGCAGCTATGTCAAGGGCTTGACCGTTATCGATCATAAAAATTATTATTTCGATAAAGAAACAGGGGAAATGGTTAAAAATAAAATGATTTTGGACGAAGACCACGCTCTCTACGGTTTCCAGGGTAGTCGCTACTACAGCACCTATTACTTTGGTAAAGATGGCTATGGGGTTAAAGGTTTCCAAACTATCGATGGCAAACGCTATTACTTTGGAGATGGCGGTCAATCCGTTTCCAGCAATTATCCACGCCCTGTCACTGTAGAAGATGATCTTTACTATATCAAAAATGACCAAGTGGTCACAGACACTTTGGTGCAGTATGGTCTCGCATCATTTGGCTATAATCCATCTTATAATAATCAGGTGGGCTACTTTGGTGCTGATGGTAAACTGCAACAAGGCTGGTATGAAAAAGATGGCAAAACCTACTATACCGTAGAACCTGAAAATGCAGACATCTATCAGCCGTCATACACACGCGCCAACGGAGTTCACGGCGTTGATCAGGATGTTTATGGTTTTGATAAAGACAGCGGAGAACTCAAGCCAAGCGGTTGGTATCAAGCATACCCAGATAGAAATGAGTGGCGCTATCTAGATGCCAATGGAAAAGTCCTGACCGGCTGGCAGGTAATTGATGGCAAAACCTACTACTTCAGTCTTGGGCATATTGATAAGGGGGTCGGTGACGAATATAAGCGCCTGCAATTTACAGAAAGCACTGGTATCCAAGTCAAGGGAGAATTGGTCGACATTGATGGCAATCAGTACTACTTCGACCCTGATTCTGGTGAACTTTGGGTCAATCGCACACTGGACTACGAGGGACATACCTATCAGCTTGACGATAAAGGGAAGGCTACTTTAATTCATTAAACCTCGCCAAAAAGGGAAACTCTTTTGAGTTTCCCTTTTTATTATATACTCACTATAAACAATACTGTTCAATAGCACGGCTGACAAAATCAGCAGTTCCTGCTCCGCCAGCCTGATCAATGGTTTGACTGAAACGATTATCAGTCGCATACATCTTCCCAAGTCCGGCTAAAATTTCTGGGCTACAAGGGTAGAAATGCTCTGAGATATAATCCTGCAGAATCTTGACTTGGGCTTGAACCTTATCATCAGCGACATCCAAATCTCTCAGGCGTCCAAACTCAGCCATGATAGCCAACATCTCATCAGTCACTTGTGCAAAAGCTTCCTTATCCGTCTTGGCCTCAAAAATTTGATAAGCCTGAGTATCACCCCAACGCTCCTTGGCTTCAGTCTCAAGGGCTTGCAGCTGAGACTTATCATAAGCGGTAAATGTCATCGTATCTCCTCCTTCTTGCAGACGACGAGCATGAGCTAAAACGCCTTCCAAATGTGCCTTCTTGGCCTCCAAAAGGGCTATCTGCTTGGTCAAAGCTACCTTGCGGTCATAACTCGGACTGTCCACAATCTTCTTAATGGTTTTGAGAGGAAATTCCAGCTCCCGAAACAGCAAGATTTCCTGAAGGCGCTCTATCGCCTCATGATCATAATAGCGATAGCCATTCTCAGCCACCTGACTGGGCTTGAGCAGATCGATCTCATCATAATAATGCAGCGTGCGCACACTGACACCCGACAGCTGACTCATCTCCTTAACGGTCTTCATAGGAACCTCCTCTCTACTGAGGATACTAGCTCTTACACTCCCAGAACTTAGTAAGCCTGATAAAAGTGATCAAACACCTAGGAAGGCTTAGCTATGTTCTCAGAAGTGTAGGCTCTGTTCACCTCAACTATGAGTATAGACCATGACGCAGCGTAAGGGTCAAGGGGGAAAATGGAAAAATCTCCAAAAAATTTGGAGATTAGATTTAGTAATGATCTCGTAGTGAAATGAAAGTGACACCATCATCTTCAATTAGATAAACGAGACGATTTTCAGCATCAATTCGTCTTGACCATGCTCCTTGATAGTCGTGCCTTAAGGGTTCAGGCTTACCGATTCCTTCAAAAGGAGAACGTTGAACATCTTTTAAAATCCTATTAATGCGCTTGAGTGTCTTTTTATCCTGATTCTGCCAATAACAGTAATCTCTCCACGCAGAATCTGTAAATTTCATAGGCATAACTAATCCTCAATCTCATGAACTTCAACCTGACCCGCTCTTGCTTGAGCAAGCCCTTCAATAATCTTATCCGAAAGATATTTATTTTGTGAAATTCGAAGGGTCTCCTGAATACTGTCCCACTCACTTTTTGAAAGAACAACGATATCTTCATCAGGATTTTTATTAACAACTATAAGCGGTTCAAATTCATTATTGACCTTTTTCATATAGTCTTTGAGATTATTACGAAAAGTTGAATAAACGACTGCTTCCATGGTAAAACCTCACTAATTCCTAATATTTAACCACAGTATAAAATAAAAGAAAAAACTTGTCAATAAATTGTACAAGTTTTCATATATAAATCCTTATCTATTAAATGTTTTCCATCGTGGTATATAAAACTAGTGATGAGACTGGAAAAATCTCAGCCTCATCTCAACTTTAGCTTTCCTAATCAACTTGATTGATAAAATCGTTGTTGTAATCTACATTTTCTGATTTATAATTACTCAGAAATTCTTCCAACTGTTCTCTTTCTCCACTTCCATTTGTTGCAAAGCGTTTTATTGGAATACCATATTTCTCTAAAATTTTATTTTTCATAGAATCTCGTTTAGCTTGGTCAGAACCTAGTGTATGATACTTATAGCCATCAACTTCTATTGCTAAAATTGGCTGTTTAGTTAGCGCATTAAACAGTAAAAAATCTAAGTGAGTGTTGCCATGACTAGCATACTGTCTCTCTCTATCATTCATAAGTGAGAAATTTTTAACTAATTTATTTAATCCCGCGTTGTAAAATGAAGTGCAACACAAAAGACATGTTCGTCTGATATACTAGAATCCTCCAACTCAGTATAGAAAGCAGATGAACATGTCCACTAATTATTCTACCAAAAAGTCGCGTTATT